>NZ_CP119082.1:3065000-3221824 GCF_029027965.1 Paracoccus sp. S3-43 | reverse complement strand
CCTGCGGCCCCGGACGGGCCGCATGACTGAGGCTTTCGCCCGATGTCCAATCCAAGACACGGGGTTCCGCGCAGCCGGTGGCAGCCGTCTGCAAGAACAACCCGAGGGCCGTGAAGGCGCCTGAAGCCTTCTGGCCCGACCGATGCCCGCGACCCTTTCGGATCCGCGGGAAACCGGCCCGTCCCCAACACAGCGACGTGAATCGCCTCATGAGGTTAGCAATGGCGCGCGGCCCGCTGCAACCGAACTATGTGCTTGACAGGGGCTTTGCCAAATCGAATCTGCGAGCCCCTTGACTCGAAAGGAAAGAATCCTGAACGCCTTGATATGTCGGCATTTTTGCAACATTCGCAGGCGCAGAAACGGAAATCGGGCGCGGTTTCGCAACCGCACCCGACCGGGTTTCCTGGCCCCGCGGGGCCGCGATTTCAAGGCAATCAGCGCCGCGCAAGGCGCGGGGGATCAGGCCGCCGACAGGGCCTTCACGCGCGATGCCAGGCGCGAGATTTTCCGCGACGCGGTATTCTTGTGGACGACGCCCTTGGTCACGCCGCGCATCAGTTCCGGCTGGGCCGCTTGCAGGGCCGCCTTGGCCTCGTCGGCATTGCCCGAGGCGATGGCCTCTTCGACCTTGCGGATGAAGGTGCGGATGCGCGAACGGCGGGCCTTGTTCACGTCGGTGCGACGCTCGATCTGGCGGGCGCGTTTCTTGGACTGGGGCGAGTTGGCCATGGGTCTTGTTCTTCCTGTTCAGGTCTTCAGCGTTTCGATTGCGCAAAAGACCCAAGACGCCGCCTTCCGGGGAAAGCGGTCATGATTCTTGCCTAAGCGGGCCCACGCGCATGTAAGCCGGGGCCTATAGGGCAAATGGCCCGCAAAGGAAAGCCCGAAAATCAGCGGTCGCGGAATTGCGGCTCGCGCTTTTCCAGGAAGGCGGCCATGCCTTCCTTCTGGTCCTCGGTGGAAAACAGCGCCTGGAAATTGCGGCGTTCGAACAGGATGCCTTCGGTCATGGTCGTCTCGTAGGCGCGGTTGACGGCCTCTTTCGCGGCCTTGACCGAGATCTGCGATTTTTCCGCGATCTTGCGGGCGGCGGCCATCGCCTCGGGGATCAGCTTGGCGGCGGGGACCACGCGGCTGACGAGGCCCGACCGTTCCGCCTCGGCCGCGTCCATGAAGCGGCCGGTCAGGTGCATGTCCATGGCCTTGGACTTGCCCACGAATCGCGTCAGCCGCTGGGTGCCGCCGATGCCCGCGATGACGCCCAGGTTGATTTCCGGCTGGCCGAATTTCGCGGTGTCGGCGGCGATGATGAAGTCGCAGATCATCGCCAGTTCGCAGCCCCCGCCCAGGGCATAGCCGGAAACGGCGGCGATGATCGGCTTGCGGATGCGGGTGATGGCGTCGATGCGGGCGCCGAACAGATCCTCGTCATAGGCGTCCACGAAGGTCTTGGTGGACATCTCCTTGATGTCGGCCCCGGCGGCGAAGGCCTTTTCGCTGCCGGTCAGAACGACGCAGCGGATCTTGTCGTTGCGGTCGGCATCCGCCAGGGCCTGGCCCAGTTCGGTGATCAGCGCGGTGTTCAGCGCGTTCAGCGCCTCGGGGCGGTTCAGCCGGATCAGGGCGACGCTGCCCTCGATCTCGACGATGATGGTGTCATAGGCCATGGGCTACGTCCCGGTTGCAAAGGGTTCGTGGCGGACCCTATCAAAAGCGCGGGCGGAAAGCCAAGGCGGGCTATCGCTGGCACATCGGACAGAAGAAACTGGATCGCCCGCCCTGCACGATGCGGCGGATGGTGCCCGCGCAGCCGGGGGTGGGGCAGGGCGCGCCCTCGCGGTCATAGACGCGGAAGCTGTGCTGGAAATAGCCCAGTTCCCCGCTGGCCTGGCGGTGATCGCGCAGACTGGATCCGCCCGCCGCGATGGCATCGGTCAGCACCTCGCGGATATGGCCGACCAATGCGGCGATGCGCGCGGCCCCGATGCGCCCCGCCGCCCGGCGCGGGTCGATGCCCGCGCGGTGCAGCGCCTCGGACACATAGATATTGCCCAGCCCCGCGACGATCCGCTGGTCCAGCAGCGCCTGTTTCACCGGCACCTTGCGGCCCGCGAAGGCCGCCGCGAGAGAGGCGGGCGAGAAGGCGTCGTCGAAGGGTTCCGGCCCCAGGTGGTCCAGCAGCGGATGCGACACCCCTTCGCGGATCAGGTCCACCATGCCGAAGCGGCGGGCGTCGTTGAAGGTGATCGTGGCCCCGGCATCCGTCACCAGCACCACATGATCGTGGCGCGGCAGGATCGCCGGATCGCGGTGGAAATCGCCAAGGCTGCCCCCCTCCACCAGCATCCGCCCCGACATGCCCAGATGCATCAGCAGCGTGCCGCCCCGGTCCAGATCGGCCAGCAGGTATTTCGACCGCCGCCGCAGCGCCGTGACCGTGGCGCCGGTCAGCACCTGCACCAGATCGACGGGCAGCGGCCAGCGCAGGTCGGGGCGGCGAACCTCGGCCCGCGCGATGCGTTGGCCTTCCAGATGCGGCAACAGGCCGCGGCGGACGGTTTCGACTTCGGGCAGTTCTGGCAATCCCGGTCCTTTCGATCCATTGTGCCGCAGGCGCGTCGGGTCTATCTGGCGATGAAACAGCGGATCGGCAAGCGGATGAGCGACAAGAAGCAGACCCATTTCGGTTTCCAGACCGTGGACGAGGATGCCAAGGCCGGGATGGTCCACGGGGTCTTTTCCAGCGTCGCGTCCCGTTACGACCTGATGAACGACCTGATGAGCGCTGGCATCCACCGCGTCTGGAAGAATGCGATGATGGACTGGCTGGCGCCGCGCGACGGCCAGCACCTGCTGGACGTGGCGGGCGGCACGGGCGACATCGCCTTCCGTTTCCTGGACCGCGCGCCGGGCGCCCGCGTCACCGTCTGCGACATGACCGAACAGATGCTGGTCGAGGGGCGCAAGCGCGCCGATGCCGTCGAAAAGTCCGACCGGCTGGCCTGGGTCACGGGCGATGCGATGGCGCTGCCCTTTGCCGAGAACAGCTTCGACCGCTATACGATCAGCTTCGGCATCCGCAACGTCACCCGCATCCCCGACGCCCTGGCCGAGGCGTTTCGCGTGTTGCGCCCCGGCGGGCGGCTGATGGTGCTGGAATTCAGCCAGATCCCGGTGCCGGCGATGCAATGGGCCTATGACCGCTACAGCTTCAACGTCATTCCGGCGATGGGCCAGGCGGTGACGGGGGATCGCGACAGCTATCAGTATCTGGTCGAATCGATCCGCAGGTTCCCCGACCAGGACGCCTTTGCCGGCCTGATCCGCGCCGCCGGGTTCGACCGCGTGCAATATCGCAACCTGTCGATGGGCATCGCCGCCCTGCATTCGGGCTGGAAGCTTTGAGGGGACCGCACAACCTTCTGCGCCTGATCCGCACCGGCGCCACCTTCGAACGCACCGGCGCGATGGGCGCGGTCCTGGACGCGGTGGAGGCGCCGCCCCGGCTGCGCGCCGCCGCCCGGATCCTCGGCTGGCCGTTCCGCTGGCTGGGCTACAGGGGCGACCCGGCGCTGCCGCCGATCACGCGGGCGATCACCGCGCTTGGCCCGGCCTATATCAAGTTCGGCCAGATCCTGTCGACCCGCGCCGATGTGGTCGGCGTGCAGATGGCCGACCAGCTGCGGATGTTGCAGGACCGCCTGCCGCCCTTTCCGACGGATCAGGCGAAAGAGATCATCCAGACCGATCTGCGCCAGCCGGTCGATCTGCTGTTTTCAGAGTTTTCCGAACCCGTGGCGGCGGCCTCGATCGCCCAGGTCCACCGCGCCCGCGTGCGCGAGACGGGGCGCGAGGTCGCGGTCAAGGTGCTGCGCCCCGGCATCGCGGGCGCCTTCCGCCGCGACATCGACGCCTTTCATTTCGCGGCCGGAATCATCGAGTTCCTGTCGCCCGGCAGCCGCCGCCTGCGCCCGCGCGACGTGGTGGCCCATTTCGAAGCCACCGTCACCGCCGAACAGGACATGCGGCTGGAGGCGGCGAACGCGTCCGAATTCGCCGAAAACACCAAGGGCGATCCGGGTTTTGCCATTCCCCATCCGCATTGGGATCTGTCCTCGCGCCGCGTCCTGACCTCGGACTGGGCCGAGGGCCTGCCGATGGGCGACCGCGCCGGGCTGCTGGCGGCGGGCCATGATGTCAGCCGCATCGCCACACGGGTGATCCAGCTGTTTCTGCAACATGCCCTGCGCGACGGGTTCTTTCATGCCGACATGCATCACGGCAACCTGAAGGTCGCGGCGAATGGCGATGTGATCGCCTATGATTTCGGCATCATGGGCGAGATCGACGAATACACCCGCCGCATCTATGCCGAGATCCTGTATGGCTTCATCCAGCGGGATTACCGCCGCGTCGCCCGCGTGCATTTCGAGGCCGGCTACGTCCCCCGCGACCGCGACGAGGCGCAGTTCGCCCGCGCCCTGCGCGCCGTGGGCGAGCCGATCTTCGGCGCCAATGCCAGCCGGATTTCCATGGCGAACCTGCTGGCCTATCTGTTCGAGGTGACGGAACGCTTCGGGATGCAGACACAGACGCAACTGATCCTGCTGCAACGCACCATGGTCGTGGTGGAAGGCGTCGCCCGGTCGGTCGATCCGCAGCTGAACATCTGGGACGCGGCGAAGCCGGTGGTGTCGGACTATATCCGTTCGAACATCGGCCCCAGGGCGCTTGCGGGCGACATGGCGCGCGTGGCTCACACGGTGGGGCGCTATGGCCCGCTGCTGCCGCGCATTGTGGAACAGGCCCTGTGGGAACGCGCCCACCCCGAGGATGCGCGCCGGATCCAGCCGGTCGTGATCCGAAGCGGCGCGCCGGTCTGGCTGGCGGTGGCGCTGGCATTGGGGGCCGGGGCGGCGATCGGGATGGTGCTGGTCTAGGGTCGCCTGCGCTCGGGGACGGTCCTCAATCGGCGGCGGGGTCCGGGAAGGTCACGGCGCGGCGATAGAGGTGCCAGGTCGCATGGCCCAGGATCGGCAGCACCACGATCAGCCCGGCAAAGAGCGGGATCATCCCCAGCACCAGCAAACCGGCTACGACAAGCCCCCAGGCAGCGGTGGCGCCGGGATTTGTCCGGGCCACGGCCAGCGAGGTCACAAGGGCCAGCGGGACGCCCACGGGGCGGTCGATCAGCATCGGGAAGGAGACCATGCCGATGCAGAGGACCAAAGCCGCGAACAGAAAGCCCGTGGCGGTCCCCAGGACCAGCATCTCTCGTCCCGGTTCGGTGGTCAGGCAATCCCGCAGCAGGGCCAGAAGGCTGTCATAGGTCTGCGGTCCCAGCGTTGCGCCCCAGATGGCATGGGCGGCATTCAGCCACAGCACGAAGACGACCAGCAGCAGCAGGCCAAGCATCAGCACCGGCCCCAGCACCCGTCCGCTGAGGGCCGAGAGTGCCGCGCCCCAGTCGGCGGGAAGGCCCGCCTCGCGGCGGCGGCTCATCTCATAGAGGCCCAGGGCCGCGACCGGGCCGACCAGCGGAAAGCCTGCGGCGAGCGGGAAAAGCAGGTGAACCTGCCCGGCGTTCAGCACCCAGACCGCCAGGATGAAGCCGATCACCGGGTAGAGCACCACCAGGAAGATCACGTCGGAACGCAGCGCTGCGAAATCGGATGCGCCTTCCCGCAGGGCCGCGCGGATATCGGCAAAGTCGATCCTATTGACGCGCGGCCGGGCGATCTGGTGGCTGCCGATCCCGTCGATGGCCTGGCCAAGGCCCCGGCCCATCCCGGCCAGCCTTTGCGCGCTCCAGCTCAGCGGGTTTCCAATCGTTCGGTCGGACATGATGGCTTTATCCTCCCCATGCAAAGGGTCGGCCCATCCGCAGCATCCGCCGGAGAGCTCGGCATCCGCCCTGTGCTTGGGCCAATCCGTCCTCGAACCGCCACTCTAGCAGATCCGGACGATTCCCGCACGCCATGATTGCAGGGCGCGCCATCTCGAACCGCTCCGGCGGCGTTCCATCGGTCTTCCGGGTTCATCGGGCTTGATCCGATCCGGCCGCATGACGCTCCAGCCGCAGGGCCAGGCGGGACACGGCGGCCTTGAACAGGACCGCGATCAGGATCGTCGTGGCAAGGGCCGCGAACATCTGGTCGATCTTCATGCGCCCGCTGGACTGGATCATCACCGCACCAAGCCCTCGCGACCCGCCGACCCATTCGCCGACGATGGCCGCCGCCGGGGCGTAGACGGCGGCAATTCGCAGCCCGCTTGCCAGATCCGGCAAAGCGGCGGGAATGCGCACGATCCGCAAAGCCTCCAGCGGCGTCGCGCCCATGCTCTCGGCCAGTTCGCGAAAGACCCTGGGGGTGCGTGCCAGCCCGTCGCCAAAGGCCGAGGCGACGGGAAAGAACACCATCAGCGCGACGATCGCGATCTTGGGCGCGATGCCATAGCCCAGCCACAGCGTCAGCAGCGGCGCGAAGGCGAAGATCGGGACCGTCTGGCTGAAGGTCATCACGGGCGTCAGCGTCCGGCGCAGGCCGGGCAGCAGCCCCGTCAGCAGCGCCAGCACGATCCCCAGCCCCGCGCCGATGACAAAGCCCGCCGCGATCTCGGCCAGGGTCGTCAGCGCGGCGCGGGCCAGCAGGTCGGGGGCGTCCAGCATGGCGCGACCCACGGCCAGCGGGCCGGGCAGCAGGAAGCGCGGGATCTGCAAGGCCCAGACCGCCAGCTGCCAGGCCAGCAGGGCGCCCAAGGCGAAACGGATCACCCCGCCACTGTCCAGAACTGCGCTTCCAGCCGGGTCGCGGTCGAGAAGTGGTCCTGCAACCGCGCCCAGCGGGGCAGCGAAGGCGCATCCGGCCCCAGGCGGCACTTTACCGCGCCGTCGATCAGGGCGGCGGTGCCATGACACAGCGCCTGATAGTCGGCCCCGCCATATGTGGCGATCCATTCCGCGTAATCGGGGGCATGGGGTTCGGCCAGAAGCCGCGCGCCGATCTCTCCATAGCCGAGGACGCAGGGGGCCAGAGACGCAAGCAGGTCCAGGAAATCGCCGCTGTAGCCCGCCTCCAGCACATAGCGGGTATAGGCCAGGTTCTGCGGCGCCTCGATGGCGGCGGCCAGGGCATCCTCGGTGATCCCGGCGCGGCCGCACAGCGCGACATGCAGCCGGGTCTCGGTTTCCAGCAGGGCGTGGACGGTGGCGGAACAGGCACGCATCTCGGCCAGGGAACCGGCCTTCGTGACCGCCAGAGACCAGGCGCGGGCGAAATGGATCAGGAACAGGTAATCCTGCGCCAGATAGGTCAGGAAGGCCCCGCGCGGCAGGCTGCCATCGGCCAGGGCCCTGACGAAGGGCGCGCGGACATAGGCGTCCCAGTCCGGCGCGCCCGCCCGCCAGCGGGAAAAGCAGAGGCCATAGCTCATGCGCCCGGATCCGTCGCAAGGGCGCTGACGGGCAGCACCCCGTCGATCAGGCCCGCGTCGCGCAGGAACGCCTCGAACCGGGCATAGCGGCCGTGATCGACCGCGCCGGGGCTTTGGGAAAAGCGCGGCAGGGTGGCGGCCCAGGCCGCGCGGTTCAATTCGTCGTCCAGATCGGGATGGGCGTCGCGGAACACCTGCCAGGCCTGCTCGGGATGGTTCAGGATGTAATGCGCGCCCCGTTCCATCGCGGCCACGAAGCGTTGGGTGGCGTCGGGATCCATCATGCCGGGATTGGCCAGCAGGATCAGTTCGTCATAGGCGGGGATGCCCTGTTCCTCGACGAACAGGCAGCGGCCTTCGGCGCCTTCCAGCCGCATCTGCGTCATCTCGAAATTGCGGAACCCGCCCAGGGTGGCGTCCACCTGGCCGGTCATCAGCGCGGGTGACAGCGACCAGCCGACATTGACCAGGTCCACGTCGTCCAGCGTCAGGCCCGCACGGTCCAGCATCGCGCCCATCAGCGCCGTCTCCATCCCCGGCACGGAATAGCCGACCTTGCGGCCCTTCAGATCCGCGACCGACTGCACCGGCCCGTCGGCCATCACCGTCAGGCAGTTCAGCGGCGTGGCGACAAGGGTGGCGACACGGGTCAGGGGCAGACCCTCGTGGACCTGAAGATGCAGTTGCGGTTGGTATCCGACCGCCAGATCCACCTGACCCGAGGCCAGCATTCGAGGCGGATCCGAGGGATCGGCGGGCGCGGTGATCTCCACCGTCAACCCGGCATCGGCAAAGAAGCCCAGTTCCTGCGCGACGATGATCGGGGCGTGGTCGGGGTTCACGAACCAGTCGAGCATCAGCGACAGATCCTGGGCGGCGGCGGGGCCGGCGGCCAGCAGGGCAAGGGGCAGGGCAAGGGATCTCATGCGGGGTCTCCAAGGGCGATGAGGGCGATGTCGCCCGGCCAATGCTGGCGCAGGCGGTCGGCGGCGGCCCAGGCGCGCAGGCCGGACCGGCAGGCAAAGACGACGCGCTGGCCCTCGGCCGGGCGCAGCCTGTCGGGCTGGCGCAGGGCCTGGGGCACGAAGGGCAGGGGGGCCTCGTCCGGGCCGCGCAACTCGACGGCCAGATCGTCGGGGCGGATCTGGCTGGCGGCGATGAAGCGGTGGCCGAGCCTGGGTTCCGGCGCGCCGTCGAAGCGGAAGCTGGCCGGGCGCAGCCCGTCGAAGCGGATCATCTGGCCCAGCGGCGATGGGGTCAGCCCCAGCAGGACCGACATCGCCATCTGCGCCTGCAACGCGCCGATCAGGCCCGCCATCGGCCCCATCACGCCCGCCGTCGCACAATTGCCCGCCTGCAAGGGCAGGTCGGGAAACACCGCCCGGACCGAGGGCGCGCCGCCGCAGAAGCCCCCCGCGAAGCCCTCGATCCGCAGAACAGAGGCCGCGATCAGCGGGCGTCCGGCCGCCAGGCAGGCGTCCGACAGCGCATAGGTCGCGGCAAAGCTGTCGGCGCAATCCAGCACCAGATCGGCCGCCGCCACCAGGTCGGGCGCATTGGCCGGATCCAGTCGCGCGACCAGCGGAACGACGGTGGTGTCCGGGTTCAGCACGGCCATTTCCAGGGTCGCCGCCACGGCCTTGGGTCCGCCGACATGGCGGCCATAGATCGGCTGGCGGTGCAGGTTCGAGGTCTCGATCCGGTCGGGGTCGATCAGGGTGATGCGGCCGACACCCGCGCCGGTCAGATATTGCAGCACCGGGATCCCCAGGGCGCCCGCGCCGACCACCAGCACATGCGCGGCGGCCAGCCGGGCCTGGCCCGCATCGCCGATCAGGGGCAGGACGGTCTGGCGCGCATACCTCATCCGGCGGCCTCCAGCCATTCGCGGATCCGTGCCTCGGGATCGGGGTTCAGGGTGATGTCGGTCACGGCGGCGGCCAGATCGGCGCCCGCCGCGAAGGCCAGCCGCGCCCGCTCCGGCGTCAGCCCGCCAATGGCGCATAACGGAACGCCGCCGATCCGCGCCTTCCACTCGGTCAGCTTCCCGACCCCCTGCCGATGCCATTTCATCTGCTTCAGGATCGTCGGCCAGACCGGGCCGAGCGCCACATAATCGGGCTTGCAGGCCAGGGCGCGGTCCAGTTCCGCATCGTCATGGGTCGAGACGCCCAGCCGCAGCCCCGCCGCGCGGATGGCGGGCAGGTCGGCCCCGTCCAGATCCTCTTGCCCCAGATGCAGGAAATCGCAGCCCAGGTCGATCGCCAGGCGCCAGTGATCGTTGACGACCAGGATCGCGCCATGCTGGCGGCACAGATCGCGGGCGCGGGCGATCTCGGCGCGCAGGGCGTCCTCGGGGCGGTCCTTGATGCGCAACTGCACCAGCCGCACGCCCAGGGGCAGGGCGCGGGCGATCCAGTCGGCGCTGTCGAAGATCGGATAGAAGCGCGGCAGGCTCACAGGAAGGCCCGCCCGATCACCGGGGTCGAGGGGACGGCCATGTCGGTCCGCTCCATCGGGTCGGCCAGCCAGCCGGCGCGCCCGGCGCGGATCGCCTCGGCCATGGCGGCAGCCATCGCGGCGGGATCGCCCGCGCGGGCGACGGCGCTGTTCAGCAGGATCGCGTCATAGCCCATCTCCATCGCCGCCGCCGCGTGGCTGGGCAGGCCGATCCCGGCATCGACGACCAGCGGCACATCGGGAAAGGCCGCGCGCAGCGCCCGCAGCCCGTGCGGGTTGTTCAGCCCCAGCCCCGACCCGATGGGCGCGCCCCAGGGCATCAGCACCTCGCAGCCCGCCGCCAGCAGCCGGTCGCAGACCGTCAGATCCTCGGTGCAATAGGGGAACACCTTGAAACCCTCCGAGGCCAGGATCCGCGCGGCCTCGACCAGCTCGAAGACATCGGGTTGCAACGTGTCGGCATGGCCGATCACCTCCAGCTTGATCCAGTCGGTGGCAAAGACCTCTCGGGCCATCTGCGCGGTGGTGACGGCCTCGCGCGCGCCGTGGCAGCCCGCGGTATTGGGCAGCAGCCGGACGCCCAGCGACCGGATCAGCGCCCAGAAATCCTGACCGCCCCCGGCCTCGCGCCGCAAGGACAGGGTGGCGATGCCCGCGCCCGATCGGGCAAAGGCATCGGCCAGGATCTTGGGCGAGGGATAGCCCGCCGTGCCCAGCATCAGCGGGCTGTCGACGTCGGTGCCATAGAAGACCGGCATCGCCCTAGCCCCCCTGCATGGGCGCCAGGGCCTCGATGGCGTCGCCGTCGCGCAGGGGCGTGGTCTCGCGCAGGGCGGCAGGAATGAAATCGCCGTTCAGCGCGGTGGCGATGCGGCCGGTCAGGTCCGCCTCGGCCAGGGCGCCCGCCAGGGTGGTTGCCGCGACATCGCGCGGGGTGCCGTTAATCGTGATCCGCATCCATGAACTCCGGTCTGGTCTGGTGTTGAAGGTGGTCGGCCACCATGCGGGCGACCGCCGGGGCCAGCAGGAAGCCGTGGCGGTAAAGGCCGTTGGCGTGGATAACGCCCCCTACGCGGCGGATGCGAGGCAGGTTGTCGGGGAAGGCCGGGCGCGCGTCGGCGCCCAGTTCCAGCACCTCGGCCTCGGCCAAGGCGGGGTGCAGGGCGAAGGCCGCCGACAGCAGTTCCAGCACCGCCCGCGCGGTGGGCGGGCCGCGCCGGTCGCTTTCCACCATGGTCGCGCCCAGCATGAACACCCCGTCGCCGCGGGGCACGACGTAAAGCGGCATCCGGGGATGCAGCAGCCGGACGGGGCGGGAAAGCCGGATCTCGGGGCAGCGGATCACCACCATCTCGCCCCGCACGCCGCGCAGGTCGTGCAAGGCGTCGCGTGCCGACAGGCCGCGGCAGTCGATGACGGTGCCGGTCGCCGTGTCGCTGCGCCCCAGGCGTTCCGACAGGATCGCCAGGGCCTGGCGCGGGGCCAGATGCGCCTCTGACTCGAAGAACAGCGCGCGGCTGAAGCGGGTGCCGAGGTCGGGTTCCAACGCGGCGATGCCCTGGGGGTCCAGCGTCCGGTGGCCCTGGCTGCGCCGGGCAAAGCGCGCCAGCGCGCCCGCATCGCGCGCCGGGCTGACGACCAGCGTGCCGTTCCGCGTGACCGGCACGCCCTGGCCCTGCCACCAGTCGGCGGCGCCCAGCCCGTGGCGCACCACCGCCGGTTCGGCGCTTTCGCCCTCGCACCAGGGGGCCAGCATCCCGCCCGCCCACCAGGAACAGGCCTGCGGGCCGGGCGCCTTGTTGTCCAGGATCGCGGCCGGGATGCCGCGCGCGGTCAGTTCCGTGGCGATGCAGAGGCCCATCACGCCGCCGCCGATGACGGTCACGCTCATGCCGCCGCCTCGGCCCGGCGGGGCCAGAGCGCGTGGAAATGATGCACCGGCCCGTTGCCGCCGCCCACCGCCAAGCCGTCGGCGGCCAGGATCGCGCGGTGCAGCCAGTCATGCGCGCGGCCCGCCGCCTCGGCGACCGTCAGCCCCTGCGCCAGCCCCGCCGCGATGGCCGAGGAGAGGGAGCATCCCGTGCCATGCGTGTTCCGCGTGCCGATGCGGGGCGAGGTAAAGCGCGCCACGCCCTCGGGCCCGGCCAGAAGGTCGGTGCAATCCGCGCCCGCCGCATGGCCGCCCTTCATCAGCACATGGCGCGGCCCAAGCGCGCGCAGTCTGGCGGCCTGGGCCACGGCACCGGCATCGTCGCGGGCCGGATCGGCGCCCAGAAGCCGCGCGGCCTCGGGCAGGTTCGGCGTCAGCACCCCGGCCGGCGGCAGCAGGTCGCGGATCAGCGCGCCGATCGCCTCGTCCGGCATCAGCACGTCGCCCGACTTGGCGACCATCACCGGATCCAGCACGATGGGAATCGGGCAGTCCCGCAGCGACGCGGCCACCGCCGCGATCCCGGCCGCCGATCCGACCATGCCGATCTTGATGGCATGAACCTGGATGTCGTCCAGCACCGCGTCGATCTGCGCCCGGATCAGATCCGGCGGGACCAGATGGACGGCCGCGACGCCGCGCGTGTTCTGCGCGGTCACCGCCGTGATCGCGCTGGCGCCATAGCAGCCGAGCGCCGAGACCGTCTTCAGATCGGCCTGGATTCCCGCGCCCCCGCCGCTGTCGGATCCCGCGATGGTCAAGACGGTCGGTGTCATCGGCCTCTCCTTCGGCATGTCGGGCCGTGAGGGGAGGGCGGCGGCAGACGGGATACGGCAAGGCGCCGGGCGTCCGCCTATCCGTTCCCTCCGCCGGCATGACCCGGATCAGGTTCGATGGGTCGGCGCGCATTGCACCTCTCAGCCCCGCGACGGGACGCCCCAACGGATAGTGTCAGGGACAGACTAGCCGCCCCCGCGCCGGACGTCCAGAGGCTTCGTGCGGAACAACTCGCAAGGCTGGTAAGGCGCGTTGAAGGGGGCCAACCCGACGGTTTCGGAAGCAGGGTCGGCCGCATGAGCCGCAATCGTGTTGCGCAGAGCCGCCAGCGTTTCTTTCGAAGAGGCTGTCTTTTTGCGGGATAACAGGGAAGAACGGTCTGGCCGAAACCCGCCCTGCTGCCGTCGATCGGAAAAGGGCTCTTCCAGTCAGCCAATTCCCCGCGCCTCTGGAAACCAGAGATCTGGCCTTTCCATAAAGACTTTCCATAAACAGCAGCGTGTCGTATCGAAGCGGTAAAATGACGCAGAAAGGCCTGCCTATGGATATTGACTACGATGCGCTGACGCTTGAGCAATTGAAAGAGATCAACCGCAAATCCGCGGCGGCCATCAGGGGTTACGAAACCCGCAGCCGAAAAGAGGCCATTGCCAGGGCGACCGAAATTGCCAAGGCCGCCGGTTTTGCCTCGCTTGAAGAGATGGTGGCCGCTCAGCCCGCCAAGGGAAGCAAGGCCGAACCGAAATACCGCCATCCGGAAAACCCCGATCTGACCTGGACCGGGCGCGGCCGAAAGCCCAACTGGATCGCCGAAGCCCTGGATGCCGGAAAGTCCCTGGACGATTTCGCGATCTGATTCGCGATCTGGCCGAAAGGCGCTCTCGATGTCCTGGACGACAGAGCGCCTATTCCGGTCTTGAATGCCCGGCCAAAGGCCTCTGGCCGTCAAAGGAATGGCGCGGGGCATGTCATGTCTGGCCGCCCGCTGTTCACAAGCCGCGCGCGTCCCGGATCCAACACAGCGAAGACATGGCAGGACGGAGACTCTTCAGGGGGTATCGCTGCGGACAACCCCCGATCCGGTCCTGCGCCGCTATCGGGCAAAGCCGCTGATCCGCGGCAGCCAGGTCGACAGCGCCGGCACGAAGGTCAGGATCAGCAGCGCCACCATCGCCGCGATGAAGAACGGCGGCAATTCGCGGATCAGCGCCGAGGGCCGCTGCTTCGTGGCCGAGGCGACGACAAAGATCAGGCTGCCGACCGGCGGCGTCATCAGGCCAAAGGTCAGGTTGACGATGACGATGATCGCGAAATGATCCGCCGCGATCCCCAGGCCGTGGGCGATGGGCGCCAGGATCGGCACCAGGATCATCACCCCCGGCAGCGGGTCCATGAACATGCCGAAGACCAGCAACAGCAGGTTCACCATCAGCAGAAAGGCGATGGGCGACAGGTTCATGGCGATCACCGCGTCGGCCATGGCCTGCGGCACGCCCTCGATGATCAGCACCCAGGCAAAGGCGCGGGCTGCGGCCAGGATCATCAGCACCGCGACCGACATGATCGCCGAGCGCAGGAAGGCCCCCCAAAGATCGGTCCAGCTGAAGCCGCGATAAACCACCGCCGAGACGACGATGGCATAGAACACCGCCACGACCGAGGCTTCGGTCGGCGTGAACAGCCCGACGCGGATGCCGCCGACGATCAGCACGATCAGCATCAGCGCCGGCAGCGCCGCGCCGGTATTGAGAAGCATCTGCCGCAACGGCGGGCGCTGTTCCAGGCTGCGATAGTCGCGCTTGCGGCTGATCCACCAGTTCACCGCCGCGATCAGCCCCGAGATCAGCAATCCCGGCAGCAACCCGGCCATGAACAGCGAGCCGACCGAGACATTGCGGTCCTGCAACGCATAGATGATCATGGTGATCGAGGGCGGGATGATCGGATCGACCACCGCGACCGAGATGGTCAGCGCCCCCGCATAGCCCTTGGAATAGCCCGAACGCTCCATCATCCGGGCCATCATCGCGCCCGGCCCGGCGGCCGAGGCCAGGGCCGAGCCGGAAATCCCCGCAAACAGCGTCCCCGTCAGGATATTGGCATAGCCCAGGCCGCCGCGCAGGTGGCCGACGAATTGCGAGGCAAAGCGCAGCAGCATCCGCGAGATCGCCCCGGTGGACATGATCTCGGCTGCCAGGATGAAGAAGGGCACCGCCAGCAGCGGAAAGCTGTCCAGGCCGGTGAACATCTCCTTGACGACCACCACCAGGGGATAGCGCCCGCTGATCGCCACGGCGGCAAAGGCGGCCATGGCCAGCGAAAAGGCGACGGGCACCCCCATCACCATCAGGACCAGGAAGGCGGCGATCAGGATCTCAACCAAGGGCGGCCTCGTCGGAATGGTCAAGCCCTGCGCGCAGATAGCGCGGCGCGATCAGCGCCAGATGCACGATCAGCAGCGCGAAGCCCACCGGCATCGCGGCATAGACCCATTTCATCGGCACCCTCAGCGCGGCGGATTTCTGCACCGACATCCGGCCCATGTAATCCAGCCCGACCCAGACCATGAAGGCGAAAAAGCCGAACAGCAGCACCAGGATGACGCCCCGCAACAGGCGCTGGCCCTGCGTCGGCAGGGCCTCTTGCGCATTGGTGATCGCGGCATGGGCCCCTTCGCGCAGCGCCAGCCCCGCGCCGAGGAACGTCACCCAGATCATCGCGTAACGCGCCACCTCATCCGCCCAGGTCAGAGAGTTGCCGGTCAGATAGCGACCGGCGACGTTCCAACCCAGGATCAGGGCCATCGCCATCAATGCCAGCACCAGCACGGCGCCGTTGACGGCGACAAAGGCGCGTTCGATCCTTTGCATGACCGCTTATTCGACCGCCTGGATGCGGTCCATCAGATCCTTGCCGAACTGGGCCTCATAGGATTTGTAGGGCTCGGCCAGGGCCTCGCGGAACGCCGCCTTCTGCTCGGCCGACAGCTCGTTCACCGCCATGCCCTGTTCCTGCATCGCGGCCACCCCCGAGGCATCGACCTCATCGACATAGGCGCGCATGGCGGCCACCGCGTCCTTGGCGGCCTTCTGGAAGGCGGCCTGCTGGGTTTCGTCCAGCCCGCCCCAGAGTGAGGGCGAAACCAGGATGATGGTCGAGGAATAGACGTGGCCGTCCAGCGTCAGGTTCTTCTGAACCTCGTCCAGCTTGGCCGAGACGATCACCGACAGCGGGTTTTCCTGCCCGTCGATGGCGCCCTGCTCCAGCGCGCCGATCACCTCGGGCCAGGCCATGGGTGTGGGCGCGGCGCCAAGGGCGCGGAAGGCCTCGATGTGAACCGGATTCTCCATGGTGCGGATCTTCAGCCCGGCCATGTCCGCCGGGGTCTCGATCGGGCCGCGGTTCGACGTGATGTGGCGGAAGCCCTGCTCGCCCCAGGCCAGCGCGTGCAGCCCGGCATCGTCGAACTTCGCCAGCATCTCCTGGCCGATCTCGCCGTCCAGCACCTTGCGGGCGTGGTCCTTGTCGCGCAGCAGGAAGGGAATGCCCAGCACGCCGACCTCGGGCACGAAATTCGTCAGCGTGCCGTCCGAGGCGATGGTCATCTCGACCGTGCCCAGTTGCAGCCCTTCCAGAACCTCACGCTCGCCGCCCAGGCCCGAGGACGGGAAATGCCGGAAAGTGAACGCGTCGCCCAGGCTGTCCTTCAGCGAGGCCTCGAAAGCCTTGGCACCGGCGCCGTAATGGCTGTCCTCGGCCAGTGCATAGCCGATCTTGATCTCTTGCGCCGCGGCGGCGGGCAGGGCCAATACGGCACCCAGCAGCGATGCTGCCAGAACGTGTTTCATTGCGAGCTTCCTCCATGGTCGGGACGCGGTCTAACGCGATAACGTGATTTGACGCAATCCCAAAGCCCCCCCGACGGGGCCGCACGCAAGATCCTTTTCGCGCGCTGCTTCCGCAGCATCGGGGCTCTGGCGGGCCATGCGGACGCCCCTCGCATATCGTCTGGCCCGTCATGCACCGCACGCGCGCGCAGGTGGTGCAGCTGATGCGCCCCCATGCGGCTGCCGCACGCCGATCGGCGGCCCGGAGCGGCAGCGGGTGATCGATCTTTTGCGGAAGATTCTTCTGCTCGGCACCGGTGCAGGGGAAACAAACCTGCCTGTCACAGAAGAAAGAAGAAGACATGCTTCATTGTATGCTGCGGCTCGCTCTCTTATGGTCCGGCGCAAACGCCTGGATGCAGGAACAGGAAAGGCTCGCCATGTCTCGTCTCCCGTTGCGCACTCTTGAAGATGCACCCGCCGAAGCACGGCCTCGACTGGAGGCGGCGCAGAAGAACAACGGTTTCCTTCCCAACCTCGTGCGCCTTCTGGCCAATGCGCCGGTGGCCCTGGAAACCTATCAGACCGTATCGGCCATCAACGGACGTGCCTCGCTGACGCTGGCCGAACGCGAGGCCGTGCAGATCACCGCGGCGGCGACGCATGGCTGCGGCTTCTGCGTGGCGGGCCACAGCGCGGTCGCCGACAAGAAGGCGCATCTCGACCAGGCGACGATCGGCGCCTTACGAGCCCTTGGGCCGGTGCCCGACGCCCGGCTGGGCGCGGTGGCAGAATTCACCAGGGCGGTCATCGCCTCGCGCGGGAATGTCCCGGATGCTGAACTGAGCGCCTTCAAGGAGGCCGGGTTTGATGACCAGGCCGCGCTGGAGGTCGTCCTGGGTGTCAGCCTGGCGACGCTGTGCAACTTTGCCAACAATCTGGGCCGGCCCGAGTTGAACCCCGAACTGTCCGCCTATGAATGGCAGCCAGAGGTTTCCGCGCAATGACCTTTGCCCTGCCCGACGATCTGGCCGAATGGCTTGCAGGCTCGGCAGACGGGATCGATCTGGGGCAGATTCCGGCAACCGATCTGCTGCCGCGTCTGGCGCAGGCGGGGTTGGCCGGGATCGGCGTGCCCGAAGCCCTGGGCGGTGGGGGCGGCACCGCCATGGATGCCGTCCGGGCCGTCGCGGCGGTGGCGCGGGAATCGCTGGCTGCGGCCTTCGTGCTGTGGGGCCATCGCTGCTTTGTCGAATTCCTGGTCCAGACCCCGAACCATGCCCTGCGCGACCGCCTGTTGCCCGACCTTCTGGCGGGGCGGGTCGCGGGCGCCTCGGGCCTGTCGAATGTCATGAAATTCTTGGCGGGCCTGGAGCCGTTGCAGATGACGGTCCGCCCCGAGGGCGGGGATCTGGTCGTCGACGGCGCGCTTCCCTGGGTCACCAACCTGCGCGGGCAGGGCTTTGTCGTCGCCGCCGCCGCCGATCCGGCGGATGGCGGGCCTGCGATGATCGTGGCGCTTGCCCATGACGATCCCGGCGTTCACAGAAGCGCGGATCTGGCGCTGATGGGGATGCGGTCCTCGGATACCGCGTCGGTGCGGATCGAGGGCGTTCGGATCGGCCGCGACCGGATCATCGCCGCCGATGCCCCCGAATGGCTGCCGGGCGTGCGCCCCAGCTTCATCGCCCTGCAATGCGGGATGGCCATCGGCCTTGCCCGCCGGTCCCTGGCCGAGGCCGGCTGCGCCGGAGGAGCGGGGAGGGGGGTTCTGGAGACCCCCATCGCGGCGCTCGGCACGCGGCTGGACAAGATCGTCGCGTCGTTGAAGGCGGGTCTCGATTCGGGCGGCTTCGTCGCCCGGCCCGCCGCCCTGTTCGAACTGCGCATCGCCCTGTCCGAAATCGTGTTCGAGGCGGTGGCCCTGGAATTGCAGGCAGGCGGCGGGCGCTGCTATCTGGACGGTCCGGGCCGGGGTTTCGCCCGGCGCTGGCGCGAGGCGGCCTTCGTGCCGATCATCACCCCCAGCACCGTGCAGCTGCGCACGATCCTGGACGCCGCGGGCAAGGCCGCATGACCCTTTCCGAGGCTGGGCCCGTGCTGCGCGCCGCAGGCGTGACATTGCGCTATCCCGGCGCGGCCGCGCCGGTGCTGGAAGGCTTCGACCTGGATCTGTCGCCCGGAGAGATCGTCTCGGTCCTGGGGCCCAGCGGAGTCGGCAAGTCCAGCCTGTTGCGCGTGCTGGCCGGGCTGCAACCGGCCGATGCCGGCCGGATCGAGATGGAGGGCGCCCCCCTGGCAGGCGTCCATCCCCGCCTGGCCATGGCCTTTCAGCAGCCCGGTCTGCTGCCCTGGCTGGATCTGGAACGCAACGTCGCCTTCGGGCTGGACTTCAAGCGCCAGCCTTCCCTGACGGCGGCGGAACGCCAGGGCCGCATCGACCGCGCCATTGCCGAAGTCGGGCTGGATCATGCCCGCCACCTGCGGCCCGCCGCCCTGTCCGGCGGCATGGCGCAGCGCGCGGCCCTGGCCCGCTGCCTGGCCCGCCATCCGCAGGTGCTGCTGCTGGACGAACCCTTCGGCGCCCTGGACGAGGTGACGCGGGCCATGATGCAGGATCTGCTGGTCAAGATCGTGGCCGATTACCGCACTGCCGCCGTGCTGGTCACCCATGACATCGACGAGGCGCTGCTGGTATCGGACCGCATCATCCTGCTGGGCGGCAGCCCGGCGGGCCGGATCGGCGAATGGCATCTGGATCTGCCACGCCCTCGCGAAGATGACCTGGCCCAGCTTGGCCGCATCCGCATCGACATCGTCGCCACGCTGCGCCGCGCAACAAAACGCCATTGAAGGAACCCGTCATGCCCACCGAGGATAGTCTGTTTTCCCGCCGCGACATCATGCGCCTGTCGGCGCTGCTGACCGCTTCGGGGGCGCTGCCCTTCCTGAACGCGCGCGCCGCCCGCGCCCAGGATCCCGACGAGCCGGTCAGGATCGGCTATCTGCCGATCACCGATGCCACGCCCCTGCTGGTGGCCCATGGCAAGGGCTTCTTCGAGGCCGAGGGTCTGGCCGTCGAAAAGCCGGTGATGTTCCGCGGCTGGTCCCAGATCGTCGAGGCCTTCCTGGCGGGCCAGGTGAACGTCGTCCACCTGCTGTCGCCGATCACCGTCTGGGCGCGCTATGGCAGCCAGATCCCGGCCAAGGTGGTGGCCTGGAACCACACCTCGGGTTCGGCGCTGACGGCGGCGAACGACATCGACGCGATCGCGGATCTGGGCGGCAAGACCGTGGCGATCCCCTATTGGTATTCGATCCACAATGTCGTGCTGCAACGCCTTCTGCGCGAGAACGGATTGAAGATCGTCACCACCGGCACGCCTGCCGCTGACGAGGTCGCGCTGTCGCTGATGTCGCCCGCCGACATGGTGCCTGCGCTGGCGGCGGGCCAGATCGCCGGATATATCGTGGCCGAACCCTTCAACGCCGCGGCCGAGATCAACGGCATCGGCAAGGTTCTGCGCTTTACCGGCGACGTCTGGAAGGATCACGCCTGCTGCCTGGTCTTCATGCAGGAACAGGATCTGGTCCAGCGGCCGGAATGGTCGCAGAAGGTCGTCGACGCGATGGTCAAGGCGCAGCTGTGGACGCGCGACAACCGCGCCGAGACCGCGCAGCTTCTTTCGTCTGCCAACCCGCAGAAATACACCCCTCACAGCCCCGAGATCCTGGCCCGCGTGCTGACGCCCTCGGATGCCGATACCCAGGGCTATGTCGCCTCGGGCGCGATCCGGCATCCCGACTGGAAGGACAAGCGCATCGATTTCCAGCCTTATCCCTTCCCCTCCTATACCGAGGAACTGGTGCGGATGCTGAAGGATACCGAGGTGGCGGGCGAACGCGGCTTTCTCGACGACCTCGACCCGGCCTTCGCCGCGACGGATCTGGTCGATGACAGCTTCGTGCGCAAGGCCCTTGAACGGGTCGGCGGGCTGCCGGCCTTCGGCCTGCCCGAGGGCTGGACCCGGTCCGAGGTCGTCCAGGCGTGAGGACCAGGGCGCAGGGCGCGGTGCTGGGGCTCGCGGGGATCGGGCTGCTGCTTCTGGCCTGGTGGATCGCCACCGACGTGATCGCCGGGGACACCAGCTTCGCGCGGCGCTTTTCGCCGACGCGCACCTTTCCCGCCCTGGCCGGGCTTCTGGCGGCCCCCGATCTGTGGCTGCATATCGGCCAGAGCCTGCGGCGCGTGCTTGTCGGGCTGGCCGCGGCCCTGGCGACCGGCGTGCCCCTGGGCCTGCTGGTCGGCGCCTCGCGCCTGGCAGAGGCCGCGACCACGCCCGCCTTCCAGTTCCTGCGGATGATCTCTCCGCTGTCCTGGATGCCGATCGCGGTGATGGTCTTCGGCGTGGGCGACGCGCCGATCTACTTCCTGCTGGCTTTCGCGGCGATCTGGCCGATCCTGCTGAACACCGCCGCGGGCGTGCGGCAGCTGGATCCGCAATGGCTGCTGCTGTCGAAAAGCCTTGCCGCCACCCGCTGGGAAACCCTCAGCCGCGTCATCCTGCCGGGCGTGCTGCCCCAGGTGCTGACCGGCTTGCGGCTTGCCATCGGCATCACCTGGATCGTCCTGGTCCCCTGCGAGATGCTGGGCGTGCAGGCGGGGCTTGGCTATTTCATCCTCGATACCCGCGACAGGCTGGCCTATGACCAACTGATGGCGGTGGTGCTGATGATCGGTATCCTGGGATATATGCTGGACGCCCTGGCACGCGCCGCCATCCGCCGCGTCGGGGTGCTTTAGGTCGGAAGACCCGCGGTCGGTCCCATGATTTCTGCCTGAGCGGAAGAGAACCGCGTCAGATGCGGTCCGGAAACACCGACGCTCAAACTCCGCGATGCGTTTTGGCGGGATCCAGCCGGATTGCGGGCATTGGATATGGGGCCCCCTGCCCCGCGGCTTGCGCCTTGCCGCTCAGAAACACAAAATCTCGGCCTCGGCCTCGGCGCGTTTCAGATGGGCGATGATCTCGGTCATCTGCGGCATCCCCCGGAACATGCCGGATCGTTCGCCGGTCGTCTGCTGCATCCGCAGCACCGTTTCGGCGCTGACGTAATCGTCATAGGGCAGCACCTCGGCGATCTGGTCGATGGCGCAGGAACAGCGGTCCAGCATGTCGCGGGTCTGGCCGTTCGTCGCCATGCAGGCGAAGACATATTCCGCCCGCGCATTGGTCGGATAGTCGTTGACCGCCTGCGCCCAGGCGGGCGCCGTGCCCATCGCCAGGGCCAGAAAGGCCAGCCGGGCGATCATTGCAGCGCCATGCGTTGCACATAGCCGGGCTGCGCCCCGGCCGTCTCGGCGCGCAATTCGCGGATCGGCTGGACCGGATCGTCCAGCACGAAGGTCAGGGTCAGCGTCTCGAATCCCTTCATCCGGTTCGCGTTCGGATCGTCGGCGAAGGGCTGGAAGCTGGCGACCGACCCGCCCTCGTGCGCGGCGATCCGGCCGCCCTGGAACAGCGCCTCCTTGATGCGGTTGCGGATATAGAACGGGCTGCCGCCGGTCAGGTTGGCCATGTCGCGCGTGACCTGTTCCAGAAAGAAGGTCAGCACCGGATCCCCGGCCGAGATCGGGAACGGCCCGATCCGCCGGGTCCGCGAATCGGTCTTCTGCACCAGTTGCAGCACCGGCTGGGCGTCGGACGGGTCGATCACCTGGGTCAGCGTCAGGCTGCCGTCCCGGACCGGCAGAAAGCCCTGGGCCTGCGGCCCCTGGACATGCAGGGACCAGTGCAGGTCGCGGCCCTCGATGGACCAGGGGCCGCGTTCGGCAAAGACGGCGTCGCCCGCCTCGCCCGCGGCGGCCATGCCCGGCGACAGGACCGACAGCCCCAGCCACAGGGCCACGGCAATGGCTCGTTTCATGCTATCCCTCCCATATGCCGGGGCAGTTTGCGCCCCCTGCCGCGAAGGGCAAGCCCCGCCGCGCGCGCCATCGGCCTTTGGTCGCAGATCATGCCAGGATGCCGCCCAGCATCTCGGCCAGTTCCGAGGGGCGCACGGGCTTTTCCATCAGATGCACCCGCATGGCGGCGCAGTTGCGGGCGATCTGGGGGTCGCGATGGGCGGTGATCATCACGGCGGGGATCGCCTGGCCCGCCGACCGGCGCAGGGCGGCGATGGCCTGGACGCCGGTATCGCCGTTTTCCAGGTTGTAATCGGCCAGGATCACGTCGGGCGGATCGTCGCCCATGGTGGCCAGGGCCTCGGCCGTGCCGCCGGCGATGCGGGCCACCATGCCCAGCCGGTCGCGCAGGATCATCTCGTATCCGCGCCGCATCCCCTGGTCGTTTTCCACCACCAGGGCGACCCGGCCGCGCAGGGGCAGGGTGGCGCGGGCGGGGCGGTTCGGGCCGCTGCGGTCCTGGCGCTGCACCAAGGGCAGGCCCACGCGAAAGACCGTGCCGCGCATCGCCTCGGAATCCAGGCGGATCGGGTGGTCCAGCTTGGCGCAGGCGCGGCGCACGATGGACAGGCCCAGGCCCATGCCGGGGGTCCGGGCGTCGTTGCCAAGCCGCTGGAATTCATCGAAGATCCGGTTCCGGTCCACGGCCGGGATGCCCATCCCCGTGTCATAGACGCACAGCCAGGCCAGCGGCCCGCGCTTGCGCGCGCCCACCACCACGCCGCCCCGGTTGGTATATTTGATCGCGTTCGACACCAGGTTCTGCGCGATCCGGCGCAGGAAGACCGGGTCGCTTTCGACCACCGCATCGGTCGGCACGAAGGACAGGCGCAGGCCCTTCGCCTCGGCCGGGGGGGCGTATTCGATGGCCAGCTTGCGGAACAGATCGCCCAGCGGCACCGGCTGGCGGTGGAATTCGATCCGCTGGCTGTCCAGCCGAGAGATGTCGAGGACCGCGTGCATCAGCTGTTCCACCGATTCGAAGGCCCCCGACAGCCGGTCGGTCAGTTCGGTCTGCTGTTCGGTCATCGGCGTGTCGGCCAGCATCGACAGAAACAGCCGCGCCGCCGACAGGGGTTGCAGCAGGTCGTGGCTGGCGGCGCGCAGGAAGCGGGTCTTGGACCGGTTCGCCTCTTCGGCCGAGGCGCGGGCCACGGCCAGTTCGCGGTTTCTCTGCGACAGGTCGGCAAGCGCCCGTTCCAGGTCGCGGGTCCGGGCCATCACCTCTTGTTCCAGGGCGACGGCGGCCTGGAACATCGACCAGGCGGAACCGCGCGATTCCTCCAGCCGGTCGATGCGGTCGATCAGCACCTGGTTGATGCGGGCCAGCTTTTCGACCCGCCGTTCCGGGCCGTCGTCCTCACGCAGCATCGGGGGCCGCCTCGTCGGCATTGGGCATGAAGGCCAGGCCCACGAAGGTCTGGTTCACATGCATCCCGCTGTGCTGTTCGCCATAGGTGTTGAAGCCCGCGACGCGGTATCGGGCCAGCAGGTCCGACATCTGGTCGCGCAAGCCTTCGCGTTCCAGGGCCAGCCTTCGCAGGATGCAGTCGAAGCCCAGCACCATCAGCGGCGGGCGAGGCAGGGCGGCAAGCGCCTCGGCGAAGCCTTGCGTCATGTCCTCGGCCCGGCCAAGGGTCAGGACGGTGCCGGTGTCGATGGCCGACATCAGCGACAGCCCGCCATCGGCGGTCTGGGCGCTGATGGCGCGGACATGGTGGTGCCGGCCCATCCGCAGCAACAGCGGATGGCGCGCGAATTCGGTGGGCGTCAGGGCGTCGCGGGCGATGCCGGTCAGGCGGGCATATTCCTCGGCCGCGGGTTCGGCGTTCAGTTCCAGGATGCGGCGCTTTTCGGGGATCGCGGCGGTCACGACCACGCGCCGGTCGGTGGGGCTGAAATGGGCGAAGGTCACCTCGCTGACGGCCAGATCGGTTTCCACCAGCAGGAAGACGGCGGCATTGGTCACGACCTCGCCCTGGGCCAGCAGCCAGGTCTGGCGGAACAGCAGCCCGTCGCCCGCCGACCCGCCCAGCGTCGGGACCGAGGGCAGCGCCGCGTCGATGGTCGCCACAAGCGCGTCTTCCTGGCCCGCCAGCCCGTCGACCAGCAGCAGCCCGAACAGCGACCGCTGCGGATCGGGACCGAAGCCCGCCTGCAACCGGCGCAGCGCCGCCATCCAGTCCGACACCGGCAGCGCATCCAGATCCGGCAGCACCAGGGCCGAGGCGCGGAAATGCGCCGCCGGAAAGCCGATGGCGATCACGCTGCCCGAGGCATAGCCCGACGGCCCGATTTCGCCCGCCGACGAACAGCCCGCGATCACGCAGCCTTCGGGCAGGCCCGCCCGCAGCGCCGCGTCAAGCGCGGCCAGTTCGGGACCATGGGCGCCGAAGACCAGGACCAGGGCCGGGTTGGCTCCGCGCAGGCCGTCCAGCAGGATCCGGCCGTGATCGGCCTGTCCGCGGTCGGCCTGCACGGCCACCGGCCCGGTGGCGCCCTCCTTCGCAGCCGGGCCGGTATTCATCAGCCCGCCTCGAACAGGCGGACCGTATTGGCAAGCAGCACCGCCTGGGTGCGGCGGCGCGCGTTGATCTTGGACATGATGGCGGTGATGTGGGTCTTGACCGTCGCCTCGGCGATGGACAGGTCATAGCTGATTTCCTTGTTCGCCTTGCCCTGGCAGATCAGCCGCAGGATCTTCATCTGCTGCGGGGTCAGGGTGGCGAAGCGGCGGGCGAGTTCCGCCTTGGCCTCGTCCTCGGCGCCCGTCTGGTCGGGGGCATAGCCTTCGGGGGTGACATGCTCGCCCTCCCACATGCGGCGCAGGCTGTCGACCAGGGCCTCGCGGCCGAGAGACTTGCTAATATAGCCCTGCGCCCCCGCCGCCATCGCGGCCGAGATCATGGCGCCGTCCATGTCGGCGGAAATCATCGTGATCGGCACGTCGGGCAACTGCCGGCGCAGGGTGACGATGCCTTCCGCCCCGCGCGCGTCGGGCAGGTTCAGATCCAGGATCACCGCGTCCGGCGCGCCCTGCACCTTGATCCCGTCCAGGGCCGCGCCCAGGCTGCGGGCGGTCCGCACGTTCTTCAGGCCGAAGCTGATCTTCAGGGTCAGCGCCAGAGCGTCGCACATCAGCGGGTGATCGTCCACGATCAGGATTTCGCGGACCTGATCGGCGTTTTGCCGTGGCGTCAGCGGCGAACGGGCCTGCATGGCTGCGGCTGTCATCGTGAGTCCTCCTCGGATGATGTCGCGGTCTCCCGTCCGCAACATTCCTTCACGATTGTAGGGCAGCGGCGCGCCAAAGCAACCCCGCTGATGCGACCAAGGTCGCGGTCGGGCCGGGTCGGGTCAGGCGGGTTGGCCGGCGATCCAGCCCTGCGCGTCGGTGACGGTGGTGGCGCGTTTGGTCCTGAGGGTGTCGTTATCCGTTGACGGCATCGAAGCTCTGGTCCCAGGTGTTGCCGTCCGTATCCTCGGCATGGACGCGGACCGGCTGGCCGTTCGGGGCATAGGCGAAGCGGAAGACCGGATCCTCGCCCTGCCGGACCTTCAGCCGGTCGATGAAATGGGCCGGGATGTTCAGCAGCGTCGCCTGGTCGCGTTGCAGGCCCGAGAAGTTCGGATGCCGGATCATCAGCGTGCCGATGGTCCGCCCGTCCTGGGCGGCGCTTTTCCACCGCATCCGGCCCATGGTCGCCTCGACCTCGGCCATGTCCTTGCCCGCCGGGGCCGAGCAGCCGCCCAAGGGGCGGGGTTTTCGTCGATCACCAGCGTCACCGCCTGGACCGGCGGCGCATCCGCGGGCTGGGTCAGGCGGATCGGGACGATCGCGGCCTCATGCGCGCGGACGGGGGCGTCCAGATCCAGCACGGCCGCGTCCTGCGGCACATCGGCGGCAAGGCTCAGCACGGAATCGCGCAGGTCGTCCCAGGCCGGCGAATTCTTCAGCGGATTGTCCTGCGCCGCCGCCGGTCCGGCCAGAAGCAGCGCGGCAAGGATATGGGCCTTCATCGCTTACTCTCCCTTCCTCATGCGGCGATAGATCAGATCGGCGGTGTCCGCGCCCGCATCGGCTTCGGCGCGGGCCACGACTTCAGCGTGAAGGGGGGACAGCGAACAGACCGGATCGGTCGCCCGCGCATCCCCCGCAAGCGCCATCGCCTGACAGCGGCAGCCGCCGAAATCGACGGTCTTGCGGGCGCAGCTTCGGCAGGGTTCGGGCATCCAGCCGGTGCTGCGAAAGGCGTTGAAGCTGTCCGAGTTGTGCCAGATCTGGTCCAGATCCCGGTCGCGGACGTTCTCGAAGCGCATCCATTTGATCGACTGCGCGGCGTGGCAGGGCAGCACCGTGCCATCCGGCGCGACGTTCAGCCCGGTCGATCCCCAGCCGCCCATGCAGGCCTTGGGATAGACGGCGTGGTGGTCGGCGGGGACATAGTCGATGACCATCCGCCCGCGCAGGCGGATGCGCGCCTCGTTCACCACCTGACGCGCGAAGGCGGCCTGTTCGCGCGTCGGCATCAGCGCGCGGCGGTTCAGATCGGCCCAGCCGTGGAACTGCACCGTCGCGACCTCGATCCGGCGCGCGCCCAGCCGTTCGGCCAGATCGATCATCTCGGGCAGGCGTTCCAGGTTCTGGCGATGCACCACGGCGTTGATGGTCAGCGGAAAGCCGATCTGCTGCACCCAACCGGCGAAACCCATCTTCTTGTCCCAGGAACCGGGATGGCCGCTGATCCGGTCGGCCATGTCGGGCCGGATGCCCTGCAACGACAACTGCACATGATCGACGCCCGCGCGGTCCAGCTCCTCCAGCCGGTCGCGGGTGATGCCGATGCCCGAGGTGATCAGGTTCACATACAGACCCGCATCGCGCGCATGGGCGACGATCCGCGCCAGATCGCGCCGCGCGCCGGGTTCCCCGCCCGAGACATGGACCTGCAACACCCCCAGGTCGGCGGCCTGGCGGAACACCCGGCCCCAGTCGTCGGCGGTCAGTTCCTGCGCGGCGCGGGTCAGGTCCACGGGGTTGGAGCAATAGGGGCAGGCCAGCGGACAGCGATGGGTGATTTCGGCCAGCATCGCCATGGGCAGGCCGGGGGTGACGGGATTGCCGTCCAGGTCGCGGGGCTGGTCGCGGTGGTCCTTCATGGCCTGTCCCTTACAAAGACCATCCGGCGTTCGATCAGCCCGGTCAGGAAATCGCGCACGTCACCCGCGATCTGATCCTCGGGCGCGCTGTAGCGGGCCGCCAGGTCGCGGACGATCCCGGCCATGGTCCGCGCGCCGTCCAGTTCCGACAGGATCGCGTCGCCGATGGCGTCCAGCTGCATCGCCCGTTCGGGGGCCTGCAAGACGCGGATGCCGCGCACCCGGTCACAGGCCAGCCGCACGCCGCGCGGCAGATAGGCAATGTCGTCGGGTTCGATCAGGGCGGCTGGCCTTAGGGGGGCTGGCTGGGCGTTCATGGGGCCATCCCCTCTCCCGGCCGCCAGGCGCCCGGCGGGATATTGCCCTCGACATAGCCGTGCCACAGCGCGTCGAGCTGCGCCCACAGCACGTCGGTCTTGAAGATCAGCGCCGCCGCCGCCGCGTCCTGTTTTTCCAGCGTGTCGGCATGGGTCAGCACGTAATCGAGGCCGAATTTCACGTCCTCGGGCGCCTTGGTCAGGCGCTTCCTGAAATAGGACAGGCTGGCGTCGTCGGCGAAATCGTAATGGGCCAGCAGCCCCTCGATCCGCTGGGCGTGGATCTTGGGCGCGAACAGTTCCGTCAGGCTGGCGGCCACCGCGTCCAGCAGCGGCATGTCGCGGACGAAACGGACATAGGCGTCGACCGCGAAGCGCGTGGCAGGCATGACGCCAACGCCGCTGGCGACGTAATCCGGGTCCAGCCCTACGGCCTGCGCCAGGGCCAGCCAGCGGCGGATGCCGCCGCCTTCGGTGGGGCCCCCGTCGTGATCCTCGATCCGCTTGCGCCAGGCGCGGCGCAGGTCGGGATCCTCGACGCGGGACATGAAGGCCGCGTCCTTCATCGGGATGCGCGACTGATACATCCAGCGGTTGATGATCCAGGCGCGAACCTCGTCCGGGGTGCAATGCCCGCCATGCAGCCGTTCGTGGAACGGGTGGCGGTCGTGATAGCGTTCGGCGCCGATGGCGCGCAGCCGGGCCTCGAAATCGTCGCGCGATTGCGCCTGATCCTGCATGTCCTTCACAGCGTGATCTCCATTCCGTCGCGGCCGATCTGCCAGCCAGCGGCCTGGGCTTCGGCGGCCTGCGTGCTGCCGGGATCGGTCAGCGGGTTCGAATTGTTCATGTGGACGAAGACCCGCCTGCCGACCGGCACGTCCCGCAGCGCGGCCATCGCGTCCGTCACCGGCATGTGACCCATGCGCAGGCCGGTCTTTTGCCCAAGTCCCATGCGGATCATCTCGTCATCCTCCCACAGGGTGCCGTCGAACATCAGCAGATCGGCGCCCGCGATGCGGTCCAGCAGCCAGCCCGGCAGGTCGGCGCAGCCGGGGATATACAGCGCGCGGCGCCCCTTGGCCGCCAGTTCCACGCCCACGGTGGTTTCCCCCACCAGCCCGGTTTCGACCACCGCGCTTTCCTGATACAGCGGCACCTTGCCCGGCACCGCGAACAGCGTGGCGGTCAGCCCCGGCGCCAGGTCGATCGTCTGGTCCAAGGCCACGGTCCGGCGCGGCACCAGATCCTCGCGCAACGCGCCCAGCATCGGGTTCTCGGCAAGCGCCGCATGGATCGCGGCTGTCGCATAAAGCGCGAAAGGCTGGCCTTCGCGCAGCGTCAGCAGCCCCGCCACATGGTCGATATCGCCGTTCGTCACCAGCACCGACCGCAGCGGCACATCGCGCAGCCCGGTCGGGTGCAGCGCGGGCGTCGCCGCCAGTTGCGCGCGGATATCGGGCGAGGCGTTCAGGATCGCCCAGTCCCGGCCATCCGCGCTGACCGCGACCGAGCTTTGCGTCATCGCCGGAATACGGCCGACCCGGGCGGCGTTGCAGTTGCCGCAGCCGCAGTTCCATTGCGGCAGGCCGCCGCCCGCCGCCGCGCCCAGCACGATGATCCGCATGATCCCCCTGACGAAAAGACCCCGCCCGATAGCGTCGGACGGGGCCGGTCATGACGCCTGAAGCGAAAGCCTCAGAACAGGACGGGTTCGTCCTCGGCCGGGGCGTACATGTTGATTTCCATGCCGCAGGCGATTTCTTTCAGGATGGGTTTCGACCAAGCCATGCATTTCCTCCAAATCCACGGCCGCCCAATTGGCGACTGTCTGTGATGTTAGCCCAGAGACAACGCGATTCAACACGACCAAGGTCGGAGGTCACGAAAACTTGGAAAGCGCAACCGCTTCTTTGGGAAGATCCGGCAATGTTTCATGCCATCTTATCCGCCTGCCTTGCCGCGAATCCGCCGACTTGCGCCCCGATGACGCTGGTCGCGCCGCCTTTGCGTCCCTGGCGGAATGCGAGGCCCAGGCGCCGCGAATCGCCGAAGGGTGGCTGGGGGACCGTCCCTCGCTGGTCCAGGGCGGCTTGTCCTGCGCACCCCTGGCCGACCTGCCCGCCCTGCCGGTTCAGGCGGTGGCGGATGGCATCCACGTCCATATCGGCCAGATCGCCCAGTTCGAGGACAGCCCGGACGGCTGGATCGCCGATCTGGGCTTCGTCATCGGGCAGGACAGCATCGCGGTGATCGACGCGGGCACGTCCCGCCAGCAGGGGCAGGCGTTGTTCGCGGCGATCCGGCGGATCAGCGACAAGCCGATCAGCCACCTGATCGTCACCCATATGCATCCCGACCATGCCTTCGGGGCCGAGCTCTTCCACGAGGCGGGCACCGTCATCGTCGGCCATGCCCGGCTGGGGGACGCGCTGGCGGCGCGCAGCCCGGTCTATCTGGACAACCTGACCGCTCTTTACGGGCCGGGGCCGATGATCGGCACGCGGGTGGTGCTGCCCGACATCGCGGTCGCGGACAGCATGGACATCGACCTGGGCGGGCGCATCCTGACATTGACCGCCACAGGCCCCGCGCACAGCGACACCGACCTGACCGTGCGCGACAGCGCCACCGGCACGCTGTTCGCGGCCGATCTGGTGTTTCGCGGGCTGACCCCATCCTGGACGGATCGCTGCCCGGATGGCTGGACTGGATGGCGGCGGCCCGGACCGGCGGTCCTGTCGTGCCGGGCCACGGGCCGGTCGCGGCGGACTGGACGCAGGCGGTGGGCGCGCAGCAGGAGTTCCTGACCGCCTTGGCCGCCCGCATAAGAGAGGCCGTCGCGGCCGGTCTGCCCCTGTCGCAGGCGGTCCCCGCCATCGTCGCCGCCTTGCAGCCCTTCGCCTCGGACTGGGCGGCGTTTCCCGAATCTGCCGCGCGCGATGCGACGGCGGCCTTCAAAGAACTGGAATGGGAATAAGCGTTTGACAGAATGGGTCTTATCAAGAGACCATCGGGCCAAATTTTCGCGCATAAGCTGCGAAGACTGGAAGGGGGGGGACATGAGGACATCGTTTCATGCGACCGCGATGATTGCCGTGACGATTGCCGCGCTGACGGCCGGTGGCGCGCAGGCGCAGCTGGTGATCGAAAAGGGCAGCGACGACCGGATCAACTGGCAGAGCCTTGAGGATTTCGGGGCCGCCCATCCCGACCTGCAAGGCCAGAGTGTCACGATCCTGGCGCCCTGGCTGGGACCGGACCAGGAGCTTTTCACCTCGATCGCCGCCTATTTCGAGGACGCGACGGGTGCCACGGTGAACTATTCGGGGTCGACCAGTTTCGAACAGCAGATCGTCATCGACAGCGAGGCAGGCTCGCCCCCCGACATCGCGGTGCTGCCGCAGCCGGGGCTGGCGGCGGATCTGGCCTCCAAGGGATATCTGCGCGATCTGGGCGAGGAGACCGCGCAATGGGTGCGCGACAATTACGCGGCGGGCGACAGCTGGGCCGCGCTTGGCACCTATGCCGGCCGGGACGGAGCCGATCATTTCTTCGCCTTCCCCTACAAGGCCGATGTGAAGTCGCTGGTCTGGTATGTCCCGGAAAACTTCGAGGATGCCGGATACGACATCCCCACGACCTATGAGGATCTGAAGGCGCTGACCGAACAGATCGCGGCGGATGGCGAAACCCCCTGGTGCATCGGTCTGGCGTCGGGCGGGGCGACCGGCTGGCCCGCGACCGACTGGGTCGAGGATCTGATGCTGCGCCTGACCACGCCCCAGGATTACGACGCCTGGACCACCAACGCGCTGCCCTTCAACGATCCCAAGGTCGTCGCCGCCATCGAGGAATTCGGCTGGTTCGCCAGGAATCCCCATTTCGTGGCGGGCGGCCCGGCCTCGGTCGCGTCCAGCGATTTCCGCGACAGCCCCGCCGGTTTGTTCGAAAGCCCGCCCGCCTGCTACATGCACCGGCAGGCCAGCTTCATCCCGTCCTTCTTCCCCGAAGGCATCGTGGTGGGCGAGGATGCGGATTTCTTCTATTTCCCGGCCCCCGCCGATGGCAGGCTGGGCCAGCCGGTGCTGGGTGGCGGCACGCTGTTCGGGGTGTTTTCCGACAACCCCGTGGCCCTGGCCTTCATCGAGTTCCTGAAGACCCCCGCCGCGCATGAATTGTGGATGGCGCAATCGGGCTTCACCACGCCCCATACCGGCGTCAACATGGACGCCTATGCGGATGAAACCCAACGGCGGCTGGGCCAGATCCTGCTGGATGCGACGGTGTTCCGCTTCGACGGGTCGGATCTGATGCCGGGCGCGGTCGGCGCGGGCGCCTTCTGGACGGGCATGGTGAATTTCGTCGGCGGCGCTTCCGCGCAAGAGGTCGCGGACCGGATCCAGCAGACCTGGGCCACGCTGAACTGAGGCCCGGCGCGGCGGACCCACCGCCGCGCCCAGTCGCATCGGGGGCATCGGAATGGAACTGCTCTGGCTGGCCGTCGGCACCATCGCCATCGGCGTCTTCGGCTGCGTGGCCTGGTTCTGGGGATCGAACCTGATCCTGGACCGCATCTATCCCCCGCGCGGGCCGAATGCCGGGGATAATATCCGCAAGGCGGGCCAGATCCGGCCCTGGCTGTTTCTGGGTCCGGCGATCCTGTTCCTGGGCGTCTATCTGGTCTATCCGATCTTCGACAGCCTGTGGCGGTCGCTCCACAATGCGCGGGGCACCGAATTCGTGGGCGGGTCCAACTATGCCTGGCTGATGGGTGACGGAAAATTCCGCGAATCCATGCGCAACAACCTGCTGTGGCTGCTGGTCGTGCCGGCGCTGTCCACGCTGTTCGGGCTGATAGCGGCGCAACTGACCGACCGGCTGAAATGGGGCCATATCGGCAAGTCGCTGATCTTCATGCCGATGGCGATCAGCTTCGTCGGCGCCGGGGTGATCTGGAAATTCATCTATGAATACCGCGCGCCGGGCGAGAACCAGATCGGGTTGCTGAACGCCATCGTCCAGGCGCTCGGCGGGGGGCCGCAACTGTGGCTGACGCTGATCCCCTGGAACAACCTGTTCCTGATGATCGTGCTGGTCTGGATCCAGACCGGGTTCGCCATGGTGATCCTGTCCGCCGCCCTGCGCGGCATCCCGGAAGAAACCATCGAGGCCGCGATCCTGGACGGCGCGTCCCCTTGGCAGGTGTTCTTCAGGATCAAGGTGCCGCAGATCATGGGCACCATCGCGGTGGTCTGGACCACCATCACCATCGTGGTGCTGAAGGTCTTCGACATCGTCTTCGTGATGACCAACGGGCAATGGGGCACGCAGGTGCTGGCGAACCTGATGTATGACTGGATGTTCCGCGGCACCCCTGATTACGGGCGCGGATCGGCCATCGCCATCATCCTGATGCTGCTGGTCACGCCGATCATGATCTGGAACATCGTCCACGCCCGGCGCGAGGCGCGGTGATGAAGGGCATGGCCGGACAGAAATCAAGCCTCGTCTGGGCGGTCAACATCGCGGCCTTCCTGCTGGTGCTGTTGTGGACCATCCCGACGCTGGGCCTGCTGGTGTCGTCCTTCCGGGATCGCGACCAGATCCTGACCTCGGGCTGGTGGCGGTCGTTTTCCGCGCAGGAGGCCACCGGCTTCCTGCGCAGCGGCACGGCCGAGGACGCGGTCCAGCGGGACGGGCAATATGTGATCGAGGGCAACGTGCTGACCGAAGGCCAGACCCTGATCGCCTGGGGCACCCGCGCCCGCGAACCGGGGGCCTTCCAGCCGGGCGACACGGCCAAGATCGGCGACGGCTGGCAGATCACCGTGGCCGGCGACGGCAGCTATCGCATGACCTCGCCCACCCCGTTCGAGATGCGCCGGGGCGAGCGGATCTTCGTCACCACCCGCGCCCCCGCCCGCCTGATGGCCGAGACCTACAGCCGTGTCCTGACCGCCGAAGGCCTGGGCCGGGCCTTCATGAACACGCTGACCGTGACCATCCCCGCCACCGTGATCCCGATCCTGATCGCCGCCTTCGCCGCCTATGCCCTGGCCTGGATGGAGTTTCCGGGCCGCGCCATCCTGACCGCCGCCGTGGTGGGGCTGCTGGTGGTGCCCTTGCAGGTGGCGCTGATCCCGCTGTTGCGGCTGCACAACGAGCTGGGGATCGGCAAGGGCTATCTGGGGATCTGGCTCGCGCATACCGGCTTCGGCCTGCCGCTGGCGATCTATCTTCTGCGCAACTCCATGGTCGGCCTGCCGCGCGAGGTGATCGAATCCGCCCGTGTCGACGGCGCGACAGAGTTCCAGATTTTCCGCAAGATCGTCCTGCCGCTGTCTTTTCCGGCACTGGCGGGCTTTGCGATCTTCCAGTTCCTGTGGGTCTGGAACGACCTGCTGGTCGCGACCGTTTTCCTGGGCAATACCAGGGAGCAACTGGTCATGACCGGCGTCCTGCGCGAATTGATGGGATCGAAGGGCGGGGAGTGGGAAATCCTTGCCGCCTCGGCCTTCGTCTCGATCGCGGTGCCGCTGGTCGTGTTCTTTGCGATGCAGAAATATCTGGTTCGCGGATTGCTGGCCGGATCGGTGAAAGGTGGATGACTTGACGGAAAAGACCGTGGATTGGTGGAAGGGCGGCGTGATCTATCAGATCTATCCGCGCAGTTTTCAGGACACGACCGGCGACGGCATCGGCGATCTGGCGGGGATCACGCAGCGCCTGCCTTATGTCGCCTCGCTTGGGGTGGATGCGGTCTGGATCTCGCCCTTCTTCACGTCGCCCATGAAGGATTTCGGCTATGATGTCTGCGACTATCGCGGCATCGACCCGCTGTTCGGCGGGATGGAGGATTTCGACGTCCTGATCGAACGCGCCCATGAGTTGGGCCTGAAGGTGATGATCGACCTGGTGATGTCGCATACCTCGGACCAGCACCCGTGGTTCATCGAAAGCCGCGCCAGCCGCGACAACGACAAGGCCGACTGGTATGTCTGGGCCGATCCCAAGCCCGACGGGACGCCGCCCACCAACTGGCTGTCGATCTTCGGCGGTCCGGCCTGGCAATGGGACGCGCGGCGCGAACAGTATTACCTGCACAATTTCCTGGCCTCGCAGCCCGACCTGAACTTCCACAACGCGGAAGTGCAGGACGAATTGCTGGACATGGCGAAATTCTGGCTGGACAAGGGCGTGGACGGCTTCCGGCTGGATACCGTCAACTTCTATTTCCACGACGCGCAACTGCGCGACAACCCGCCCCTGGCGAAGGAATTGCGCAAGTCCGACACGGCCCCGGCGGTCAATCCCTATAACCACCAGAGCCACCGCCATGACAAGTCGCAGCCCGAAAACATCGCCTTCCTTGAGCGGATGGCGACGCTGCTGCGCAGTTACGGCGCCGCCGTGATCGGCGAGATCGGCGACAGCGAACGCGCGCTGGAACTGCTGGAGGAATATACCGGCGTCGCGGGCCGGATGCAGATGTCCTATGTGTTCGACTTCCTGTCGGGCCAGGATCTGGCCGCCACCCGCATCTCCGAGGTGTTCGAGGCCCTGCATTCCGTCGCGCCGAATTCCTGGCCGTGCTGGGCGATGTCGAACCACGATGTCGTGCGCCATATCAGCCGCTGGAACCTGTCGGACCAGGCCGCCAAGGCCTATGCGACGGTGCTGCTGTGCCTGAAGGGATCGGTCTGCCTGTATCAGGGCGAGGAACTGGGCCTGCCCGAGGCTGACATCGCCTTCGAGGATTTGCAGGATCCCTATGGCAAGGAATTCTGGCCGGAATTCAAGGGCCGCGACGGTTGCCGGACGCCGATGGTCTGGGACATGGGCGTCAATGGCGGCTTTTCGACGGCCAAGCCCTGGCTGCCGGTGCCTCATACCCATCTGCAACGCACCGTGGTGGGGCAGGAAGCCGACGCGCAATCCATGCTGCACCATTACCGCTGGGCCATCGGGCTGCGCCGCAAGCATTCGGCGCTGCGTGGCGGATCCATGACGGACATGCATGCCGACGGCCCGGTCCTGACCTTCAAGCGCGCCGACCACCATCAGACGCTGCATATCCGCGCCAACCTGTCGGACACCGAGGCGGGCGGCCTGAACCCGTGGCAGGTCCAGATCATCGAGGGGTGACAGGGGAAGCTCATGGTCGATCTGAAGCTGACCGGGATCGCCAAGTCCTATGGCGACGTGCAGGTGTTGCGCGACATCGACCTGGAGATCAGGTCGGGCGAATTCATCGTGTTCGTTGGGCCGTCGGGTTGCGGGAAATCGACCCTGCTGCGGATGATCGCCGGGCTGGAACGGATCGGCGCCGGGACGCTGGACATCGACGGGCAGCGGGTGAACGACATCCCGCCCAGCCAGCGTGGCATCGCCATGGTGTTCCAGTCCTATGCCCTTTATCCGCACATGACGGTGCGCGACAACATGGCCTTCGCGCTGAGGATCGCGGGCAAGTCGCGCGCCGAGGTGCGCGAGGCCACCGACCGCGCGGGCCGGATGCTGCAACTGACCCCCTATCTGGACCGGCTGCCCAAGGCGCTGTCGGGCGGGCAGCGCCAGCGGGTCGCCATCGGCCGGGCGATCCTGCGCGATCCCAAGGTCTATCTGTTCGACGAGCCGCTATCGAACCTGGACGCCGCCCTGCGCGTCGCCACGCGGATCGAGATCGCGCAGCTGAAGGCCGTGATGCCCGACCGCACGATGATCTATGTCACCCATGACCAGACCGAGGCGATGACGCTTGCCGACCGCATCGTCGTTCTGGCGGGCGGCGGCATCGCCCAGGTCGGCGCGCCGCTGGAACTCTATGCGCGCCCGATGAACGAACTCGTGGCCCGCTTCATCGGCAGCCCGGCGATGAACCTGCTGCCGGGCCGCGTGACCGGCATCGGCGCCACGACCACCGTGCAGCTTGACGGCGGCGGCACCGCGCAGGTGGCGATCCCGACCCGCGCGGGGGACGAGGGGATGCGCGTCAACCTGGGCCTCCGCCCCGAGGACATGCGCGAAACCGACGGTCCCGCGATCTTCGCAGGCACGGTCGACCTGACCGAGGCCCTGGGCGAGGTGACGCTGCTTTATTTCGGCCCGGGGGGCGAGGGCGTGCCGGTCGTCGCCAAGCTGCCCGGCATCCATCCCGGCCTTACCGGCCGGATGGTGCGCCTGACCGCCGATCCGGCGGCGCTGCACCTTTTTCACAACGGGCAATCGCTGCTGTATCGCGACGGGGGGAACTGCCGCCCTGTGTGACAGGGGTTCCGGCTGCGCCTGCGGATTCCGGTCTGCTGGTAGAGGGCGGGCGGGGGCCTTTCCGCGAGGCCCCCGGCCAAGACCCTCCTTCGCGACGCGATCCGCCCGCCACCCACACCGCCAGGCTTCGAAAACCTGCCCCGCGTCTGGTGCATATCCGCTATGCCGATCCCGGTTTCCACAACGTCTTGGGAACCATCGTCCAGGGTTCCGAGTCACCTTCGAAAAGGGGGTACCATGCGCATCTTCCTCACCCTGGTCTTTGGCATCATCGGCGCCGCCCTGCTGGCGGGCGGCATCTATCTTGCGATCCTTGGCGGCAGCCCGTTCATCGCCGTCGCGGGCGCGGCGCTGCTGCTGGTGGCGCTGCTGGCCTTCGTGCGCAGCCCGGTGACCCACTGGGCCTATGCCGGTTTCCTGATCGCGCTGTCGGCCTGGTCCTGGTTCGACGCGGGCTATGACTGGTGGGCGCTTGCCTCGCGCATGGGGATGTTCCTGATCCTGGGCCTGCTGTTGCTGCTGCCCTTCGGGGCTCCGCGACAGCGGTCTGGACGGGTTGCGCTGCTGGCAGTGGCGGTGATCGCCGGACTGGGTCTGCTGGGCAGCCTCGCCACCGACCCGCATGAAATCAAGGGCACGCTGCCCGACCAGATCGCCAATGCCGATCCCGACATGGGACCGCCCGGCGGGCCCGAGGACTGGCTGGCCTATGGCCGCACCGATTTCGGGCAGCGGTATTCCCCGTTGGACCAGATCACCGCCGAAAACGTCGCCGCGCTGGAAACCGCCTGGACCTATCGGACCGGCGACCTGAGGCAGCCCGGCGACACGGACGAGACGACCTATCAGGCGACGCCGATCAAGATCGGCAACACGCTGTATCTGTGCACGCCGCATAACTGGCTGGTGGCGCTGGATGCCGATACCGGCGCGGAGCGGTGGGTCTACAAGGCCGATATCAGCCCGCTGAGCCAGCGCCAGCACCAGACCTGCCGGGGCGTCAGCTACTGGCCCGGCGATGGGGGCGCGGCGGCGCCCTCGGGTGCGGCGGCGGTCCTGCCCGCCGATACCGACCATCCCGCCACCCCCGCCGTCGCCGCCGCCGTCACCGCGGATGCGACGCCCGACATGCGATGCGACACGCGGCTGTTCATGCCGACCTCGGACGCGCATCTGCTGGCCCTGGATCCGACCACGGGCGAGCTTTGCGCCGATTTCGCCGACAACGGATCGCTGAACCTGATCCACAACATGCCGTTCCGGCAGGCGGGCTTCTATTACTCCACCTCGCCCCCGGTGATCGTCGGCAATGCCCTGGTGGTCGGCGGCGCGGTCAACGACAATTACGATATCGACGCCCCGTCGGGCGTGATCCGCGCCTATGACGTGCGCGACGGGCGGCTGTTGTGGAACTGGGATTCCGGCAATCCCGGCGCGACCGAACCCTTCGATGTCAACGACCCGGCGCAAGTCTATACCCCGTCCTCGCCCAACAGTTGGGCGCCCATGTCGGCGGATCCGGCGCTTGGGCTGGTCTATGTGCCGATGGGCAACCGCACGCCCGACCAGCTGGGCATGTTCCGCAACGAAGCCGAGGAAACCTATGCCAGTTCGGTGGTGGCGCTGGATGCGGCCACCGGGCAGGCCCGCTGGGTGCAGCAGTTCGTGCATCACGACCTGTGGGACATGGACACGCCCGCCCAGCCGACGTTGCTGGATCTGGACATGCCGCAGGGCCGGGTGCCCGCCCTGGTCGTGCCGACCAAGCAGGGCGATGTGTATGTGCTGAACCGCGAGACGGGCGAGCCGATCCTGCCCGTCACCGAACGCCCCGCGCCCCAGGGCACCGTCCCCGAGGATTTCGCAGCGCCGACCCAGCCCGTTTCGGCGCTGAGCTTCGAGCCGGAACCGCTGACCGAATCGCAGATGTGGGGCGCGACGCTGATCGACCAGATGCTGTGCCGCATCCGGTTCCGGCAGTTGCGATACGAGGGACGCTATACCCCGCCCTCGTTGCAGGGCACCATCGTCTATCCCGGCAATTTCGGCGTCTTCAACTGGGGCGGCATCGCCGTCGATCCGCGCCGCCAGGTGATGTTCGGAATGCCGCTGCAACTGGCCTTCACCTCGCGCCTGGTGCCTGCGGACCAGGCGGAAGGGGCGACCAATTCCGGCGAACAGGGGCTGAATTCCAATACCGGCGCCCCCTATGCGATCGAGATGGGACCGTTCCTGTCGCCCTTGGGCGTCCCCTGCCAGCAGCCGCCCTGGGGGTTCGTCGCGGGCGCCGACCTGCGCACGGGCGAGATCGCCTGGAAGCACCGCAACGCCACGACCATGGACATGACCCCGCTGCCGATCCCGCTGCCCCTGGGGATGCCCGGCATCGGCGGGCCGGTCGTCACCGGGTCGGGCGTGGTCTTCCTGGCCGCCGCCGTGGACAACTATATCCGCGCCTATGACCTGACGACCGGACAGGAACTGTGGCGCGGCAGGTTGCCCGCGGGCGGGCAGGCGACGCCCATGACCTATCTGGACAGCCAGGGACGGCAGGTGGTGGTGCTGGTCGCAGGCGGACATGGATCCATCGGCACCGACCTGGGCGACCATGTGCTGGCCTGGCGGCTGCCTGCGGGGACCGGGGGCAATTAGCCCTTGGTCCTCTTGCAGAGTTGCATGTTATACTGTCCGCTACCGGCCGAGGAGGAGCCGGCCCGGTATGCGTCACGCGGATTACGTCGCAAGGCAGTCGCAGTCGAGTTCCGCGACCTCGGCCCTGACAGCGTCATGGCGGCGGTCGCTGCTGAAGCACGGGCTGGATCCCGCCGACGCCCGCCGCCCCGAACGGCTGACCCTTGCGGAGCTGAGCCAGCGCCGGCAGGCCATGGATCCGTTCCTGCGCGTGGCCGCCCCGCAACTGGACCAGCTGTTCAACCTGGTCGGGCTGTCGGGCTGCAACGTGATGCTGACCGATGCCGACGGGGTGGTGCTGGACCAGCGGGTGAACGGCGCGGATGCCGAACAGTTCCGCGACTGGGGGCTGTGGCAGGGCACGCGGTGGTCCGAGGCCGCCCAGGGCACCAACGGCATCGGCACCTGCCTGGCCGAGGGGCGGCAGGTCACCATCCACCGCGACGAACATTTCCACACCCGCAACACCGGCATGTCCTGCATGGACGCGCCGATCTGGGGACCGGACGGGCGGCTGCTGGCGGCGCTGGATGTCAGCTCGGCCCGCGCCGAACAGACCGAACGCTATAACCGGCTGATCGCGGCCCAGGTGGCGCAGACCGCGCGGGCCATCGAGGCGGTGTTCTTCCGCGCCAGCTTCCCCGACGCGCGCATCGTCGTGGCCGACGACACGGCGGATGCCGCCGTCCTGCTGGCCCTGGACAAGGACGACCTGGCCATCGGCGCCACCCGCGCCGCGCGCCGCGCCCTGGGGCTGGAGCGCGAGGGCGCGATCCGCCCGCGCCCGGCGGCCGACCTGCTGGGCCGCGACGACGACCTGACCGGCTTCGAGCGTGCCGAACGCGCCGCCGTGGTCCGCGCGCTGGCGCGGTCCGACGGCAATGTCTCGGCCGCCGCGCGCGCCCTGGGGATCGGGCGGGCGACGCTGTATCGCCGCATGTCCCGGCTGGGACTGGCGGAAAAATCCGGCTGACTGTCTCATCCGTGAGACAGCGTCCGCATCGCGGCGCTCTGGGGCGATTGCAACGAATCACCTCTGCCGCAAGCTTCGACCCATACCCGGAGGAGGGAGACTCCGGGCCATTCCAGAGGAGGAAACGATGCCGAACGACCAGACGCATGAATTCAAGGGCGTGGGCGTGATGCCCTTTGCCAAGCGCTACGACAACTTCATCGGCGGGCAGTGGACCGCGCCGAAGTCGGGCAAGTATTTCACCAACACCACCCCCATCACCGGCGCCGAGATCGGCGAGATCGCCCGGTCGGGTGCCGAGGACATCGAGGCCGCGCTGGATGCGGCCCATGCCGCCAAGGACAAGTGGGGCCAGACCTCGGCCGCGGAACGGTCGCTGATCCTGCTGCGCATCGCCGACCGGATGGAACAGAACCTGGAACTGCTGGCGACGGCGGAAACCTGGGACAACGGCAAGCCGATCCGCGAGACGATGGCCGCCGACCTGCCGCTGGGCATCGACCATTTCCGCTATTTCGCGGGCGTGCTGCGCGCCCAGGAAGGCGGGATTTCGGAAATCGACCACGACACCGTGGCCTATCACTTCCATGAACCCCTGGGCGTCGTGGGCCAGATCATCCCGTGGAACTTCCCGCTGCTGATGGCGGTGTGGAAGCTGGCGCCCGCCCTGGCCGCCGGGAACTGCGTGGTGCTGAAACCGGCCGAGCAGACCCCAGCCAGCATCATGGTTTGGGTCGGGCTGATCGCCGACCTGCTGCCGCCGGGCGTGCTGAACGTCGTCAACGGCTTCGGGCTGGAGGCGGGCAAGCCGCTGGCCTCGAACCCGCGCATCTCGAAGATCGCCTTCACCGGCGAGACGACGACCGGGCGGCTGATCATGCAATACGCGTCGGAACACCTGATCCCGGTCACGCTGGAACTGGGCGGCAAGTCGCCCAACATCTTCTTCGAGGATGTTCTGCGCGAGGATGACGATTTCTTCGACAAGGCCCTGGAAGGCTTCGCGATGTTCGCGCTGAACCAGGGCGAGGTCTGCACCTGCCCGTCGCGCGTGCTGATCCAGGAATCGATCTATGACCGCTTCATCGAACGCGCCCTGAAGCGCGTCGAGGCGATCAAGCAGGGCGATCCGCGCGACAGCGCCACGATGGTCGGCGCGCAGGCATCGTCGGAACAGAAGGAAAAGATCCTCTCCTATTTCGACATCGGCCGCAAGGAAGGCGCCGAGGTTCTGATCGGCGGCGAGGCGGCCGATCATGGCGGGGAACTGTCGGGCGGCTATTACATCAAGCCGACCGTGTTTCGCGGCAACAACAAGATGCGCATCTTCCAGGAGGAGATCTTCGGTCCCGTGGTGTCGGTGACGACCTTCAAGGATCAGGACGAGGCGCTGTCGATCGCCAACGACACGCTCTATGGCCTGGGCGCGGGCATCTGGTCGCGCGAGGCCAATACCTGCTATCGCTTCGGCCGCGCGATCAAGGCGGGCCGGGTCTGGACCAACTGCTATCACGCCTATCCGGCCCATGCGGCCTTCGGCGGCTACAAGCAGTCGGGCATCGGGCGGGAAAACCACAAGATGATGCTGGATCATTACCAGCAGACCAAGAACATGCTGGTCAGCTATAGCCCGAAGAAGCTGGGCTTCTTCTGATCGCGTGACGAAACCGGGCGCGCGGGCCGCAATACAGGCCCGCGCAACCAACCTGGGCGGCTGGCGTTGACGGGAACATCCCCCTTGGCCCCCGGATCCGCCCATGCCCGACGATGCCGTCATCCCCGACCCGCGCGATGCCGCGAAAGAGGCGGGGCTGGTCTATGTGAACGACGACATGCCCGGCATCACGCGGCAGCGGTCCGGCAAGGGGTTCAGCTATCGCGGCCCGGACGGCGGGACCATCACCGACAAGGCCGAACGCAAGCGGCTGGCCGCGCTGGCGATCCCGCCCGCCTATACCGATGTCTGGATCTGCCCCGATCCGCGCGGCCATATCCAGGCCACCGGCCGCGATGCCAAGGGCCGCAAGCAATACCGATACCATCCCGATTTCCGCGCGATCCGCGACGGGGCCAAATACGACCGCATGCTGGACTTCGCCCATGCGCTGCCGCAGATCCGCGACCGGGTGGACCGGGACATGTCGCGGCGCGGTCTGCCCGCCGAAAAACTCGTGGCGACCGTGGTGCATCTGCTGGAAAACACCATGATCCGGGTGGGCAATGCCGATTATGCCAAACAGAACAAGTCGCACGGGTTGACCACCCTGCGCGACCGGCATGTCAAGATCGACGGCAGCGAGGTCCGGTTCCGTTTCAAGGGCAAGTCGGGCAAGGAATGGAACCTGGGCCTGAAGGACCGTCGCGTGGCCCGGATCGTGCGCGCCGCTCAGGACATTCCGGGCCAGCACCTGTTCCAGTATCTGGACGAGGACGGCCAGCGCCAGAAGATCACCTCGACCGAGGTGAACGCCTATCTGCGCGAGATTTCAGGCCAGAACGTCACTGCCAAGGACTTCCGCACCTGGACCGGCACCGTGCTGGCCGCCCTGGCCCTGGCCGAATACCAGGCGTTCGACAGCCAGGCGGCGGCCAAGCGCAATATCCGCGAGGTGATCGAACGGGTCGCGGCGCGCCTTGGCAACACGCCCACGATCTGCCGCAAATGCTATGTCCATCCCCAGGTGATCGATTCCTATCTGGCCGACGACTTGAAGCTGGAATTGCGGGACGAAATCGCCGACGATCTGCAACAGACCGGCCTGCGCCCCGAGGAACGCCAGGTGCTGGAATTCCTGAAGCAAAGGTTGAAGACATGAGCAAGGTTTCCGCGACCCCCGCCGCCCTTGACCTGATCGCCGAAATCACCGCCGACCACGGCCCGGTCCTGTTTCACCAGTCCGGCGGCTGCTGCGACGGATCCTCGCCCATGTGCTATCCGCAGGGCGATTTCCGCGTGGGCGAACGCGACGTGAAGCTGGGAGAGATCGGCGGCGCGCCCTTCTACATCTCGGCCAGCCAGGCCGAGGCCTGGGCGCATACCGACCTGATCATCGACGTGGTGCCGGGACGCGGCGGCATGTTCAGCCTGGACAACGGGCGCGAAAAGCGGTTCCTGACCCGCTCGGAAATCTGTTCGATCTGATCGCGCACTGATTGGCAGCGGGGCAGCGGTCCCCTATAACGCCCGCAGCAAACGGGGATCGAACCATGGCATACAGCGTTTTCATCGACGGCGAGGCGGGCACCACGGGCCTGCAAATCCGCGAGCGGCTGGAAACGCGCGACGACATCCGCCTGATCCAGATCGACCCGGCCCGCCGCAAGGACGCCGACGCCCGGCGCGACGCCTTTGAACGGGCCGACGTGGCGATCCTGTGCCTGCCCGACGACGCGGCGCGCGAGGCCGTGGCCTTGGCGGGCGGTCTGGACACGCGGATCATCGACGCCTCGACGGCGCATCGGGTGGCCCCGGAATGGGCCTTCGGCTTTGCCGAACTGAACGCCGCCGCGCGCGACCGCATCGGGGCCGCCCGGCTGGTCAGCAATCCCGGCTGCTATTCCACCGGGGCCATCGCCATTCTGGCGCCCCTGGTCGCGGCGGGCCTGGTCGCCCCGGACGAGGCGCTGTCGATCAATGCCGTCAGCGGCTATACCGGCGGCGGCAAGGCGCTGATCGCGGAATATGACAGCGGCGCGGCGCCCGCGCATTTCGTCTATGGCCTGACCCAGCGGCACAAGCATATCCCGGAAATCATCGCCCATGCGGGCCTGACGCGGCAGCCGGTCTTTGCGCCCTCGGTGGGCAATTTCGCCCAGGGCATGGCGGTGCAGGTGCCGCTGTTCCTGAACGACCGGCGGATGCTGGACAGCCTGACCGGCGCCTTGGCCGACCACTATGCCGGGCAGAGGTTCATCGAGGTCGCGTCCGATCCCGGTTCGCGCATCGTGCCAACGGATCTGAACAACACCAACCGCCTGCGCATCACCGTGCAGGGCGATCCCGACAGCGGCTGCGCGACGGTGGTGGCGGTGCTGGACAACCTGGGCAAGGGCGCCTCCGGCGCGGCGGTCCAGAACCTCAACATCATGCTGGGCGTGGATGAGGGGTTGGGCCTTTAGGCCCGCCCCCCTATTCCGCCGCCTCGGCATAGCTTTCCAGCGGCGGGCAGGTGCAGACCAGGTTGCGGTCGCCATAGGCATTGTCCACCCGGCCCACCGGCGGCCAGTATTTGTCCACCCGGAACGCGCCCGGCGGGAAGCAGCCCTGCTCGCGGCTGTAGGGGCGGTCCCAGTCGGCCACCAGATCCTCGACCGTATGGGGGGCGTGGCGCAGGGGGCTTTGCTGGGCCTCGATGCGGCCTTCGGCCACCTCGGTGATCTCGTCCCGGATCGCCAGCAGGGCGGTGATGAAGCGGTCGATCTCAGCCTTGGTTTCCGATTCCGTGGGTTCCACCATCAGCGTGCCCGCGACCGGCCAGCTCATCGTTGGGGCGTGGAATCCGTTGTCGATCAGCCGCTTGGCGATGTCGTCCACGGTCACGCCATGGTCGGCGAAGGGCCGCGTGTCGATAATGCATTCATGCGCCACCCGGCCCCGGTTGCCCATGAACAGGATCGGATAGGCCCCGGCCAGCCGGGACGCGATATAGTTCGCGTTCAGGATCGCCACCCGCGTGGCCTGCGTCAGCCCCGCCCCGCCCATCATCAGGGAATAGGCCCAGGAAATCAGCAGGATCGACGCGGACCCATAGGGCGCCGCGCTGACCGCGCCTTCCCCCGATTGCGGATCGCCCGGCAGGAAGGGCGCCAGATGCGCCTTGACCCCGATCGGCCCCATGCCCGGTCCGCCGCCGCCATGCGGGATGGCGAAGGTCTTGTGCAGGTTCAGGTGGCTGACATCGCCGCCGATCTCGCCCGGCTTCACCAGACCGACGAGCGCGTTCATGTTGGCCCCGTCGATATAGACCTGCCCGCCATGCCGATGCGTGATGTCGCACACGTCGCGCAAGGTATCCTCGAACACCCCGTGGGTCGAGGGATAGGTGATCATCGCCGCCGCCAGCCTGCCCCCTGCCTTGGCGGCCTTGTCGGCGAAATCCTCCAAGTCGATATCGCCGTTCGGGGCGGATTTCACGACCACGACCTTCATCCCGCACATCTGCGCGGAGGCCGGGTTGGTGCCATGCGCGCTGACCGGGATCAGGCAGATATCGCGATCCTCGCCGCGCGACCGGTGATAGGCCGCGATGGTCAGCAGCCCGGCATATTCCCCCTGCGCGCCGCTGTTCGGCTGCATCGAGAACGCGTCGTAGCCGGTGATCTGGCACAGCTTGTCGGTCAGATCGGCAATGGCCTCGGCATAGCCCGCGGCCTGGTCGGCGGGGGCGAAGGGATGGATCGCGCCGAAGGCCGGCCAGGTGATCGGCATCATCTCGGCCGCGGCGTTCAGTTTCATGGTGCAGGATCCCAGCGGGATCATCGCCCGGTCCAGCGCCAGGTCGCGGTCCGACAACCGGCGCATATAGCGCATCATCTCGGATTCCGCGCGGTTCATGTGGAACACCGGATGGGTCAGATAGTCCGTCTCACGCAGCAGCGCCTCGGGGATCGCCGGGGCCTTCGCGGGCGCGGGGGCGTCGGTGATGCCGAAGGCGTCCAGCAGGCGTGTAATCACATCGGCGTCGGTCGTCTCATCCACGCTGATCCCCACCCGGTCGCGGCCGACGCGGCGCAGGTTGATGCCGCGATGCCGGGCGGCGGCCAGGATGCCGGCTTGGCCCACGCCGACCTTGACGGTGATCGTGTCGAAGAACGCGCCCGGCGCGACCTCGGCCCCCGCCGCGCGCAGGGCCTCGGCCACCGTCACCGCGTGCAGATGCACCCGCTGGGCGATGGCGCGCAGCCCCACCGGCCCGTGGAAGACGGCATAGAAGGACGCCATCACCGCCAGCAGCGCCTGCGCCGTGCAGACGTTGCTGGTGGCCTTTTCGCGCCGGATATGCTGTTCGCGGGTTTGCAGCGCCAGGCGATAGGCCTTGTTGCCCTTGGCGTCGATGCTGACGCCGACGATCCTGCCCGGCATGGCGCGCTTCAGATCGTCGCGGCAGGACATGAAGGCCGCGTGCGGCCCGCCATAGCCCATCGGCACCCCGAAGCGCTGCGCCGATCCGACCGCGATATCGGCCCCCATCGCCCCCGGTTCCTTCAGCAGGCACAGCGCCAGCAGGTCGGTCGCCACCACCGCCAGAGCGCCCGCCGCGTGCAAGGCGTCGATTTCGGGCGTCAGGTCGCGGAGATGGCCATAGGTTCCGGGATACTGGAAGATCGCCCCGAAAACCTGATCGGGCCGAAGATCGTCGATGGACGCCTTGACGATGCGGATGCCCAGCGGCGCGGCCCGCGTCTCGATCACGGCGATGGTCTGCGGGTGCAGGTCATGGGCCACGAAGAAGGCATCCGCCCTGGACTTAGACTGCCGCCGCGCCATGGCCATCGCCTCGGCCGCCGCCGTCGCCTCGTCCAGCAGGGACGCGTTCGCCACCGGCAGCCCGGTCAGATCGGCCACCATGGTCTGGAAATTCAGCAGCGCCTCCAGCCGCCCCTGGGCGATCTCGGGCTGATAGGGGGTATAGGCGGTATACCAGGCCGGATTCTCAAGGATATTCCGCTGGATCGCGGGCGGCGTGACGGTGCCGTAATAGCCCTGACCGATCAGGCTGGTCATCACCGTGTTCTTGGCGGCCACCTGCCGCATCCGCTCCAGCAGCGCGGCCTCGGACAAGGCGGGCCAGTCAAGCGCGCTGTCCTGCCGGATCGCGGCGGGCACCGTCTGGCCGATCAGCGCGTCCAGGCTGTCCGCGCCAACCGCCTTCAGCATCTCGGCCATCTCGGCCGGGGACGGCCCGATATGGCGGCGGTTCGCGAAATCGTCGGGATTATAGTCGGTCGGGATCCAGCGGGTCATGGTCGCCTTCTTTCCAAGATGCGCTTTCATCTTGGCACAAATATCCTCGGGGGTCCGGGGGCAGACAGCCCCCGGGCGACATCAGCCGATCAGCGCCTGATAAGCGGCCTCGTCCATGAAGCCGTCCAGGCTGGTGCCCTGGGCGGGCTTGATGCGAAAGAACCAGGCCGCAAGCGCGTCGTCGTTCACGCTGCCCGGCGCATCGGCCAGGACCGTGTTCACGGCTGTGATCACACCCGCAATCGGCGCGGCGATGTCCGAGGCCGCCTTGACCGATTCGATCACCACCACCTCCTCGCCCGCCTCGACCTCGCGGCCTTCCTCGGGCAGTTCGATGAACACCACGTCGCCCAGTTGCTCGCTGGCATGGGGGGTGATGCCGACGACGATCTCATCGCCCTCGGCGCGCAGCCATTCGTGGTCTTCGGTGTATTTCAGCATCGGGTCGCTCCTCAGCGTTTGTAGGATGGCGTGACGAAGGGCAGGGGCGTGATCGCGGCGGGCAGCCGCTTGCCGCGCAACTCGGCATGGACGGTGGCGCCGTCGGGCAGCGCGGCGGGCAGGCGCGCCATGGCGATGGGACCGCCGACCGAAGGCCCGAACCCGCCCGAGGACACATGGCCTATCGGCTCGCCGCCTGCGGGTTCGGCGAAGATCGCGACCCCTTCGCGGATCGGCGCACGGCCTTCGGGACGCAAGCCGCGCCGTGTCACCGCCGGACCATCCGCCAGTTCGGCCAGCACCGCATCCGCACCCGGAAAGCCGCCCGCCCGCGCCCCGCCCGTCCGGCGGACCTTGGGGATCGACCAGCCAAGCGCCGCCTGCGCGGGGGTCACTCCGCCGTCCATGTCATGGCCGTAAAGCGGCATCCCGGCCTCCAGCCGCAGGCTGTCGCGGGCACCCAGGCCGATGGGCGCCACCTCGGGCTGGTCCAGCAGTCTTTCGGCAAAATCGCGCAGCCGCGCCTCGGGGACCAAGATCTCGAACCCGTCCTCGCCCGTATAGCCCGACCGGGACACCCACAGATCGACCCCGTTCCAGTGGAGGATCCGGCTGTCCATGAAGCGCATCCCGGCCGCCTCGGGCACCAGCCGGGCCAGCACCGCCGCCGCCTGCGGGCCTTGCAGCGCCAGCAGCCCGCGATCCGTGACGGGCGTCACCGTGACCCCCCGAAGCCCGCCCAGATGCGCGATGTCGTGTTCCGCCCGGGCGGCGTTGACCACCAGCAGGAAATGATCGCCCCGGTTGGCGAACATCAGATCGTCCAGGATCCCGCCCGTCTCGCCGGTGAACAGCCCATAACGCTGCCGTCCGGGCGCAAGGCCCAGCACATCCGCCGGAATCAGGCTTTCCAGGGCCAGGGCGGCCGCAGCCATGTCGCCGTCCCGCGATGTGATCACAACCTGCCCCATATGGCTGACATCGAACAGCCCGGCCTGCGCGCGGGTATGCAAGTGTTCGGCCAGAACCCCCGTCGGATACTGGACAGGCATGTCCCAGCCCGCAAAGGGCACCATGCGGGCGCCCAGCGACAGGTGCAGGTCGTGCAGCGGGGTCCGGCGCGGATCGTCGGTCATGCGACCTCCTTCTCAAACAGCCGGGCAGCCGGCATCGGTTGGCGGGCGGTTCGCCCGGTCGATGCCCCCTCTGTCCCTGCCCCGCCCGGTCCGACCGTATCGGGGCGCCTGAGATCGTTATCCCTTCGGCGGGCGCGGCGCGCCACTCTCCAGAGTTTTTGACGGAAAGCGGTCCTTCTGCCTGAGAGTTCGCCGGGGCGGCTGCTCCTTCGGCACTGGCGTGGGCCAGCTTCTCCCGAATTCCGATGGATGAGAGCTAGCCGGGCCGGGGGCGCAAGGCAAGCCTTTTGTCGTAGCCCGGCGGTCCCGGCGCGATTGACGGCACCCTGCCCCCGCCGCAGGGTCGCGCGGCATCGGGCCTGCGCGCCCATCGCCGGGCGACGGTCCAGCCCGGTCAGAGAGTCGCGTTCAGCGCGCCGCCGTCCAGCAGCAGGTTCTGGCCGACGATGAACTTCGCCTGCTGGCTGCACAGGAAGGCGCAGGCCGCGCCGAAATCGCCGGGATCGCCATAGGTGCCGGTCGGGATCCCCGCCTGCCGCTGCGCCCGCGCGGTTTCCATGTCGATGCCCTGCTTTTCCATCACGCCCTTGTCCAGGCTGACGGCGCGGTCGGTCGCATGGATGCCGGGCAGGAGGTTGTTCACGCAGACCCCGTGCCGCGCCACCTGCCGCGACATGCCCGCGACGAATCCGGTCAGCCCGCTGCGCGCGGTGTTCGACAGCCCCAGCACCGATATCGGCGATTTCACCGACTGCGAGGTGATGTTGACGACCCGGCCCCAGCCGCGATCCATCATGCCGGGCACCAGGGCCTGCATCAGCGCGATGGCCGACAGCATGTTGGCGTCGATGGCGCGGATGAAGTCGTCGCGGCTCCAGTCGCGCCAGTCGCCCGGCGGCGGGCCGCCCGCGTTGGTGACCAGGATGTCGGCCTGGCCCACCGCCGCCAGCACCCTGGCGCGGCCTTCGTCCGTGGTGATGTCGGCCGCGACGGGGGTGACGCCGGTGCCGTACTTCGCGGCGATCTCCTCGGCCGTGCGGGCGATGTCGGCCTCGGTCCGGCTGTTGATGACCAGATCCACCCCCGCCTCGGCCAGGGCCTCGGCGCAGCCGCGCCCCAAGCCTTTCGACGCCGCGCAGACCAGCCCGCGTTTTCCCCTGATGCCCAGATCCATTGCCATCTCCTGTTGCTGGCGGCAGGATGCGCGTGCAGGGGCGAATGTCAAACCAAAGGGACCATGCCATGACCAAACGCATCGCCGATCCGCTGGAATGGGGCCGGGGACCGCAGGCTTTCGAGATGTTCCTGGAACCGACCTGCCCGTTTTCGGTCAAGGCGTTCAACAAGCTGGACGCCTTCCTGGACGCGGCGGGACGCGACCGGGTGACGGTGAAGCTGCGGATGCAATCCCAGCCCTGGCATATGTTTTCGCCGGTGGTGACGCGCTGCGTGCTGGCGGCCTCGATGCTGGAGGGCGGGCGCGAGACCGCCCGGCGCGTGTTGCAGGCCGTGGCCGATCACCGCGAGGCCTTCGAGTTCGAGGAACACCGCAAGGGTCCGAACATGGACGCCACCCCCAACCAGATCATCGCCCGGCTGGAGGAGTGCAGCGGCGTGGCCCTGGCCGAAGCCTTCGCCTTTCCCGAGCCTGAGGCCGCGATCAAATGGCACGCGAAATATGCCCGTCAGAACGGCATCCATGTCTCGCCCACCTTCATGGTGAACGGGCTGGTGACGACGCTGGGCAGCGGCGATCCGGTCGAGGATTGGGCCGCGGCGCTAGGCTGACAGCGCCAGCCCGCCGATGGCATCGCGGATCGCGCGGATGTTCTGGCCGTAAACCTGCGGCTGGCCGACCGAGCCGCCCTTGAAGACCGCCGATCCCGCGACCAGCACATCGGCACCGGCCTTGGCGACCAGCGGCGCGGTCTTGGGATCGACGCCGCCATCCACCTGGATATGGATCGGCCGGTCGCCGATCATGCCGCGCAGCCGGGCGATCTTGTCGATCTGGCTGTGGATGAACTTCTGCCCGCCGAAGCCGGGGTTCACGGTCATCACCAGCACCATGTCTGCCAGATCCAGCAGGTATTCCACCGCCTCGACCGGAGTGCCGGGGTTCAGCGCGATGCCCGCCTTTTTCCCGGTGGCGCGGATCGCCTGAAGGGTGCGGTGCGGATGCGGGCCGGCCTCGACATGGGCGGTGATCATGTCGGCCCCCGCCTCGGCATAGGCTTCGAGATAGGGGTCCACCGGCGCGATCATCAGATGCACGTCCATGAAGGTCTTCACATGCGGGCGGAAGGCCTTCACGGCGGGCGGGCCGAAGGTCAGGTTCGGCACGAAATGCCCGTCCATCACGTCGACATGGACCCAGTCGGCGCCCTCGGCCTCGATGGCCTGGATCTCGCGCCCGAAATCGGCGAAATCGGCGGACAGGATCGAGGGCGCGATCTTCATCGAACGGTCAAAGGCCATGGCGATTCCCTTCATGTTCACTCGGCAGCGGCTTGGCCGGTTGCGCCGCCTGCGTCAAGCCGGTCCATGTCGGGCCGGTCCATGTCGGGCCGGTCCACGTCAAGCCCGCCGCGAAAGACGCGGCTGGCGCGGATGTCGGGTTCGGTGATCAGCGACAGGCGGTCGGCGTCGATCGGCCTTTTCGCCTCGGAAAACAGCCGGTTCGCCTGCCGCAGCCGGGCGCGGTCGAGCGCGTTCCTGACCGAGCGGGCGTTGGCGAAATGCGGCTGGCGGCGGCGCCCGGCGATATAGTCCTGCATCGCGGCGCGCGCGCCGTCGTCCAGGCGATAGTTCTGCGAGGCCAGCATCTTTTCCGAGATATGCAGCAGTTCCGGGTCGGTATAGTCCGGAAATTCGATGTGATGGGCGATCCGCGACCGAAAGCCGGGATTCGAGGCGAAGAAGCGGTCCATCCGGTCGGCATAGCCCGCCAGGATGACCACCAGGTCGTCGCGGTTGTTTTCCATCACCTGAAGCAGGATCTCGATCGCCTCCTGCCCGTAATCGCGTTCGTTTTCCGGTCGATAGAGGTAATAGGCCTCGTCGATGAACAGCACGCCGCCCATCGCCTTCTTCAAGACCTCCTTGGTCTTGGGGGCGGTGTGGCCGATATACTGGCCGACCAGATCGTCGCGCGTGACCGTGACCAGGTGGCCCTTGCGCACGTAACCCAGCCGGTGCAGCAGGTCGGCCATCCTCAGCGCCACGGTGGTCTTGCCGGTGCCGGGATTGCCGGTGAAGGACATGTGCAGGGTCGGCGTCTCGACAGCCAGGCCCAGCTTGCGGCGGACCTGATCGACCAGCAGCAGCGCGGCGGTTTCGCGGATGCGGGACTTGACCGGCTCCAGCCCGATCAGCGTCACGTCCAGTTCGCGCAGCACGCCCTTCACGCCGCTGTCCTCGAAGGATGCGGCCAGATCGACATGGGTGGGGCGGGGGTTGTCCATCGGGGCACCTTGCTGAATCCAGGCGGCCTTTTTGCCTTGGCCGAAATATCCTCGGGGGGTCCGGGGGGCGAAGCGCCCCCGGCCTGCGGTCAGTAGCGCGCCCCTTCGGGTTCGCGCACGGCATAGCTTTCGATGGTATAGCGGATGCTGCGGCCCTCGGCTTCCTGGCGGATCAGGCGGAAGCCCGGTTCCGTCGCGGGGCGGTTCACGATGAAGCTCATGCGGATCGATTCCCAGCCGGGGGATGCGTCGAAGGCGATGACGCGGATATATTTGCCGCCATGTTCCTTGCGGCATTCGTTCACCTCGAAGACCACGGCGGCGGCGTCCGGGTTGTCGAACATCGGATGACCCCACATCTCCCAAAAGGTGCTTCGGGGATGGGGATCGTCGGTATATTCGACCGACACCGCCCAGCCGTTGTCGATGGCGTATTGGGCCTGCACGCGGATGTCGTCATCCGACAGATCGGGCAGGAAGCTGAACTGTCCTTGGCGCAGTTTCATGGGGATCTCCTTACGCGGAAACTTCGGGGGTGGGCGCGAAATCGGGCGCGTCGGTCGAGGCATAGTTGAAGGAGACGTCCTTCCAGACATCCAGCGCCTGCTTCAGCGGCGTGCAGGTCCGGGCGGCGCCCTTCAGGATGTCCTCGCCCTCGTTCCAGATGTCGCGGCCGGCGTTGCGGGCGAAGACCATCGCCTCCAGCGCCACGCGGTTGGCGGTCGCGCCCGCCTGGATGCCGTGCGGGTGGCCGATGGTGCCGCCGCCGAATTGCAGCACCACATCCTCGCCCAGATAGGTCAGAAGCTGGTGCATCTGGCCCGCATGGATCCCGCCCGAGGCGACCGGCATCATCTTGTTCAGCGCCACCCAGTCCTGGTCGAAGAAGATGCCGTTTTCCAGCGCCATCGGGTTCCGCTCCTCGCGGAAGATGTCGTAATAGCCCTTGGTGGTGGCCGGATCGCCTTCCAGCTTGCCGACGACCGTGCCGGCGTGCAGGTGATCGACGCCCGCCAGCCGCATCCATTTGGCGATGACGCGGAAGCTGACGCCGTGGCTGCGCTGCCGGGTATAGGTGGAATGCCCCGCCCGGTGCAGGTGCAGGATCATGTCGTTGTCGCGCGCCCATTTGGCCATCGACTGGATCGCGGTATAGCCGATCACCAGGTCGATCATGACGATGACGCTGCCCAGATCCTTGGCGAAATCGGCGCGTTCATACATCTGCTCCATCGTCCCGGCGGTGACGTTCAGATAGGTGCCCTTCACCTCTCCGGTCGCCGCCGAGGCGCGGTTCACGGCCTCCATGCAATACAGGAAGCGGTCGCGCCAATGCATGAAGGGCTGGCTGTTGATGTTCTCGTCGTCCTTGGTGAAATCCAGGCCGCCCTTCAGCGCCTCATAGACGACGCGGCCATAGTTGCGGCCCGACAGGCCCAGCTTGGGCTTGACCGTGGCGCCCAGCAGCGGGCGGCCATAGACGTTCAGCCGTTCGCGTTCCACGACGATGCCGGTCGCCGGGCCCTGGAAGGTTTTGACGTAAGAGACGGGCAGGCGCATGTCCTCCAACCGCAGCGCCTTCAGCGGCTTGAAGCCGAAGACGTTGCCGATGATGGATGCCGTCAGGTTGGCGATGCTGCCCCCTTCGAACAGATCCAGGTCATAGGCGATATAGGCGAAGTATTCGCCCTGGCTGTTCGGCACCGGATCGACGCGATAGGCCTTGGCGCGGTATTTGTCGCAGGCGGTCAGCCGGTCGGTCCAGACCACCGTCCAGGTCGCGGTCGAGCTTTCGCCCGCCACCGCCGCCGCCGCCTCGATGGCGTCCACCCCGTCCTGCGGCGTGATGCGGAACAGCGCGATCACGTCGGTGTCCTTGGGGGTGTAATCGGGTTCCCAATAACCCATCTGCGCGTATTTCAGCACGCCGGCGGAATACCGTTTCTTGGCATCCAGCTTGGGGTTCGACATCTCGTTCATGGTCATTCCTCCTCTCAGGCGGCTTTCGCGCCGGTGATGGCCGGGTCCAACGCCCCCGACGCATAGCGTTTCGCCATCTCGTCCATCGGGATGACGCGGATCGTGCTGGCATGGCCCGCCGTGCCGAAGCGTTCGAACCTGTCGCGGCACAAAGCGGTCAGCTCGGCCATGGCGGGGATCATGAATTTGCGCGGGTCGAATTCGTCGGGCCGGTCGCGGGCGACCTTGCGGAAATGCCCGGTCATCGCCATGCGGCAGTCGGTGTCGATATTGACCTTGCGCACGCCCATGCGGATGCCGCGCTCGATCTCCTCGACCGGGACGCCATAGGTCTGCGGCATCTCTCCGCCCGACTGGTTGATGAGATCCTGAAGGTGCTGGGGCACGCTGCTGGATCCGTGCATCACCAGATGGGTGCCGGGCAGGCGCTGATGGATCGCCTCGATCACATGCATCGCCAGAATGTCGCCGTCGGGCTTGCGGGTGAATTTATAGGCCCCGTGCGAGGTGCCGCAGGCGATCGCCAGCGCGTCGCAGCGGGTGCGCAGCACGAAATCGACGGCCTGGTCCGGGTCGGTCAGAAGCTGGCTGTGATCCAGCTTGCCTTCCGCGCCCGACCCGTCCTCGGCCGCGGCCTCGCCGGTTTCCAGGCTGCCCAGCACGCCCAGCTCGCCCTCGACCGAGGCGCCGACGGCATGGGCGGCCTCGGCCACCTTGGCCGTCACCGCGACGTTGTAATCGTAATCGGCGGGGGTCTTCATGTCTTCCAGAAGCGATCCGTCCATCATCACGCTGGTAAAGCCGTGGCGGATCGCCGACATGCAGGTCGCCAGGTTGTTGCCGTGGTCCTGGTACAGGCAGATCGGGACGCCGGGGTTCATCTCGGCCAGGGCCTCGACCATGCGGCGCAGCATGATGTCGCCCGCATAGGACCGCGCGCCTCGGCTGGCTTGCAGGATCACCGGCGCGTCGACCTCGGCCGCCGCCTTCACGATGGCAAGGCCCTGTTCCATGTTGTTGATGTTGAAGGCGGGCACGCCATAGCCATGTTCGGCGGCGTGATCCAGAAGCTGCCGCAGGGTGATCAGCGCCATCAATTCTCTCCCTTGATAAGCTTGCGGGCCAGTTCGGCGACGGCCTCGGGCGTGATGCCGAAATGGCGGTAAAGGGCGGGGGCGGGGGCGGATGCGCCAAAGCCGGTCATGCCGACGAAGCCGTCCTCGGGGCGCAGGAACAGATCCCAGCCCTGGCGGATCGCGGCCTCGATGCCGATGCGCGGGGCGTCGCACAGCACCCCCTGGCGATAGGCGCGGTCCTGGGCCGCGAACAGTTCGAAACAGGGGGCCGACACCACCGCCGCGTCGATCCGGTCGGCGCGCAGCAGGTCGGCGGCGGCCATGGCGATCTCCACCTCGGACCCGGTGGCGATCAGGGTCACGTCGCGCGGCGCGGGCGTGGCGCGCAGCACATAGGCGCCCCGGCGAGAGCGGTTCTCATCCTCGTCGCGGGTCCGCAGGGCGGGCAGGTTCTGCCGCGACAGCGCCAGGACCGAGGGCGTTGTGGGGCTGGTCAGCGCGATTTCCCAGGCCTCGGCGGTCTCGACCGCATCGGCTGGGCGGAACACCTGAAGGTTGGGGATGGCGCGCAGGCTTGCCAGATGCTCGACCGGCTGGTGGGTCGGGCCATCCTCGCCCAGGCCGATGCTGTCATGGGTCATCACATGGATCACCCGCACCCCCATCAGCGCGCCCAGCCGGATCGCGGGCCGGGAATAGTCGGCAAAGGCCAGGAAGGTGCCGCCATAGGGGATGAACCCGCCATGCAGCGCGATGCCGTTCATCACCGCCGCCATGGCATGTTCGCGAATGCCATAGTTGACATAGCGGCCCGCATGATCGCCCGCCCGGATCCCCTGCATGTCCTTCGTCCGGGTCAGGTTCGATCCGGTCAGGTCGGCGCTTCCGCCGATGGTCTGGGGCAGGGTGGCGTTGATCACCTGCAACGCCATCTCGCTGGCCTTGCGGGTTGCGACCTTGGGACGATCCGCGACAAGCTGGTGGCAATACCCGGCGATGGCGGTCCGCAGCGCCTGGGCATCGGGCGCGGCCTGTGCGTTAAGAAAGGCGGCGCGGTTGGCGGAGGTTTCCAGCCGCGCCGCCCAGTCGGCCCGAGCCTGCGCCCCCCGCGCCGCGATGGCGGCCCAGGCAGAGGTCACGTCCTCGGGCAGGGTAAAGGCGTCGTGCGGCCAGTCCAGATGGGCGCGGGCGGCCGCGATCTCCTCCGCGCCCAGCGGCGCGCCATGGACCTCGTGGCCGCCCTGCTTGTTGGGCGCGCCAAAGCCGATGATGGTCTTGCAGGCGATCATGGACGGGCGGTCGTCGGCCCGCGCGGCCTGGATGGCGGCGGCCACCGCGTCCCGATCATGGCCGTCCACGGCCTGCACATGCCAGCCTGCGGCGGCAAAGCGGCCCTGCTGGTCGGTGCTGGTCGACAGGTCGGTGCCGCCGTCGATGGTGATGCCGTTGTCGTCCCACAGCACGATCAGCCGGCCGAGGCGCAGGTGCCCGGCAAGGTCGATGGCCTCGTGGCTGATCCCCTCCATCAGGCAGCCGTCGCCGGCGATGACATAGGTGTGGTGATCGGCCAGATCCGGCCAGCGGGCATGGGCCATGCGTTCGGCGAGCGCCATGCCGACGGCGGTGGCGATGCCCTGGCCCAGGGGGCCGGTCGTCATCTCGATCCCCTTGGCATGGCCGTATTCGGGATGGCCCGCCGTGCGCGATCCCAACTGCCGGAAGGCGCGGATCTGGTCCATGCCCATGTCGTCATAGCCCAGCAGGTGATGGATGGCATAGACCAGCATCGACCCGTGCCCCGCCGACATCACGAAGCGGTCGCGGTCCGGCCAGGCGGGATCGGCGGGATCCACGCGGATGAAGCGGTTGAACAGCACCGCCGCGACATCGGCCATGCCCATCGGCGCGCCGGGATGGCCGGATTTCGCGGCCTCGACGGCATCCATCGCCAGGGCGCGGATGGCATTGGCCATCTTCGCTTCTTGCGCGGCGTCGATGCGGATCATCTGGTTCATGGCTTGGTCCCCCTTAGGCGCGCTTGGCGTCGTCGATCAGGCGCAGGATCATCGGCGTCAGGATCAACTGCATGGCGAGGTCGGTCTTGGGACCGGGGATGACGATGGAATTGGGCCGCGTCATCCAGGATCCGTCGATCATCTGGGTCAGATAGGGAAAGTCGATGCCGCGCGGATTGCGGAACCGGATCACCACCAGGCTTTCGTCGGGCGTGGGGATCCAGCGGGCGATGAACGGGTTCGAGGTATCGACCACCGGCACCCGCTGGAAATTGATGTCGGTCTGGGTGAATTGCGGGCAGATGCAGTGAACATAGGCGTGCATCCGGCGCAGGATGGTGTCGGTCACGGCCTCGGTCGAATAGCCCCGGCTGGCCTTGTCGCGGTGGATCTTCTGGATCCATTCCAGGTTGATGACCGGCACCACGCCGATCTTCAGGTCGGCATGCCGGGCCAGGTTGACCGTATCGTTGACCACCGCGCCGTGCAGCCCTTCATAGAACAGCAGGTCGGATCCTTCCTCGAACGGCGCCCAGTCGGTGAAGGTGCCGGGCGCGCTGCCCCAGCGTTCGGCCTCGCGGTCGTCATGGACATAGTGGCGCGTCTCGCCCCGGCCGGTCTCGCCATAGATGCGGAAGATCTCCTCAAGCTTTTCCAGCTCGTTGGCGTCGAAGCTGAAATGGCTGAAGGTCTGGTCGCCCGCGGCCTGGCGGCGGGCCAGTTCGTCCTTCATCGCCTGCCGGTCGAAGCGGTGGAAGGCGTCGCCCTCGATGCTGACGGCGCGGATGCCCTCGCGGCGGAAGATCTGGTCGAAGGTCGCCTTGACGGTGGTGGTGCCCGCGCCGGAACTGCCTGTGACCGAGATGATGGGATGCTTCTTGCTCATGGTTTCCTCAGGCGCGGAACAGGCCGCGATGGCCGAACAGGGCCGAGACCTCGGCTTCGGGCAGGTCGTGATAGGCGGCGACGCGGTCGACCTTTTCGGCCGAACCGAAGACCAGCGGCGTGCGGCCGTGCAGGTCGGTGATCTGCGCATCGAGGATCGGCAGCGCGCCGTCGGTCGCCCGCCCGCCCGCCTGCTCGATGACAAAGGCGATGGGCGCGCATTCATACAGCAGCCGCAGCCGGCCCCGATCATAGCCTTTGCGGGCATCGGCTGGATACAGGAAGATGCCGCCCCGCATCAGGATCCGGTGCGCCTCGGCCACCAGCGACGCGATCCAGCGCATGTTGAAATTGCGCTCTCGCGGGCCGTCGATCCCGGCGATGCAGTCGTCGATATAGGCGCGGATCGGGCGCGGCCAGTGGCGGTAATTGGACGCGTTGATGGCGAATTCGAAGAAGCAGTCCGGCAGGGTCGCGCGCGGGCTGGTCAGGTCGAAGCTGTCGGTGTCCGGGTTCAGCGTATAGATCTGCGTGCCGTCGCCGAAACTGGCCACCAGGCAGCAGCGCGGGCCATAGATGATGTATCCCCCGGCGATCAGGTCGCGGGCGGGGCGCAGGAAGCTGGTCTCGGCCTGGTCCTGTCCGGGATAGACGGCGAAGATCGTGCCGATCGAGACATTGGTGTCGATGTTGGACGATCCGTCCAGCGGGTCGATGGCCAGGGCAAAGGCGCCGTTCGGCTGCATGGCGACGGGTTCGGCCTGTTCCTCGCTGGTGAACCAGCGGATGCCCGCGTCGCGCAGCGCGTCGCGGAACAGCGCGTCGGCCTGCACGTCCAGCCGCTTCTGGCCGTCGCCGTCGCTGTTCGTGCCGACCTCGGTCGACAGGCTGCCGTCGCCGCGACGGATCACGCCCGCCAGCGTCGCCCCGCCCCGCGCCAGGGCCAGCATCAGCGGCCGGAAATCCGGCGGAATATGCGTGGTGTCAATGCTGGGCGTCGTCATCGGCCGCTCCCGTGGCGTCTGATCAAGGGCAGATTGACAGGCAGGGGATTTAGAGGAAATTTAATAATCTGGAAAGAAGATTAGATTTTGGTGAAATGAAGCCCGAAGCCATTACCCTGCGTCAGTTGCGCTGCCTGCGCGCCGTCGCCGACAGCGGCAGCCTGACGGCGGCGGCGGGGATGCTGGGCCTGACCACGCCCGCCATCCACAGCCAGTTGCGCGGGCTGGAGGATCTGGCCGGATGCCCCCTGGTCCTGCGCGCGGACCATGGCGCCTTCCGCCCCACGCCCGAGGGCGAGGCGCTGCTGCTGGCGGAATCGCAGATCGCCACCGCCCTGTCCCGCGCGGCCCGAGAGATCGGCGCGTTGCAGCAGGGCCATGTCGGCAATGTGGTGCTGGGCGTGGTCTCGACCGGCAAGTATTTCGCCCCCGGCCTGGTCGCGTGGCTGCTGCGACTTTTGCCCGATATCGAGGTGACGCTGCGGATCGGCAACCGCGACGCGGTGCTGGCGGCGCTGGCGGGCGACGACCTGGATCTGGCGATCATGGGCCGCCCGCCGCGCGAACCGGCGGTGGTCGCCGACCCGGTCGGCCCGCATCCGCACATCATCATCGCCGCCCCCGACCACCCGCTGGCCGATGCCGACCCGGTGATGCCGGGCGATCTGCTGGCCCAGACCTTCCTGTCGCGCGAGGAAGGGTCGGGCACCCGCATCCTGATGACCCGTTTCCTGGACCGCATCGGCGAAGGCGCGACCTGGCGCGCGGTCGAGATGGGCACCAACGAGACGATCAAGCAGGCGGTGATCGCGGGCCTGGGCGTGGCGCTGATTTCCCAGCACACCGTGACCGAGGAGCTGCGGTCGGGCCGCCTGATCGCCCTGCGCGGCATCGGGCTGCCGATCCAGCGAAGCTGGTATCTGCTGCGCCGCGCCGACCGGCGGATGAGCGCCGCGACCGTCCGCATCCGCGACGAGATCCTGGCGATGCGCGGCGGCTTCCTGCCGCAGCTTTAATTCGCCTGGCGCAGCGCCTCGATCCGGCTGGCCAGGGCCGACCCGCCGCCTTCGAAGATCAGTTCGATCCCCTGGCTGCCGACCTCGGCCTCGGCCACGCGGACATAGGCGCCGACCGGATCCTCGGAAATCACCTCGCCCGCGCGGTTGCTTTCGATCACGAAGGAATAGCGGCCGTCGGCCAGCTTTTCGCCGTATTCGTCGCGCCCCAGCCAGTCGATCTGGCCTTCGCCCGGCCCGATTTCCTCTCTCAGAACCTCCTTGCCCGATTCGTTCAGCGTCACCAGGGTCACGCTGTCGGCCCGGCTGTCGGGGTTGACGTCCAGCGTCAGCGGCCTGTCCCCGAACCAGACGGGTTCGGTGGTGCGCACCTCTTTCCCGATCCATTCGGCCAGCTGGCCCAGGCTGCCGCCCGATTGGGTTAGCATCTGTTCCAGCAGCTTGTTCGTCTGCGCCTGCTGTTCGACCCCCGAAAAGGTCGCAAGCTGGACCGCGAAATCGCTGCCCTCCATCGGGTTCAGGGGATCCTGGTTCTGCAACTGCGTGGTCAGCATCCGCAGGAACGTGTCGAAATTCGCCGCCTGCGCGGTCATGGCGTCCGTGGCCTTGGACGGGGATGTCGCGCCGGTGGTTCCGGCCGCCGAGCCGTTGACTGGGGTAACCAAGCGATTCTCCTTTTCAGATGCGGATGTCCAGGCGCGCCGGAATCGCCAGGGGCGTCCAGGCGGCGGGCACGGAAGCGGTTTCGGTCACGTCAAGGCCCTGGCCTGGCGCGTCGGACAATGACTGCCCGCCGCCGGACCCGGTGCCGTCGTTGCCCTGGAATTCGAATGAGGCATCGGCCATCCCGGCATCCCCGAAGCATTCCTGCAAGAAGGCGGCGTTGCGGCGCAACTGGTCCAGAACCTCGGGGCGTTCGGCCCAGACCAGCACATGCAGGCCGTGTTCCGGCCCGGTCATGACCATGCGGATCCGGCCCAGTTCCTCGGGCGCCAGGGCGATCTCGATCCGGTCCTCGCGGGCGCTGACGACGGCCTCGGCCATCTGGCGCACCACTGACGCAACGGGAACGCGGGACGGCGGCAGCGGCTGATCGGGGGCGGCCACCGCGACATCGCGCGCCGCAGCGATGTGCGGCGAGGGCGGTTCGGCGGACAGAAAATCGGCCTGCGGCATGTCGGGCGTCATCTGCACCGCCAGGCCGGGCGCGGCGTCGGCAGCGGCGGGCAGCGCGATTCGCATCCCCGATCCGGGCAAGGCCAGCTCGGGGTCGGAAGGACCCTGCTCCTCTGCGGCCTGCCCGCCTTCCGGCGCGGCCTGGCGCAGGGCGCCGCTGATCCCGGACAAATCCTCGATCAGCATCTGCAACAGATCCTGCGGCGGCTGGCAGACGGCCGCCATGTCCGCAGGCGCCGCATCGGCCAGCAGATCATCGACCGGCGCGCCGTCGATCGCAAAGGCAAACCCGGCTTCTTCCTCGCCCTCGATCGCGGGTTCGGCGACGGCGGTGGTCTGCACCATGGTCATGACCGGTAAAACGAAATTCTCTGCCATATGCCCGATTCCCCACGTGATGCCGCCAGGAATAAGGATAAGTCCTTACGATTTATTTACCGCAACAGGCTAATCATGAAAAATATCCGCAATCAGGAAAAGGCTCATGCAGGTTAACCAAATCTCAACGGCAGTCATGCCCGCGACCGCGCCGCGACCGCCATCGGAACAGCTTGAACAGATGTTTCTTCAGGAAATGCTGAAATATTGCGGTCCGAAATCCAACACCGGCGCATTCGGCGGCGGCATCGGCGAGGATCAGTTTTCTAGCTTCCTGATCCAGGAACAGGCCGCGGCGCTGGCGGACCGCATGGATCTGGGGTTCGGCAAATGGGCGACGCAATGAAACCGAAGCATCGCGACATCCTGCGCGGCATCGAACAGGCCATCATTTCCGGCGATGCGGCCCAGGCCCTGACCCGGATCGAGGCGCTGGCCCGCCGATTCGAACGCGACGGGCTGGACGCCGAATCGAAGGCGCAGATCGAACAGACCCTGCAACACCTGCACCGCCTGGCCGAGGATTCGGCGCGCGGCACCCAGCGGGCCATCGACCAGATCCGGGACATCGTCAAGAACGCGCGCAGCCTGCAAACCTATGACCAGGCCGGTCAGCGCCACAATACGCCGACCAGCGCGGTGCTGGCCCAGCGGTTTTGATTAAAATCTTTCGCGTTTGGGATTTGAGAGGCGGGGGGAAATTCACTATCCATCAATCACCGGCTGCTAGGACTGCGGTCATGCCAAAAGCGGCACAGGGATAAACGCCCAAGGTCAGAAGGCCAATCGTCGAAACAAAGGATGCAAAGCATCCATTATATCTTGAGGATAAGATGTCCAGTATTCTGACCAACAACGGCGCCATCGTTGCACTGCAAACCCTGAAGAACGTGAACTCCAGCCTGAACAAGGCCCAGTCGGAGATTTCGACCGGCAAGTCGATCAACTCGGCCAAGGATAACTCGGCCGTCTGGGCGATTTCCAAGGTGATGGAGGCTGACCAGTCTTCGGCGAAGGCGATCCAAAGTTCGCTGAACGTCGCCGGCGCGACGGTTCAGACTGCTGTTGACGGGGCCGACCTGATCGCGAAAACCCTGACCGAGATGAAGGATCTGGCGTCCCGGGCTGGAACTGACGGTTACGAATTCGCCAAGGTCCAAGCCGATATCGCGGCAAAGACAGCAGTGATTACCGCGACGATTGCGGGCACGCAGATGAACGGCGTCAACCTGCTGAAGACAAACGGTGTGAACGCCGGCGCGACCTATACGGTCTTGTCGTCGCTCGACCGCAGCAACACGGGTGTGACTGCTGGCAACATTGCAGTTGCTTCCGTTGACTTTGAAGCAACCTTGCTTGCCGGAACGAATGCCCTGACGGCCATCACTGATCGTGCTTCCGCAGAGGCGGCAGTGCTTGCGCTTGAGGCGAACTTGCAGACCGCGCTGAATGGCTCTGCGGCTCTGGGTGCCAAGGCAAAGCAAATCGAGGAACAGTCGAACTTCATCGGCAAGCTGGCTGACTCCTTGAAGGCCGGTGTTGGTTCGCTGGTCGACGCCGACATGGAGGAAGCCTCGGCCCGCCTGCAAGCCCTGCAAACGCAGCAGCAGCTGGGCATCCAGGCGCTGTCGATCGCCAACCAGGCGCCCTCGGCGATCCTGTCGCTGTTCCGCTGACCCCAAGACCCGGCGGGGCGCCCATGGGGTGCCCCACTTCTGCTGAACCCTTAAGATCAGGATGATCAACCTTGAACGCGGTTCCGTATTTTTCCGCCAACGGATATGGCAGCAGCATCGTCCGCACCGCGCGTGACGCCGAATACGATGTCTTCTCTCGCGTGACCCGCATGTTGCGCCAGGCAGAGGACAATGGGCAGGGCCCCGATCGGATCGCCTCCGTGGACAAGAATAACCAGTTGTGGACGATCCTTGCCAGCGATCTGGCCGATCCCGGCAATGCGCTGCCGGATCATGTCCGGGCCGGGCTGCTGTCGCTGGCAGGCTTTGCCCTGCGTCACGGCCATCGGGCGTTGTCGGGCAGGGTCGGCCTTGCCCCGCTGATCGACATCAACATGGCCATGATGCGCGGCCTGCGCCAGGAGGCCCCGGCATGAGCGGCCTTGTCCTGAAACTCGCCCCCAACGAACGCGTGCTGATCAACGGCGCGGTCATCGAAAACGGCGACCGCCGGTCCAAGATCGCCATCCGCACGCCCAATGCGAATGTCCTGCGGCTGAAGGATGCGATCCATCCCGACCGGGCCAACACCCCGGTCGGCCGCGCCTGCTATATCGCCCAGCTGATCCTGTCGGGCGATGCCGAACCCGCCGAAGGAAAACGCCAGCTTCTTCTGGCCATCGCCCAGCTTGCCCTGGTGTTCGAGGACGAGGCCAGCCAGGCAGCCCTGCATGAGGCCCGCGCCAGCATCGAGGAAGGCGCGGCCTATCCCGCCCTGCGGCGGCTGCGCGATCTTCTGCCGCAGGAAGAACAGCTTATTCAAGCCCGCCGCCAATGAGGATGCCATGGCCATCGCCATCAATGTCGGACTAAGCGGCCTGGCCGGATGGCGCGTCCTGCAACGCATGGAATCGCGCCAGGTCGAGGCTACGGCCAAGGATCCCGTGGTCCAGCGCGCCACCGCCTATCTTCGGGAAAACCTGACGGCCACCACCACGGCCGAGGATCTGGTTAGCGATTACAAGATGCTGCAGGTGGCGTTGGGCGCCTTTGGCCTTGACGAGGATATGGCCAACAAGGCCTTCATCCGCAAGGTTCTGGAATCCGATCTGGGGGACAGCGCGTCCCTCGCCAATCGGCTGGGCGACAAGCGTTACCTGAAACTGGCCCAGGCCTTCGGCAAGCGCGGCGACGCCGCCGCGACGGGCGAGGCGCTGAGCCAGACCTATGTCCAGCGGCAATTCGAAAAGCGCGTGGGCGAGGGGGACCAAAGCTATCGCCTGGCCCTGAACGCCCGGAACGAGGTCAAGTCCTTCGCCTCGCGCACCTCCAGCGACAAGACGCTGTGGTATGAAGTCCTGGGCAACAAACAGCTTCGGACCGTTTTCCAAGGCGCATTCGGGATGAGCAAGTCGATCGCCAACCTGCCGGTCGACCGGCAGTTGGAGGAGTTCATGTCGGCGTCGGAACGCGTCCTGGGCAGCAGCAGTTTTTCCAAGATCGCCACCGACGAGACCATCGACAAGCTGACCACGCGCTATCTTGCCCTGTCGCAGATCCAGACGACGACGACCAGCAACCGCTATACCGCCGCGCTGTCCCTGTTGTCGGGGGCATGATCCGGGCGCGTGGCGTGCCTGTCCGCAGCGCCGGATGAACGAACCTATCCTTGGCCCGGCGGTTCAAGGACGGTTGCGAACGTCCGTGCTGTTGAAGCAGGACGGCCAGCGATCCGAGAGCGCCGACTGTCCTGTTGCCAGCGCGGGCTTCAGGCTTGCAGGCTTCTGACGCCGACCTCGCCTTCCTCGCGCGACTTGATGGCGGCGACCGCGGCGATGCTGCCCGCGGCGGTGGTGAAATAGGGGATCTTGTCGTACAGTGCGACGGCCCGGATCTCACGGGAATCGGCGATGGCCTGGGCGCCCTCGGTCGTGTTCAGGACCATGGCGATCTCGCCGTTCTTCAGGCGGTCGACGATATTGGGACGGCCTTCATAGACCTTGTTGACGCGGGCGGTTTCGACCCCGGATGCGGCCAGGAAATCGGCGGTGCCGCTGGTCGCGATCAGCTGGAAACCCATCGTTGTCAGGTCGCGGGCCGCATCGGCCAGGGCCTCGGACTTGTCGGCATCCTTGACCGACAGGAACACCCGTCCCTCGAAAGGCAGGTTCGACCCCGCGCCCATCTGCGCCTTCAGGAAGGCGCGGGCGAAGTTGCGATCCCAACCCATCACCTCTCCGGTCGAGCGCATTTCCGGCCCAAGCAGCGTGTCGACGCCGGGGAAGCGGGCGAAGGGCAGAACGGCCTCTTTCACCGAGAACCAGGGCGTGATCGGATCGGCCAGGGTCATCGGATCAGCAAAGGGCAGGTCGTCCTCGGGTCCGACGCCGGCCGGGTAGGGCGCGCGCATCGGGAAGTGGGACATCGGTTCGCCGGCCATCAGCCTTGCGGCGATCGAGGCGATGGCGCTGTCGGTGGCCTTGGCGACGAAGGGCACGGTGCGGCTGGCGCGCGGGTTCACCTCCAGCACATAGATCGTGCCGTCCTTCAGCGCGAATTGCACGTTCATCAGCCCCTTGACCCGCAGCGCGCGGGCCATGGCGACGGTCTGGCGTTTCAGTTCCTCGATGGTCGCGGCGTCCAGCGTGTGCGGCGGCAGGCAGCAGGCCGAATCGCCGGAATGGACGCCCGCTTCCTCGATATGTTCCATGATCCCGGCGACATGGACGGTTTCGCCGTCCGACAGGGCGTCCACATCGACCTCGATCGCGCCGGACAGGTAGCTGTCCAGCAGCACCGGGTTCTTGCCCGAGACGCTGACCGCCTCGGTGATGTAGCGGCGCAGATGGTCCATGTCGCGCACGATCTCCATCGCGCGGCCGCCCAGGACATAGGAGGGGCGGATGACCAGCGGAAAGCCGATGCGTTCGGCGATCCGGATGGCCTCGGCATCGGAACGGGCGATGCCGTTGACGGGCTGGCGCAGGTCCAACTCGTTCAGCAGCTTCTGGAAGCGCTCACGATCCTCGGCCAGGTCGATGGCGTCCGGCGTGGTGCCCAGGATCGGGATGCCCTCGGCCTCGAGCGCGTTGGCCAGTTTCAGCGGCGTCTGGCCGCCGAACTGCACGATCACGCCGTGCAGGGTGCCGTTTTCCTGCTCGACCCGCAGGATTTCCAGCACATGCTCCAGTGTCAGGGGTTCGAAATACAGCCGGTCCGAGGTGTCATAGTCGGTCGAGACCGTTTCCGGGTTGCAGTTGACCATGATCGTCTCATAGCCCGCATCGGTCAGGGCGAAGCAGGCGTGGCAGCAGCAGTAATCGAACTCGATCCCCTGGCCGATCCGGTTCGGGCCGCCGCCCAGGATGACGACCTTCTTCGCGCCGGTGGGGCGGGATTCGCATTCCACGTCGCCCATCGCCGGGGCTTCGTAGGTCGAGTACATATAGGGGGTCTGGGCCTCGAATTCGGCGGCGCAGGTGTCGATGCGCTTGAAGACGGGCAGGACGCCCGCGCCGCGGCGGGCGCGGCGGATCTGGTCCTCGTCCCGGCCGGTCAGGTGGGCCAGGCGGGCATCGGTGAAGCCCATCATCTTCAGCGCGCGCAATCCTTCGGCGTCCTGGGGCAGGCCCGCGTCGCGAAGGGCGTTTTCGGCATCGACGATGTCGCGCAGCCGGGCCAGGAACCAGGGGTCGAAGCTGGTCACGCGGCCGATTTCGTCGTCCGACAGGCCCAGGCGCATCGCCTGGGCGATGACGCGCAGCCGGTCGGGCGTGGCCCTGGACAGGGCGGCGATGATCGCGGCCTTGCCCTGGTCCGCGCCCTCGATGGCGATCTCGTCCAGGCCGGTCAGGCCGTTCTCCATCGAGGCAAGCGCCTTTTGCAGCGATTCGGGAAAGCTGCGGCCGATGGCCATGACCTCGCCCACGGATTTCATGGCGGTGGTCAGTTCGGGCTGGGAACCGGGGAATTTCTCGAAGGCGAAGCGCGGGATTTTCGTGACCACATAGTCGATGGACGGCTCGAAGGAGGCGGGCGTGACCTTGGTGATGTCGTTGTCCAGCTCGTCCAGCGTATAGCCGACCGCCAGTTTCGCCGCGATCTTGGCGATCGGGAAGCCCGTCGCCTTGGACGCAAGCGCCGAGGACCGTGACACGCGCGGGTTCATCTCGATCACCACCATGCGGCCATCGGCGGGGTTGATCGCCCATTGCACGTTCGACCCGCCGGTTTCCACGCCGATCTCGCGCAGCACGGCGATCGAGCCGTTGCGCATGATCTGGTATTCCCGGTCGGTCAGGGTCAGCGCCGGGGCGACGGTGATGGAATCGCCGGTATGGACGCCCATCGGGTCGACGTTCTCGATGGCGCAGACGATGATGGCGTTGTCGTTGCGATCCCGCACGACCTCCATCTCGAATTCCTTCCAGCCCAGCAGGCTTTCGTCGACCAGCACCTGCGCGACCGGGGATGCGTCCAGGCCCGACCGGACGATCCGTTCGTAATCGTCGCGGTTATAGGCGACGCCGCCGCCGGTTCCGCCCAGGGTGAAGGCGGGGCGGATGATGGCGGGCAGGCCGATCTCCTCCAGCGCGTCCATGGCCTGGGCCACGCCCGCGCTGATGTCGTATTTTCCGTTCGCGCCCTTCGGCGCGGCGACGATGGTGGCCCTGGGGTTTTCCAGCCCGATCCGGTCCATCGCCTCGCGGAACAGCTTGCGGTCCTCGGCCATTTCGATGGCGGCCCGCTGCGCGCCGATCAGTTCCACGCCATAGCGGTTCAGCACGCCCATGTCCGCCAGGGCCAGGGCGGTGTTCAGCCCGGTCTGCCCGCCCATCGTCGGCAGCAGCGCATCGGGGCGTTCCTTGGCGATGATCTTTTCGACGATTTCGGGGGTGATCGGCTCGATATAGGTGGCGTCGGCCATTTCCGGGTCGGTCATGATCGTCGCGGGGTTCGAGTTGACCAGGATCACCCGATAGCCTTCCTCGCGCAGCGCCTTGCAGGCCTGGGCGCCGGAATAGTCGAATTCGCAGGCCTGGCCGATGACGATGGGGCCTGCGCCGATGATCAGGATCGACTTGATATCGGTTCTTTTCGGCATGGCGGTCCCCTGGGGCTGGCGGCTGATAAATCGTCCGGGGTTATAGCCATGCACGGTCGGACCGCAAGGCCCAGCACCGTGAACAGCCCGTCGCGCGCCAGCATCCCGAAGGCCAGCAGCCTGACCGTTGCCCCCAGCAGCGACGAGGTGAAGGGCACCCGTTCCAGGAACGGCATCGCCCGCCCGCAGACCAGGCACGGCGCCTGGGTCAGCCTGCGCACCAGCCAGGCCAGCCGGGCCGGGTGATGCGGTCGATCCAGCGGGCCGGGCGGGGTGCGATTGGAACGCACGGCCAGCGGGAAGGTTGGTCAGCCGCGCAGCGCGGCGCCCAGTTCGCGGTCCAGCACTTGCAGGAACCGCGCCCGGTCGGCCTTGCCGAAGCTGGCCCCGCCGCCCTGCATGAAGGGGTTCGAGGCCCGCAGATCCGCCATCAGGTCGCGGGCCGCCAGGCGCGGGCCGATATTGGAAAGGCTCAGCACCTCGCCGTCATGGGTGACGACGCGCGCCCCGGCCTTGAGGCAGCGGTCGGCCAGCGGCAGGTCGCCCGTCACCACCACATCGCCCGGCCCGCATTGATCGGCGATCCATTTGTCGGCCTCGTCCGGGCCTTCGGCGACGATCTTCAGCGTGACAAGCGGATTGGCCGGGGGCCGCAGCCCGCCATTGCAGACCAGCACCATCGGCACCCGCAGCCGCGTCACCACGCGCTCGGCCTCGGGCTTGACCGGGCAGGCATCGGCGTCGATGTAAAGCTTGGTCAATCCCGCAGCAATTCGTTGATCGAGGTCTTGGACCGCGTCTGCGCGTCCACCCGCTTGACGATCACCGCGCAATACAGGTTCACGCCGTTCTTCGACGGCAGCGACCCGGCGACGACGACCGATCCGGCCGGAACCTCGCCATACATCACCTGACCCGTTTCGCGGTCGACGATCTTGGTGGACTGGCCGATGAACACCCCCATGCCCAGGACCGAGCCTTCGCGGACGATGCAGCCCTCGACCACTTCCGAACGCGCGCCGATGAAGCAATTGTCCTCGATGATGGTGGGGCCGGCTTGCAGCGGCTCCAGCACGCCGCCGATGCCGACGCCGCCGGACAGGTGGACGTTCTGGCCGATCTGCGCGCAGGATCCGACCGTGGCCCAGGTATCGACCATCGTGCCCTCGCCCACGCGGGCGCCCAGGTTGACGAAGGACGGCATCAGCACCGCGCCCGGCGCGATATAGGCGCTGCGCCGCACGATGGCCCCCGGCACGGCGCGGAACCCGGCCGCGCGCCACTGGTTGTCGCCCCAGCCCGCGAATTTCGACGGCACCTTGTCCCACCAGTTGCCGCCCTGCGGGCCGCCCGACATCTGTTCCATGTCGTTCAGGCGGAAGGACAGCAGCACGGCCTTTTTCGCCCACTGGTTCACATGCCAGTCATCGCCGCGTTTTTCGGCCACCCGCAGGGCGCCGCTGTCCAGCTGGGCCAGCGTCTCCTCGACCGCCTCGCGCACGATGCCGGTGGTGGCGCTGTCGATCTCGGCGCGGGCTTCCCACGCGGCCTCGATGGCGGTTTCAAGGGCTTGGGTCATCGGCCTCTCCTGCGGCGGGTGGAAACTGTCACCTGTGGGCTATAAGCCTGGGGCAAGGCCCGTGCAATCCGAGGATCCGAATGAACGACGCTGCCAAGACCACCGAGGACCGCGCCCACCCCTTTCCGCACAGCGACGAGGATGCGGTCCGCGCCGAACTGATCCCCGACACGCCGCAGACGCGTTCGCCCGCCTATCAGCTGGCCTTCACCGACCGCGATTTCCTGCTGCGAGAGGAGTTGCGTCCCGTCCGCCTGCAACTGGAACTGCTGAAACCGCAGATGCTGCTGGACGAGGCCGGGGTGGAATCGACCGTGGTGATGTTCGGCGGCGCCCGGATCCCCTCGCCCGAAAACGCGGCCCTGGCGCGCACGCCGACGCTGGCAAGGCTGTCGGCCTATTACGAGGAGGCGCGGCTTTTCGCCCAGGAAATGACCCGCCGCAGCCTGGAGACCGGCGGGCGCGACTTCGTCATCGCCACCGGCGGCGGCCCCGGCGTGATGGAGGCGGGCAATCTGGGCGCGTATCAGGCGGGCGGCAAGTCCATCGGCCTGGGCATCGTGCTGCCCCATGAACAGGCCCCAAACATCTATGTGACGCCGGAACTGTGCTTCAACTTCCACTATTTCGCGATCCGCAAGATGCATTTCCTGATGCGCGCGCGGGCGATCACCATCTTCCCCGGCGGCTTCGGCACCCTGGACGAAACCTTCGAGGCCCTGACCCTGATCCAGACCGGCCGCATGGCCCGCGTCCCCTTCCTGATGTTCGGACGGGAGTTCTGGGAGGGGATCATCAACTGGAAGGGCCTGGCCGAGGCTGGGACGATCTCGGACGAGGATCTGGGGCTGATCCATTATGTCGAGACGGCCGAGGAGGCGGTGGCGGTGATTGATGGGTGGGGGAAGCCAGCTTGACCCCTGTTGATCAAAGTCCGTCGCAGATCGGGTTCTGTTCTTTCAGGCGGCCCAGTGCCGCGGAGGAGCCAGCCAGGCTGAACCGCGTCATCGGTTGCGCCCCCAAGGTGATCTCCAGCGAGGAACCGGACCGCAAGGCAGTGACAATGGCCTCTATCTCGGCCACGGTGAATGGCTTGCCAAGATGGAGCGCCGCCTGATCGCAGCCATGATCCTGGCAAGTCACGGGCAGAAACAGAGGCGGACGCTGATCGACACGCAGTTGCAGAATCGCATGTTCGATGCCGCTGACATTGGCGGGCCGCAAGTCGGGTCTCAGGGAAAGCCCCACAAAGCCGCCGTTCCCGCATCCGAGCTCCAGCCGGTGACCCTGCATATTTCGTACATAGACGCCGCCCGTGTCGTCCGATGCTTCGGGGGCGCGATACACCCAATCAGCAAGGGCAGGGGTCGCCACAAGCACTCCGACGGCGAAAAGTAAGGATCTCAACATGATTACCTCGCACAAGACACGCTTAGGAAAGCTTATCAGAAAGACCGGATGAAATCGACCGGCCTCACCCCACCTCAGCCGCAATCTCCGCCCGCGACTTCCGCCCCCGCTCGGTCGCCGACTTCAACTGACCACAGGCCGCCATGATGTCCTCGCCCCTCGGCGTGCGGATCGGGCTGGCGTAACCGGCCTTGTAGATGATGTCGGCAAAAGCGTGGATGCGGTTGTTGCTCGACCGTTTATAGGGCGCGCCGGGCCATTCGTTGAAGGGGATCAGGTTGATCTTGGCCGGGATCCCCCGGATCAATTCCACCAGCCGATGCGCATCCGCATCGCTGTCGTTCACCCCGGCCAGCATCACGTATTCAAAGGTGATCCGCTCGCTGTTGGACAGGCGCGGATAATCGCGCAGCGCGTCGAGCAGCGTGGCGATGTTCCAGCGCTTGTTGATCGGCACCAGGACGTTGCGCACCTCGTCGGTGGTGGCGTGGAAGCTGACGGCCAACTGGCAGCCGATCTCGGCGGCGGTGCGGGCGATCTCGGGGACCACGCCGCTGGTGGACAGGGTGATGCGGCGGCGCGACAGGGACAGCCCCTCGTTGTCCATGCAGACCTTCATCGCGTCGCGCACGGCGTCGAAATTATACAGCGGCTCGCCCATCCCCATCAGCACGATATTGCTGACCAGCCGCGTCTCATCCTTGGGGGCGCCGGGAACGGGCCATTCGCCCAGATCGTCGCGCGCCAGCATCAACTGGCCGACGATTTCCCCGGCGGTCAGGTTGCGCACCAGCTTCTGCGTGCCGGTATGGCAGAAGGAACAGGTCAGCGTGCAGCCGACCTGACTGGACACGCACAGCGTGCCGCGCCCTTCCTCGGGGATATAGACGGTCTCGACCTCATGGCCCCCGGCGATGCGGACCAGATACTTGCGGGTGCCGTCCTCGCTGATCTGGCGGGTGACGATCTCGGGCAGGGCGATCTCGAACTTTTCGGCCAGTAGGGCGCGGTAATCCTTGGCCAGGTTCGACATCTGCGCGAAATCGCGCACGCCCCAGTGATAGATCCACTGCCAGACCTGGCCCACGCGCATTCTGGCCTGTTTCTCGGGCGTGCCCGCCGCAATCAGCGCATCGCGCAACTGGGTCCGCGTCAGCCCGACGATATTCACCCGGCCACTGTCCGGCAGCTTGCGGGGAAGGGTCAGGACATCCTGCGTGATGGGCGCGTTCATGGGGACTACCGGTGCTTGCGAAGACCCGCAGATAAGCGAATCGAGGCCGAAAATCAACCGGCCCCGCCCTTTCACTTTGGCTTAAATATCCCACAGGGGGTCCGGGGGACGTGAAGTCCCCCGGCTTACTGACAGCGCGACCGCGCCGTATTGGTCGCCGCCGTGATCCCGGCCAGGCTGAACGTGTCCTTGGTCACCGTGCCGCGCGAAGACCGCCCGGTGATGACCGCGTTCGTGCCGCCGCGCAGGGCGCCGATCAGCTTTTCATCCTCGGACGCGCTGCCGGTCCAGGCGCTTTCGCCCTCGGTGAACAGGTTGAACTTGGCGCCGCCGACATCGACCTCGACCGTGCTGTCGGGGGCGAAGGGATAGCCGCCGCTGAAGCTGACCTCGCCGTTCTGGCCGGGGCGATAGGCCACATACAGCCGGATATCGCCGCGCGTCACCTCGCGCGGGGCGCCGTTCGCGTCGGTGTTCTGGGTTGCCTTGGGCGGCGAGACCGCCCAGCATTCCTTGGGATTTTCCGCCGCGAAGACGGTCCAGTCGCCTTCGGTCGCGACGACATTGGTGGATTCCTGCGCCCCTGCGGTCCCCAGGCCCGCGATCAGGGCAAGGGCTGCGGTCATGCCGCGCAGCGTGGTCTTGGTCATGCTCTGGCCTCCTGCCATAGTTTTCGCCGCATCAGGGGGGTTTTTCCCGATTGCCGTGGTCTTTTCAACCATCTGCGGTCACGATAGCCAAAATCACCGCGCGAGAAAGAGCGCAAGGCAGGAAATCGCGCAATTGTCAGGGGAGAAGCCATGCGACCCGCGGAACTGATCCAGTTGTGGCGCGGCGGCCAGCGCGAAAGCCTGCATTGCGGCCATGCCGTCATCTGCGACGGCAAGGGCGTGGTCGAGGTCTGGGGCTGTCCCGGCGAAATCGTCTTTCCCCGGTCGTCCTGCAAGATGATCCAGGCGCTGCCCCTGATCGAGAGCGGCGCGGCGGATGCGGCGGGGCTGACCGACCGGCACCTGGCGCTGGCCTGCGCCAGCCACAGCGGCGCGCGGCTGCATGTGGACGCGGTGGGCCAATGGCTGGATGGCCTGGGCCTGGCCGAATCCGACCTGCGCTGCGGCTGCCACATGCCGCGCGACGCCGAGGAAAACCGCCGCCTGACCTGCGGCGGCGAATCCCCCTGCCAGCTGCACAACAACTGTTCGGGCAAGCACGCGGGTTTCCTGACGCTGAACCGGCATCTGGGCGGCGGGCCTGATTATGTGGACCCCGGCCATCCCGTCCAGCAGGCCGTGAAGGCCGCCTTCGAGGAGGTGACCAAAGAGGTCAGCCCCGGCCATGGCATCGACGGCTGTTCGGCCCCGAACTGGTCCTGTTCGCTGGCGGGGCTGGGCCGGGCGATGGCGGCTTTCGCCGATCCGGCCGACGATCGGCGGGGCCGGGCGATGCGGCGGCTGGTGGATGCGATGCGCACCCATCCCGAACTGGTCCCGGGCGAGGGGCGCGCCTGCACGATCCTGATGCGCGCGATGGGCGGCCGCGTCGCCGCCAAGACCGGGGCCGAGGCGGTGTTCGTGGCGATCCTGCCCGATCAGGGCCTGGGCGTGGCCTTGAAGATCAGCGATGGCGGCACCCGCGCGGCCGAGGCCGCGATCACCGCCCTGCTGGTCCATCTGGGTGTGCTGGACAAAGCCGATCCCGCGGTCGGCCGCTTCCTGACCGACCCGATCCGCAACTGGCGCGGCATCCCCACCGGAGAGATGCGGACGGCGCCGGGCTTTCCCGCCTAGATCATCTGCCAGATCAGCCGCAGCGCCAGCGCGGTCGAGGTGGCGACCAGCAACGGCTTGATCAGCCGCGCGCCGATCCGGCTGGCCAGCCGCGACCCCAGCATCGCGCCCGCGATCTGCGCCACGCCCATCACGATCCCCACCAGCCACAGCGGTTGGCCCACCAGGGCGAAGGCCGCAAGCCCGCCCAGGTTCGACGCGAAGTTCAGCAGCTTGGTATGCGCGGTGGCCTTCAGCACACCATAGCCCGCCAGGGTGACGAAGGCGATCATGTAGAACGATCCCGCCCCCGGTCCCAGAACGCCGTCATAGAACCCGACCAGCGGCACCGCCGTCAGCGCAAAGGCCGCGGGCGCGACCCGCTGTGCCCGGTCCAGGTCGTTCAGCCCCGGCTTCAGCGCGAAGAACAAGGCGATGGCGATCAGGATCACCGGAAGCACCAGCCTCAGCTTGTCGGTGGGCAGAAAGCTGACCAGCGCCGCGCCGAGCGCCCCCGCCAGCCCCGCGATCAGCGCCGATCTCCACTGGCCGCGCAAATCGACCAGCCCCCGCGCGGCATAGCTGACCGCCGCCGTCGCCGCGCCGAAGACCCCCTGCACCTTGTTGGTGGCCAGCGCCTGCGCGGGCGGGATCCCCGCCAGCATCAGCACCGGCAGGGTGATCAGCCCGCCGCCCCCGGCGATCGAATCGATGAAGCCCGCCGCGAACCCGGCGGCGGCAAGGATCAGCAGAAGGTCCAGCGACAAATCCAGCATGGCGCGCGCCATGCGCCTTTGGCCGGGTTTTGTAAAGCGGCGAAGGCCGGGGGTTTCACACCCCCGGACCCCCGTGGGATACTTGCGCCAAGGCAAAACACAGGAGCGGCCGATGTTCGATGACATGATACACCCGGTGGTGCAGGCGCCCATGGCGGGAACCTCGACGCCGGAACTGGCGGTGGCGGTCTGCAATGCCGGGGGCCTGGGGTTTCTGGCCTTCGGCGCCCTGGACGCGGCGGCGGCGGGCAAGGCGATCCGGGCGGCGCGGCAGGGGACCGACCGGATCTTCGGCGTGAACCTGTTCTGCCACGCCCCGACTGTCCGCGACGCGGCCCGAGAGGCGGGCTGGATCGACGCGCTTCGCCCGGTCTTTGCCCGCTTCGGGGCAGAGCCGCCCGCCTCGCTGTCCGAGATCTATCCCAGTTTCCGCGGCAATGACGCGATGCTGGCGGCGCTGCTGGCCGAACGGCCCGCCATCGTCGGCTGCCATTTCGGGCTGCCCGCGCCCGACCAGATCGCGGCGCTGAAAGGGGCGGGGTGCAGGCTGTGGGCCACCGCGACCTCGGTCGACGAGGGGCGGGCGATCCGTGATGCGGGCTTCGACGTGATGGTGGCCCAGGGCTGGGAGGCGGGCGGCCATCGCGGCATCTTCCAGCCCGACGGGCCGGACGCCCGGCTGGATCATCCGGCGCTTGTGCGGGCCTTGGTTCCGCTGGGCCTGCCGGTGGTCGCGGCGGGGGCGATCATGGACCGGGCGGCGGCGCGCGCGGCGATGGCGGCGGGGGCGGTCGCGGTGCAATGCGGCACCGCCTTCCTGCGCGCGCCCGAGGCCGCGACCCCGCCCGCCCATCGCGCCGCCCTGTCGGGCGGGCAGACGGCGATGACGCGGGCGATCTCGGGCCGTCCGGCGCGCTGCCTGGTCAATGATTTCACCGCCATCGACGACCGGGCCGTGGCGGGCTATCCGATGGCCTATGACATCGGCAAGGCGCTGAACGCCGCCGCCAAGGCGCGGGGGAACGACGGCTATGGCGCGTTCTGGGCGGGGACGGGCGCCGCCGCCAGCGTCGCGCGTCCGGCGGCGGAGACGGTGCTGGCGATCAGCCCGTGACGACATCGCGCGCGGAATAGCCCTGCAAATACAGCAGCGCCGTCAGGTCGCCGTGGTCGATGCGGATCTGCGCCTGGGCCGCGACCGATGGCTTGGCGTGCAGCGCGACCCCGGTTCCGGCAAGCTGGATCATCCCCAGGTCGTTCGCGCCGTCGCCCACCGCGATCACATCCGCCGGTGTCAGGCCGCGCGCCGCGGCGATCGATTGCAGCGCCTCGACCTTGGCCTCGCGGCCCAGGATCGGCATCCCGACCCGGCCGGTCAGCAGCCCGCCCTCGGCCAGCAGGGTGTTGGCGCGGTGTTCGTCAAAGCCCAGCCGGTCGGCAATCGCCTGCGTGAAGGCCGTGAAGCCGCCCGATACCAGCGCCGCATAGCCGCCGTTCGCGCGCATCGTCGCCACCAGTTCCGCCCCCCCCGAGGCCAGCGTGATGCGAGAGGCCAGCACATCCGCGATCACGCTGTCCTTCAGCCCGGTCAGCAGCGACACCCGTTCGGTCAGGGCGCCGTTGAAATCCAGTTCCCCGTTCATGGCGCGGGCGGTGATTTCGGCCACGCGCGGGCCGACGCCCGCGACATGGGCCAGTTCGTCGATGCATTCCTGGCCGATCATGGTGGAATCCATGTCGGCCAGCAGGATCTGCTTGCGCCGCCCCTGCGCCGGCTGGATCGCCAGATCCAGCGTCTGGGCGTGCAGGTCGGCCCAGGCGTCCTGGAAATCGGCGGGCCTGCCGGCCAGGTCGAATTCCGCCGCGATCGCGGGGTTCAGCCAGCGGACCGGCCCGCCTCCCCAGCGGTCGGCCAGGGCCTGCGCCGTCTGATGCGTCAGGTTGGCGCGCAGGGGCGATGCGATCAGCGAAACGGTGAACATGGCCGCGTCTCCTTTGTTCCGGCGCGGTCTAGGCCATGGCAGCGGGCTGCGCCAGAGGCGGACGGCGGATCCCCAGGAACGGCCCGTCCCCCTGCGCGTCGATCCGCGCGATGGCCTGGGCGATCGGCTCGACGATCACCGCCATGGCCCAGGCGGTCGCGTGGATCATCAGGTCGGGCGACATGGCCAGGGCGACATGGCCGGGCCAGAACAGCAGGTCGCCCCGCCGGATCTCCTCGGCCGCCGGAAAGGCGTCGCGTTGCAGGTCGCTGTCGCCGGGGCAGGGGATGTCGCAGGCCGTCAGCGCCGCCTGCGCCAGCCCCGAACAGTCGATCCCCCAGCGGCTGTTGCCGCCCCACAGATAGGGCGTGCCCAGCAGGCTTTCCGCGACCGGCACCGGGTCGGTCGCGGGCTGGTCGCCGATATGCTGGACCGGAACGAAGCCGCCGTCGGCCAGCCGGGCGAAGCGCCCCTCGGTCCCCGTCACCGACAGGCGCGCGCCGAGTGACAGGCTGGCCCGTTCCGGCCGCTTCATGTCCGGGGCGGGATAGACATGGGTCGCGGGGGCCGTCACCCGATGCGTGACGGGCGCCAGGTCGCGGGTCAGCGCGGCGGCGGGCAGCCAGCCGCAATAGCCGTCCAGCGCGGCCTGGACGAAGCACCAGCCGCCCCGCGTGTCGATCACCGTGACATCGGCGCCGAAATTGACCTGCCGGTCGCGGCGGCCATCGGGCGCCATCGTAAGGTCGGCCAGCGGCACGATCAGCCGCGCGGCCTGGCCGGGGGTATAGGCGGGCCGTTCGATCACCCCGCACAGGCTTTCCAGGGCGACGCGTTCCGTGGCGGGGGTCAGGCGGCGGTCCAGCGTCATGGCAGGAATGGCAGGATCTGCGGCAGCGCCGCCAGGATTGCCCGCGCCCCCTGGCCGAGGCCGCCCTTGGGACGGCCCGGCGCCAGCACCGGCTGCCAGCCATAGATATCCAGATGGACATAGCGCCCGGCCCCCTGGGCGAAGCGGCGCAGGAACAGCGCGGCGGTGATCGACCCCGCCATGCCGCCCGAGGGCGCGTTGTCCAGATCGGCGATCGGCGGCTCGATCTGCGATTCGTAGCCGTCCCAGAAGGGCATCCGCCACAGGGGATCGGCTGTTGCCATCGCGGCGCGGGTCAGCGCCTCGGCTGTGGCGTCGTCGTCGCAATAAAACGGCGGTAGGTCGGGACCAAGCGCCACCCGCGCCGCCCCGGTCAAGGTGGCCAGCGAGATCATCAGGTCGGGCGATTCCTCGGCCCCCAGCGTCAGCGCATCGGCCAGGATCAGGCGGCCTTCGGCATCGGTGTTGTTCACCTCGACCGTCAGGCCCTTGCGGCTTTTCAGCACGTCTCCCGGCCGGAAGGATGTGGCCGAGACGCTGTTTTCGACCACCGGCAGCAGCACCCGGATCCGCATCCGGTCCGCCGCGCCGGTCAGCGCCAGCATCCTCAGCAGGCCCAGCGCGGTGGCCGCCCCGCCCATGTCCTTTTTCATCAGCAGCATCGACGCCGAGGGCTTGATGTCCAGCCCGCCCGTGTCGAAGCAGACCCCTTTGCCGACCACCGTCAGGCGCGGGCCGCTGTCGCCCAGGCGGATGTCGATCAGGCGGGGGGCCTGTTCGGCGGCGCGGCCGACCGCGTGGATCATCGGCAGGTTGGCGTCCAGAAGGCCGGTGCCGGTGGTGACCGCGACGCTGGCCCCGATCTCGTCCGCCAGGGCGCGGGCGGCGGCTTCCAGGTCGTTTGGCCCCATGTCGTTGGCCGGGGTGTTGATCAGGTCGCGGGTCAGGAACTCTCCGGCCGCCTGGGCGCGGATCCGGGCGGGATCGGCGCCTTCGGGGCAGATGAACTGCGGCCCGGCATAGGGCGCGCCCTTGTAGCGGGAAAAGCGATACTGGCCCAGCAGCAGCGCCAGGGCCGCCTCATTCGGGTCGGCCCCCTGGGGCAGGGCGACGCGCCAGGTTCCCGGCGGCAGCGCCGTGGCATGGGCCAGGGCGAAGCGGTGGCGGCTGGCCTGCGCGCGGTCCCCCAGGCCCAGGAAGGCCCCGGCCAGCCCGCCCGAGGCGTTGGGCAGCAGGCAAATCTCGGCCATCTTTCCCGAAAAGCCGCTGGCGGCAGGCCAGGGTCCGGCCTGGTCGGCCAGGGGGTCGCCCTTCCAGACCGCCCAAAGCGGCAGGGCATCGGCGGAATCGGGGGCGAAATCGGGGATCATGGGGCCTGTCCTTGGATCGGTCGGGGGAGAGATTACAGGCTGGATGCGCCCCCGCAACCCCGTCTCAGTCCAGGTGGCCCCGATCCCAGATGGCCGTCAGCGACCGGTTGCCCACCCGCATCAGCCGGGCATGGACCGCGCCGATGGCCACGGCCTCGCGCCGGTCGGCGCAAAAGCCCAGATCCATCGCCACCCCCGCCAGCGACAGCAGCCCGATCTGCCAGGCCAGCCGGGCCAGCAGATCGCATTGGCGCGCGGCCTCGGCCAGGTCGTCCGCCCTCACGGCCTTGTCGGCGCCGGTCAGGGCGCCCGCCAGCTGTTCCAGGGCCAGGCCGATGACGTTCTGCGCCGCTGTTTCGCCCAGTTCGGTCACGATGTCGCCCAGGCGGCGGGAATCGACCCGGACCGGTTCCGATACGGCCAACGCCATGATTTGTGCCATCTGCCTTGCCTTCTGTCTTGCATGTCGATCCGGCGACCATGCCTGCACGCCATGAAGAAAGGCTTGCCGCCGACAGAAGAAATCTCTCGAATTTGCCTTAATCACGACCTATCAAGCGGCGGGACAAGACAAGGTGAGCCATGCATAATATCCGTCCGCTGCCGCAATATCTGGCGGGCCGCTTTCACGGCTGGAAGGCCACGTCCTATGCCGAGAACAGCGCCTGGTATCGCCGCCTTGCCATCGACGGTCAGCGCCCGCGCGCGATGGTGATTTCCTGCTGCGACTCGCGCGTCCACGTCACCAGCATCTTCGGGGCGGATTCGGGCGAATTCTTCATCCACCGCAACATCGCCAACCTGGTGCCGCCCTATGCGCCCGACGGGTTGCAGCACGGCACCTCGGCCGCCGTCGAATACGCGGTGCAGGCGCTGAAGGTGGCGCATCTGATCGTCGTCGGCCATACCCATTGCGGCGGCGTCGCGGGCTGCCATGCGATGTGTTCCGGCCAGGCGCCCGAGCTTGAGGAAAAGACCAGTTTCGTGGGCCGCTGGATGGACATCCTGCGCCCCGGCTATGACCGCGTGAAGGATCTGCCCGAGGCCGAGCAGGTCGCCGCCCTGGAACGGGAAGCGGTGCTGGTCTCGATCGAGAACCTGATGACCTTCCCCTTTGTCCGGGCGGCGGTCGAAGGGGGGCAGATGTCGCTGCACGGCCTGGTCCACGACATCAGCGAAGGGACGCTGTTCCAAGCGATCGACGGCGGCAAAAGCTGGACGGCCGTCTGATCGGAATGCAAGCCCCGCGGTCCGGGGTGGTGGACCGCACGAGGCGATGCACAGTCAGGCGTCGGGCTTCCAGCGGATCACGCGCCAGACATACAGCGCGACGATGCCCAGCACCACCGCCGTGGACAGCGGGTCGATCCAGGATTCGACGCGTTCATAGCGGTCTTCCAGCAGATAGCCGGCAAGCGCCAGCCCGCCCGACCAGATGAAGCTGCCAAGCGCGGTGAACAGCAGGAACTGCCCCCGCGGCATCCGCTCGATCCCGGCGGGGATCGAGATCAGGGTGCGCACGGTCGGGATGAACCGGCCGAAGAACACCACGGCCCGGCCATGGCGGCGGAACCATCCCTCGGCCGCGGCGAATTCGGACAGGGTCAGGGTCAGCCAGCGGCCATGGCGCGCGATCAGCAGCCGCATCCGCTGCGCGCCGAAGGCCCGCCCGGCCAGATACCAGAACCAGGCCCCCGCCAGCGATCCCAGGCCCCCGGCCAGGATCGCCAGCCACAGGGGCGTGCCGCCGCGCGCCGCGTTGAAGCCCGCCAGCGGCATGATCAGTTCCGACGGAATCGGCGGAAAGAGGTTTTCCAGAAACATCAGGGCGGCGATGGCCAACGCCCCGCCGCCGTTCAGGAATCCGGTGATCCAGTCGAACACCCGGTCAGCCTTTTTTCAGCACGCGGTTGCCCAGCAGCTCGGCGATCTGCACGGCGTTCAGCGCCGCGCCCTTGCGCAGGTTGTCGCTGACGCACCACAGGTTCAACCCGTTTTCCACCGTCACGTCCTGGCGGATGCGGCTGATGAAGGTGGCGAAATCGCCCACGCATTCGACCGGAGTCGTATATCCGCCCGGTTCGCGCTTATCCACGACCAGGATGCCCGGCGCCTCGCGCAGGATGTCGCGGGCCTCGTCCTCGTCCAGGAAATCCTCGAACTCGATATTGATGGATTCCGAATGGCCGACGAAGACCGGGACGCGCACGCAGGTCGCCGTGACCTTGATCGACGGATCGAGGATCTTCTTGGTCTCGGCGACCATCTTCCATTCTTCCTTGGTATCGCCGCTGTCCAGGAAGACGTCGATCTGCGGGATCACGTTGAAGGCGATCTGCTTCTGGAACTTCTTGGCCGCGACCTCCTGGCCCGGCACATACATGCCCTTGGTCTGGTCCCACAGCTCGTCCATGCCCTCCTTGCCCGCGCCGGAGACGGACTGATAGGTGCTGACCACCACCCGCCTGATCCGCGCGCGGTCGTGCAGCGGCTTCAGCGCCACGACCATCTGCGCGGTCGAGCAGTTGGGGTTCGCGATGATCATCTTGTTGCGGTAATCCTGGATCGCGTCCGGGTTCACCTCGGGCACGATCAGCGGGATTTCGGGGTCATAGCGATAGAGCGACGAGTTGTCGATCACCACGCAGCCCGCCGCGGCGGCCCTGGGCGCATGGATTTTCGTGGCGTCCGAGCCGATGGCGAACAGCGCGATGTCCCAGCCGGTCCAGTCGAACTGCTCGATGTCCTTCACCTTGAGGGTCTTGTCGCCAAAGCTGACTTCGGTGCCCTGCGACCGGCGCGAAGCCAGCGCGGCAATCTCATCCACGGGGAACATGCGTTCCGACAGGATGTTCAGCATTTCGCGGCCCACATTCCCCGTGGCGCCCGCGACGACGACTTTGTAACCCATCTCCTTGGGACTCCTTTTCTGGCGGTCGCGTGGCTTTAGCGCAAGCAGGCCAGCAAGGGAAGGGGAAAGGGTCCGGCGGGCCGGTCACGCCAGGATCAGCCGCCCGTCCCGGCGCTGCATGTCCGCGACCCAGGCGGCCTCGGCGCCGAAGTCATGGGGCACCTGGTCGGCGGTGCGGCTGCCCGACAGGCTTTGGCTGGCGAAGAAATCGAAACCATAGAGCGTCAGGCTGGCCAGGCCGGACCGCAGCGCCAGGTCGATCATCATCGCCCCCGTGGTCGGCGGGGCGGCCAGGCGGTCCTTCAGCGCGTGGTAATCGGCCAGCGGATGCAGATAGAAGCCCTCGCCATGCGCGATGCGCCAGCCCAGCCGCTTGCGCTTGGGCGACATCCACAGGACGCGGCGCGGCGCGAGGCGGGCCAGATCGGCATCGGCCAGCCGCACCGCCAGGGCCAGCCAGTCGGTGCGGGTGCCGTGGCTGTAGGCCGAGGGCATGGGCGCGCGGTTGATGCGGATCACCAGGTCGGCGGCGTCGATGGCCGCGCCGTGCCGGGTTTCGGCCAGCGACCGGGCATTGCCGATCAGCGCGACGGTCTTGCCCGCCAGCTCGGCCAGCAGATCGGCCTGCGGGACCGAAAGGCTGGCGATGGCCGCGTCGTCCCGCAGGGTCCGGGCGGCATAGAAGCGCAGCTTGTTCATGGCCGGCCTAGAAGATCGTGATAGATGGCGACCAGGGCGCGGGCCTCGGTCTCGATGGCGTGGTTCGCGGTGACATGGGCAAGCGCGGCGCGGCCCGCCGCCTGGCGCGCGGGATCGTCGTCCAGCCAGCGGCGCAGGGCGTCGGTCAGGGCGTCGGGATCGTCCGGCGGCACCAGGCTGCCGGTCACGCCGTCGCGGATCAGCGTCTCATAGGCGCCGACGCGGGCGGCGACGGTCGGCACGCCGCAGGCCATCGCCTCCAGCGGCGTCAGGCCGAAGCCCTCCCACCGGGCGGGGGCGGCGAACAGATCCAGCGCCTGGTAGTGGCGCACCACCTGGTCCCAGGGCAGCTCGCCCAGGAAGCGGATCCGGTCCGACAGGCCCGCCGCCGCGATCCGGGCCAGCAGGTCGTCGGCGAAGGCGCGGTTGTCGGGGGTGATGCGGCCGGTGAAGATGATCTGCGCGCGCGGGCGGTCGGGCAGCAGCCGCAGCCCGGCGCGGACCAGCAGGTCGACCCCCTTTTGGGCGCGCACCCGGCCGAAGCAGCCGATCAGCACCGCGTCGGGATCAAGCCCCAGGTCGCGGCGCAGCGCCGCCCGGTCGGGCGCGGGGCGGAAGACATGGGTATCCACCCCGTGCATCACCACCGTCGCGGGCCGGTCCAGATAGCGGGCGGCCTTGTCCGAGGTGGCGACAAGCGCGTCCTGTCGGCGGATCAGCCATTTGGTAAAGCCGGTATGGCGGCGCTGCGCGGCCGATGTGAACAACAGCCGGTATTTCCGCCGCAGGATCCGCCGCAGGATCAGGCCCAAGGCCATTTCGGTGTTGCGCCGGGCGTGCCAGACCCGCCAGCGGTCGCGCGGCATCGTCGCGGCCCGGATCAGCGGGATATGCGGCACCTCGGGCGGCAGGCCGGGGCCGGTGGCGCGGATGGCGATCATCCGCGCCTGCACCGGTATCAGGCGAACCACGGTCGCGGTGACGCCCGACAGGCGGCGTTTCAGGTTCGGGGCGACGACCAGCGGATCGACCATGGGTTCAGCCATGCCGGGCCTCGGGCGTCAGGAAATACAGGGCGAAACCGATGGCAAGCGGGATCAGGAAGAACAGGAACAGCAGGGCGAAGGCCTGCGGCGGCGCAAAGGCCCCGGACGCTGCCTGGAACACCGGGCGCGAGGCGAACTGCATCACGCCGACCCCTCCGATCGAGATCATGTTCAGGAACGTCACCCCCCGCCCGACCAGGTGATCGGGCAGGAACGACCGGCCATGCGCCATCAGCAGCACATAGCCCGCCCCGGACAGCCCGATCATCGCCAGCAGGACCACCGCCACCCCCAGGCCGGGATGCGGGTTCAGGCACAGAAATCCCATCACCGCCAGCGTCGCGCCGGTGAAGATCAGCACCGTCCGGCGCAGGCTGCCCACCACCCGCACGGCGGGGGCGACCAGGAAATTCCCCAGGATCATCGCCAGCCCCATCGCCAGCGTGGCCCGCCCGATCAGCCCGGCGTCCGCGCCGAACACCCGTTCCAGATAGGGCGCGGCCCACAGGCCCCGGATCGCGCCGGATGCGGCATAGTTCACGAAGAACAAGGGCAGGATGAACCACAGGGCGCGGATCCGCAGCACCTCGGCCAGCGAACCCTGGGGATGGTCCGCGCCCAGCCGGGCCGGGTCGCGCACCGTCAGCGCGATCAGCAGGGCCACCGCCACCGTCAAGGCGCCCAAGGCCCCCATGGTCGCGCGCCAGCCGAAGGCCTGGATGGCCCAGACCAGCGGCGTCGCGCCCAGGATGTTGCCCAGCGACCCGAAGCCCACGATCATCCCCGCCATGGCGCCGAAGGCGGCCACCGGATATTCGCGGGCAACGATGTAATAGGATCCCATCAGCGCGGGCGCGCAGCCCACCCCCAGCAGCGCCATCGCCAGATGCAGATGCCAGGGCGCCTGGGCCAGGGCAAAGACCGCCGCCCCCGCGCCCCCGGCGCCGCCCAGCAGAAGGGCCACGGTCAGGCGCGGCCCGATCCGGTCCAGCATCCGCCCCACCGGGATCTGCATCGCCGCGAAGGTCGCGAACCACAGCCCCGAAGACAGCGCCAGATCGCCGGGCGTGGCGCCAAGCGTGGTCCCCAGCACCGGCGTCAGCACCGCCAGGAAGGCGCGATAGAACTGGCTGAGGACATAGGCCAGAACCAGGCTGACGATCCCGACTGAGATTTTGGGCATAAGCGGCTTCCTTCCCTTGCCGCGCAAGCTGCGACAGGGCGCGCAAAGGTGCAAGACGTGCAATTCGCCAGCCGGTCGGACCATGCCCGCGCGGGGCCTCGGGCGGGGCCGGCCCGGCGCGGATCGCGCCCTGCCCGAACTTGACCCCGCAGCGGCGCTTGGCTAGTGCCGCAGGGGCATCGCGCCCGTAAGGAGGAACCATGTCCGACAGCTATTCCCTGCTTATCCTGCCCGGCGACGGGATCGGCCCCGAGGTCATGGCCGAGGTGGTCAAGGTCATCGGCTGGTTCGAGGCCAATCGCGGCATGTCCTTCGACATCAGCCACGGGCTGGTCGGCGGGTCGTCCTATGACGCGCACGGAGTGCCGCTGACGGACGAGACGATGGCCCGCGCGCAATCGGTCGACGCGGTGCTGCTGGGCGCGGTCGGCGGGCCGAAATACGACACGCTGGATTTCAGCCTCAAGCCCGAGCGCGGGTTGCTGCGCCTGCGCAAGGAGATGGACCTTTACGCGAACCTGCGCCCGGCGCAATGCTTCGACGCGCTGGCCGATTTTTCGTCGCTGAAGCGGGACGTCGTGGCGGGCCTGGATATCCTGATCGTGCGCGAGCTGACCTCGGGCGTCTATTTCGGCGAGCCGCGCGGCATCCATGCCGACGACAACAACCCCGAAAACGAAGGCGGCCGCGTCGGCATCAACACCCAGCGTTATACCAGCGGGGAAATCCGCCGCGTCGCCCGATCGGCCTTCGAACTGGCCCGGCGGCGGTCGAACCGGGTCTGTTCGATGGAAAAGGCCAATGTGATGGAATCCGGCATCCTCTGGCGCGAAGAGGTGCAATGGGTCCATGACAACGAATACCCTGACGTGGAGTTGTCGCATATGTATGCCGACAACGGCGCCATGCAGCTGGTCCGCAACCCGCGCCAATTTGATGTGATCGTCACCGACAACCTGTTCGGCGATCTGCTGTCGGATGCCGCCGCGATGCTGACCGGCAGCCTGGGGATGCTGCCCTCGGCCAGCCTGGGGGCGCCGATGGCGAACGGCCGGCCCAAGGCGATGTACGAACCCGTCCACGGATCCGCCCCCGACATCGCGGGGAAGGCGCTGGCCAACCCGATCGCCTGCATCCTGTCCTTCGCGATGGCGCTGCGCTATTCCTTCGACGAAGGCCAGGCGGCGTCCGATCTGGAACGCGCGGTGGAACGGGTGCTGGCCTGCGGCGTGCGCACCGCCGACCTGATGGGACCAGAGGGCGGCACGCCGGTTTCGACCTCGCAGATGGGCGACCGCATCGTCGCGGCCCTGTCCCAGAGCTGATGGAGGGCGCGTCAAACGTTCGCGGCGCGGCCTTGGCCTTGCTGGCCATGGGCCTCTATGCGACGCATGACGTGGTGATCAAGACGCTGGGCACGCAGTATCCCGCGCTGCAAGTGCTGTTCTTTTCGTCGCTTCTGTCCTTTCCGCTGGTGATGGTCATCATCATGCGCGACCCCACCCCCGGCACGCTGCGCCCGGCCCATCCCGGCTGGGTCGCGGCCCGGACGGTGGTGGGGGTGATCGCCGGGATGGGCAGCTTCTTCGCGTTCTCGCAACTGCCGCTGGCGCAGGTCTATGCGATCCTGTTCGCCGCGCCGCTGCTGGTGACGGTCCTGTCGATCCCGATCTTGGGAGAACGGGTCGGGATGCACCGGTGGCTGGCGGTCGTGGCGGGCCTGGCCGGCGTCCTGATCGTGCTGCGCCCCGGCGCGCAGCCCCTGGGGCCGGGTCATGCGGCCGCGCTGGCGGCGGCCATGGGTCGGCCATGACCGCCGTCATCCTGCGCAAACTGGGCCGGTCGGAACGCCCGCTGGTCCTGCTGATGTGGCCGATGCTGGGCAACTTCCTGGCCACCGGCGCATCGCTGGCCATCGGATACCGGCCAATGGAACTGCCGCATCTGGCCCTTGCCGGGGTGATCGCCTGCCTTGGCCTGATCGCCGGGTTTCTGCTGATCCTCGCCTATCGCGCCGGAGAGGCCGCGATCGTCGCCCCGATGCAGTATTCGCAGATCCTCTGGGCCACGGCCTATGGCTGGATCTTCTTCGACGAGGTTCTGGACCTGCCCACCGTCCTGGGCGCCACGGTGATCATCGGGTCGGGCATCTATATCGTCTGGCGCGAAGGCAGGGGCGGCAATTCCACCAACCGCCCCGTGATCGCCTCGCGCATCCGCGCGGAAACGGTGACGGCGCCCCGCACCACGCTTTTGCAAAGAATATGGCCGCCGCGCCCCTGACGGGGCTTGCATTCGCCCGCCGCCCGCGCTACCTGCCCCACCACGGTCGGAGCGTAGCGCAGCCTGGTAGCGCACCTGCTTCGGGAGCAGGGGGTCGGAGGTTCGAATCCTCTCGCTCCGACCAGTTTTCGATTGATAAGAGGCAGATAGTTCTGCCTTTTTGATTAAGGGAATTGCCTCGTGACGAGGCCACAATTTCACTAAAATACTGAAACATATTGTGTTTGCGCTTATCGAGATCATAAAGCACGCAGCGGGATTGCGTGCTGCTATCGATGTTTACGGCGACAGGGATGCCTTGAGGTGCGGCAGGACAATTAAGTCCTCATAATGAGGCGAACTGGTTCGCCCACCGAGCGGCGCCTTAAGTCTCTTGCGACCCATCCACTATGGCCGCAAAATCGCTATAGCTGGCGTTGGCCAAACTGAGAGGTTCGACATTTGTTTGTGGGATCGATGGGCAGTTGGCAGCGGAGAATGAGGGGCGAATGGACGAATTTGATTGGGAATGGCAGCGCCTCCGCGCCGAATCGGATTTAAAAGATCTCGAAGGTGACGCATTCGAAACGCGATTTCAGTTGGTTGCAAAGTCGCTCTGGAAAGATGACTTCACGCCTACAATTCCCATGGGGCGACGTGGCGACCTGAAGTGCGATGGGTTCCGGCTTTCAACCGGCACCGTATATCAGTGCTATGGTCCCCGCTACGGACAGGCAAACGTCGACGACGCTCTAGCGAAGATTGAAGAAGATTTCCGTGGAGCGAAGGAGCATTGGGGTGCTCAGCTTCAAGAGTGGAAATTCGTAGTCAATCTTTATCGCGACAAGCTACCTTCAGAACTGGTGCGCAAGATAGGTCAGCTTGCCGACGAACTGAAGGTTCCGGCGGGACCGCTTACTCGGTCCGACATTCTAGGCCTGCTCCGGAGCTTGCCGGCAGAGGAGCGTGCGCGGCTCTATGGCCGTGCGCCCCGGGCGACGGATATGGCAAGGATCACCTACGCGAATCTGGGGCGAGCCCTCACCTTGATCCGCCGCGCCATCGCCATCGATCCGAACGAGCCCGTGCCACTCTCCGCCGACCTCGCGACCAAGGTGAGCTTCAACACATTATCCGATGCGACGCGCCACTTTCTTTCGATCGGCCAGACCGGCGTCATGAAGGTCGAAGACTACTTGCACGACCAACCCGATCCGGAGGAACCGGAACGTATGGCACAAGGGTTCAAGGCCCGGTACGCAGAATGCCGCACGTCGGGTCTTGAACCCGATCACATATTCAGGGAGATGGTAGTCTTCGCAGGCGGCGGCACGGGCGACGCAGAGCGCGACACCGCAGCTCTAGCGATCGTGACACGCTTTTTCGAAACTTGTCAGATATTTGAGATTCCAGTGGTGGAATTTGCGCCGTGATCCTTCCAACAAAGAATATCAGTCCAGATCGTGCACTGCTCACGCTGGCTGGCAAGGTTTTTGACGGTCTCGGCTCCCCGCGTACGGTCTCCGGCATCTGGGATGAATTTCGAATGCAGCAGGAGGCTCATCCGGTTTCATATGCCTTCTTCATCCTCGCTATTGACTTACTCTTTATGATGAAATTGGTCTCGATCACCGACGACGGACTCATTCGTCGTCGCGTCGGAGGCCAGTGATGCTGCACCGCTTATCATCTGACCGGTCAGGATTCAGGACGTTGAACTTCCGACCAGGTCTCAACATAATTTTAGCGACGCGCACCGATAGTGGCGACGACGGCGAGAGGCGTAGCCGCAACGGAGCCGGTAAATCGAGCGCCATCGACTTGATTCACTTTCTTCTCGGCGGAAAGCCCGAGGGCGCCCTAGCTGCACCCGAGTTGGCCGAATGGAATTTCACGCTCGAGCTCGATGTGGGCCCTGAGCGTATAGAGGTCACGCGCAGCGTCGCCAATTCCAAGCAGGTCTCTATTAGCTCGCCAACTTCTGGCGTAGATCGCATTCAAAACGCCCAGTGGTGCAAGCGGCTCGGCCAGGAATGGTTCGGGCTCGGGGAGAAGCGCGGCAACGGCGATGTCTCTTACCGACAGCTCGTGACCTATTTCGCCCGCCGCAAGAGGGATGGCGGCCTTGATAGCCCTACACGAACCTTCCGGAGCCAGTCCGCCGCTGTGACTGAAACCTCACTCGCCCACCTGTTCGGCCTCGACGCCGAACTGGTGCGTCACCTGCACCAAGCAAAGGCCGCGCTAAAGCAAACCAAGAATGCACAGAAAGCTCTGGCTGCCCTTGATAGTGCTGCGGCGGAGGGGGCCAAGCGCGCTGACCTAGAGGCTCAGCTTGAAGCACAGATCGCTTCTGTAAAGCTCGGTCGCGATCGTCTCGCAGAGCGGATCGAAGCATTCAATGTCCTGCCCGCATTTCGCGAACTGGAGCGCGAGCTCGCGAAATTGAATCATGACTTTCGCGATTTATCCGATAGCGATGTGATCGATCAGGAGGCGATCGACGTCAACGCGCGGACTTTGGAGGCGGAGGTCTTCACTGATGCACCGGACATCGCCCGATTGTTTGATGAAGCGAGGATAATCTTCCCCGACCTCGTGACCGATCGCTATGAAGAGGTCCGTCGCTTCCACGAGAAGCTGCTCGAAAACCGGCAATCCCATCTCAGGAACGAGATCGCCGCGGCGCAGGAGCGTATCACGAATCGCCAACCGCTTCGCGAGCGGATTGAAGAACGCCGCCGTAATATCACCCGATCATTGCGCGCAAGCGGCCCAGCAGACGAATTGCTTCGGCTGCGCGATGAGCTTGCCGGACGCGAATCCGAACTTAAGCAGCTTGAGGGACGTCTGCAGGAAGCCCGAAAGCTAGAAGACCGCGTCGAGTCGCTTGAGCGTGAGGTGGAGGAAGCTGTTCGCGCGCTGCGTCAGGACCGTCGCGAGCGGTCCATGATTATAGATACAGCAAGCCGAACCTTCTCGGAAATCTCGGAGCGTCTATACGAGAAGCCCGGCCAACTGGCTATTTCAGCCACTGATACGGGTCTGCGCTTCCTGCCACAGACCCCCGCTGATGGCAGCGCCGGTGTGATGAGCATGGAAGTCTTCTGTTTCGACCTCACCCTCGCTGCATTGGCAAAAGGGCGCGGCGAAGGCCCAGGCTTCATCATCCATGATAGCCACCTTTTCGAGCCAGTAGACGGTCGTCAGTTCGCTCGCGCCCTTCAGATCGCCGCCGACTTCTCGGAAACCACGGGCATACAATATGTGACGCTTCTCAACTCAGATGAAATCGACCGGGCCGAACGTGAGAGCGGCGTCAGCTTTGAAGACTATGTCCTTGAAACGACGCTTTCAGATACCTCTGACGGTGGTCTATTCGGCATCCGCTTCGACTAGGCTGCCACGTGGTGCGGATTTTTCCGTAGGAGAGGGGATAGCGGCTAAGGGAATGGTTCGCCGCGCATTGGATGAGTGAACGCTTTCTGGATGCGCCGCGACTGCAACGCCGCACTATTAACAGTCGGTTCTCACCCATCAAGCCATCAGGTTATGCTCGGTCGAGTGACCCCAAACTGTTCGGTCAGGAAATCTACTGTCGCTTCATCCCGTAACTTGCAGACTATGTTCTGGTTTGCAAACGCCCCTTTGAAGCGCTTGGCTTGGGCAGGATCAACCGTTTTGCGCCATTCGATGCCGACGGCGTGCTCTGCGTTTTCTTGCGGCTCGCCAAGGCGCTTCATTCGGGGTTCGGACAGCGGTTGGTCGAAGAGTGTACCATCAGGCGTCGTGAACTCGGCCGCAGGCCGGGCCTCGGCTGTCACAACACCGTAGCCGATGTAGCCGTTGCCTTTGTCATAGACAAAAACCTCGTCACCGATGCTGAGCTGATATAGCCGTTTCGAGTAGAACTCGCCGCCCCCAGCTGAGATGAACCCATATCGCTTCATGTCCGCCCAGGAACGATGTTCGCCCAAGCCGGCATTGACGAAGTAATAGCCCGACCATGGAGCGCGGACCTTGCGTTCCGAACGCTCCTCCACTGCCTCCTGGTCCAGCAGGAAGTCGGTCGTCAGCCATTCCTGGCCATCGACCTCGAAGACGTTGAAGAAAACGGTATTGATGGCGACGCCATGTTCTTCCGACAGGTATTCCACGATCCGGCGCGAGGCAGGGTCGAGTTCGCTGGCAACGATCAGCATGGAATGGCTGGCGTTGAGCCGTTCCGGGACCCCTTCGCCAAAGCGGTCACGGAACGCGGTGACAAGCCGTGTTCCCAGATATTTCTCGGCACGGTCATAGATTTCCGGGGTCGTCAGGGTTCTTACCCAGGAGGCATAATCCAGCACCTGAGCGACGATTTCGCGAGGGGTGCGGTCTTTCTTCAATTCGATGATGACCAGCCCGCCGATGGCGTCCATGGCCAGAAGGTCGATGAACTTGCCGTGGTCTGTCGGCACCTGTCGTCCGATGATCAGGGCGTCGATGCCGACCAGACCGGGATTCGAGGCGACCCAACCTTCGATCATCTCTTCCTTTGACAGGGCGCGGCGGGTGGCGGGGCGCAGGTGGCCGTCCCGGATCTGATACAACGAAGTCATGCGCGGGCTTTTCTGCCGCGCCTGGCCTTGGGTGCAGCAGCGTGGGCTTCGCGGATCCGGGCGAGGAGGGTTTCGGCGGGTTCGTCGCTCGGATCTTGCGGAACAAGCTCGCCTGCAAAGGCTTTGGCCAGAATGCGTTGATCAAGGCGGCCTAGCAGTTTCAGGGCCTTTGCGGCCTCGGCGGCGAGGCGGTCGATCTTGGCGAAGGCGGTTTCGATGCGGCGGAGGACTTTGCGTTGTTCGTCGGGATCAGGCACCCAGAATGGGGCGGCCATGAGCGAACGCTGATAAATCGCGGCAACGCTTGTGGTGGCGCTTATGAAGCCTTCAATGTAGCGCCGGAAGGGCGGTGAGGACATCTGCCAAAAGGCAAAGGCGGGCACGACATCTTCCGAGAAGCGCATGCGCAGCAGGTTGTTGTTGAACAGGTAGCCGTCCTTGCCCTCTGGCCAGATCGCCACTTTGCCAACCAGTTCGGCGCTGTTCCGCGTGTTGAACAGCAGGTCGTCCGCCCTCAGTTGATACCGATCAAACTCGGCTGATGTGGCCGCGACATAGGTGAGGTCACGGTCGTTCCACCTGCCAGCCAGATCGTAGTGGTTCATTCGGATGTAGGGGTGGCCCTCGCCTGCGGTTTGTTCTGCCTTGCTTCTGACGAGGCCGGTTTCGGCATGCTCCAAACAGCTCGCGATGGTTGTATCGCACCCCGCATCCCATTCCGCCCGAAAAGCAGCCTCCAGAACCGCCGTCCGATACCGCTCCACCAGCTTTTCGATGGCATGGAGGTGGGTGCGGGCGGTGGTGCTGCGGGCGCTGAGGGTGTCGAGCTTGCGCACAATCCGCCGCTGCTCGGGGAGTGGCGGAAGGGGGATTTCGACACCACTCATTCCGGCTTGCGTAAGCTTCAGGCGGGTCGATCCGGAAACGTACTGCATCCAATCGACGCTGTTTAGCCACGATCTCAGAAAACTTGTTTCAATATCCCCACGCCCAGAAAGAATATGGGCGTGGTTGTTCACCCAGAACTGACCTTTTGCCTCATACGCTACGCCGCGTGCTGGGTTGTCAAAGAAGCCGCCATCCTCGGCTGGAGTGCCCCCACTGAAGTGGTCCGCCAACTGGGATACAAATATCCTGTTCAGGAGGACCATCAGATGGCAGGCAAGCGAGACAAACCGGAAGACATCGTTCTGAAGCTTCGACAGATCGAAGTGCTTCATGGACAGGGAATGGCGATTTCCGACGCGGTGCGGCAGATCGGCGTGACCGAGCCGACGTATTATCGCTGGCGCAAGCAGTATGGCGGCATGAACCGGGATCAGCTGAAGCGTCTCAAGGAGCTTGAGGCGGAGAACCAGCGGTTGCGGCGCGCGGTGTCAGATCTGACCTTGGACAAGATGATCCTGAGCGAGGCTGCACGGGGAAACTTCTAAGCCCTTCGCGCCGTCGCAAGTGCATCGATCATGTGCGGCAGGCGCTTGGCATATCCGAGCGCCGCGCCTGCCGCACCCTCGGGCAGCACCGCTCAACGCAACGCAAGGTTCCTTGCGGCGCCCCGGACGAAGAACGGCTGACGGAGGACATCATCGCGCTCGCTCGCACCTACGGGCGATATGGCTATCGGATGATCACCGGACTGCTGAACAACGCCGGTTGGCATGTAAATCATAAACGCGTGGAACGGATATGGCGGCGTGAAGGGCTGAAGATCCCACAAAAGCAGGCAAAGAAGGGTCGGCTCTGGTTGAACGACGGGTCCTGCGTCCGTCTCCGACCGGAGCACCCGAACCACGTCTGGTCCTATGATTTCGTTCAGGACCGGACACATGACGGACGGCTGTTTCGGACGCTCAATATCATCGACGAATTCACGAAGGAGGCGCTGGTGATCCGTGCAAACCGCAAGCTCAATTCCACCGACGTAATCGACGCCCTGACGGAGCTGTTCATCTTGCGTGGCCCGCCTGCGTTCATAAGGTCCGACAATGGCGCGGAATTCATTGCCAAGAAGGTGCAGGGCTGGATCGGCGCAGTTGGTGCCAAGACCGCGTTCATCGAGCCGGGTTCACCCTGGGAGAACGGGTATTGCGAGAGCTTCAACGCTCGATTCCGCGACGAACTCCTGGACGCAGAAGTCTTCTATTCGCTTAGGGAGGCCCAGATCCTCATCGAGCGATGGCGCCGCCACTACAACACTGTCAGGCCGCACAGCTCCCTGGGATACCGCCCGCCCGCACCGGAAGCCCTCATCCCAATAGACCAGCGGCCGACGATGCACTAACAATCAACCCGGACCACTCCGTGGGGGCAGTCCAACCGCGCCGGTCATGCGAGCAGCGCCAGACGATGCTCTTGCTGACTTCGATGCCGTGTTCGTCCGTCAGCTCAACGCCGTCTACACGCGCAATCCGATACGCCCGCTCGAATCGCAACGGTGGTCGGGCGCGATCTGCAGGGCTTATGCGTTCGGCGATGGCGCGGTGGACTGGTCGGGAGCAGATGAGCTACGCGGCAGGTTCGATGCGCTCCTCCACGGGCGCCGCGGCTCGGGTCTGACGGTCACCCGGATCACCCGCCTTTACGACAAGGGCTTCGTCTTCCTGCTGAAGCCCGACCGGCACCGGTTCTGGACTCGATCGATCGCGCTGCGCGATGCCGATGACGTGTTCGCCGACTTGCGCGAGCAGGGCTTCTAGGATGCTGGCCGACGAGGGGGAGCGCCGGGCGCAGGTCGGAACGCTGGACAGCGAGGTTCATCTTCCCGGCGAGTGGATGAATGCTCTTATCGGCTTCATTGGAAGCGTCCTGCCCGGTTGGCGCGATGATCCCCGCCGGCCCGCGCAGACCAGCGAGGACGCCTTGACCGCGCAGCTCTGCGCGAAGCTCGCCAGCGCCAGCCGTCACACGCCAGGCTGGGATTTTCTGCAGTTCAGGCGCGAAGAGCCAGACGCCGCCGATGGTCGGCGCGCGATCGACCTCGCCGTCGCGCCGAGCGGCTCGGTCATCTGGATCGAAGGCCGCGAATATACCGAGTACCAAACGCTCCTGCCGATCGAATGCAAGAGGCTCCCAACTCCCACGGGCCACAAGCGGGACGAGCGCGAATATCTATACAGCCGCTTCAGTACGACCGGCGGCGTGCAACGCTTCAAGGCGGGACATCACGGTTCGTCACACGATCGGGCGGCGATGATCGCCTACGTGCAGGAGAGAGACATCCCATCGTGGGCGGTCCAGCTCGACGACTGGATCGACGGTCTCGAAAGCGACGCCGTCGAGGGCTGGTCTGCCGCCGACAAGCTGTCGCTCCTAGAGTATGATCCGCCATCGCGCGTGGCGGGCCTCTCTTCTGCTCACGCTCGCAGTTCGGGGCTCGGGGGTATTCGGCTCGTTCACCTCTGGATCGAAATGTAGTGCGGTCGCATCGCCGGCTTGAAGCTCACGGGGACGAACGGGAGCTTTCGGCGTGGCATCACCGATTGCTCAGGCAGCACGGCGTCTATTTCTAAGCAGGGCTCAGAAAACCATCTCATTCTGCCGGTCATCGCCGGGCCGGCTTGTCGCGGTGCTGGCATCGTCAAACACGCCCTGGGTGCGCAGTGTTTTTGCGCTAATCAGCGGGCCCGAGCATACCCGATCCAGGAGCTCGGCCTGATCCGGCTCCAATTGGGTCAGCAGCGTCAGGACATGGAGTAGGTTCAGCAAGTCCTCTGTATACGACGACGGCCAGCTATCCGGTTGGACCTTGTCGAGTGGCGATGGCGGTCGACGGTCGCCGATCATTGGGCGGGTGCGATCTAGGCGGCGGTAGCTGAACCATTGATCCAAGATATTCTTCCCGGACACCTCGTAGGCATGCACCTCGGGCGACACGTTATCCACGAACCCGTCGATGTCATCAACGAGTTGCGTGAGGTGGTTCGGCGCCTGGTGATCTGGCGCAGGGCCTTTTGCGATGCGTTCCGTCATCTGGAATCGCTCGGCCTCATCAACCGCACGCACGAAGGATAGCCGTCTGGCGGCGCAAGCCGAAGACCAAGGTGCTGGTTCATTCAGATCAGGGCAGCCAGTTCACCAGCATGGACTGGGCAGCATTCCTGCGCGCCCACAATCTTGAGCATTCCATGAGCCGCCGTGGCAACTGTCACGACAACGCTGTTGCCGAGAGCTTCTTCAACCTGCTCAAGCGCGAACGGATCAGGCGCAGGACCTACCGGACCCGCGAAGACGCAAGGCAGGACGTGTTCGATTATATCGAGATGTTCTATAACCCGAAGCGCAAACATGCGAGAAACGGAATGCTGTCGCCCGCAGAGTTCGAGCGACGGCAGATGATGAGACGGGAAGGCGTCTAAGAAACTCGGGGCTATTCATATTGCTTCTTCCTCCTCATTCAGCACCGTTGAACGAGGCTCCTTGGGCCCGGTCTTCAGATCCTCCACTGTGGCCCGCTTACGCCATTTTGACACGGTCTTGGGGTTGATGAGCTACTCCCCGATCCTTGGACAGCTTTCCGGCTGATTTAAGCTACTGCCTGTGCCTGCTGATCGGTTTCGCTGCTGTTGAAGTAGACCACGGCGGGCGGCTGCCCGCCATGGGCAGTGTGGGGTCGTCGATGGTTGTAGAAGTTGATCCAGTGCCCAATACCAACCTTGGCCTGCGATCCCGTTTCCCAGGCGTGCAGGTAGACGCATTCATACTTCAGGGATCGCCACAGACGCTCGATGAAGACGTTGTCGATGCAGCGCCCCTTGCCGTCCATCGAGATCCGAGTGCCAATGCGCTTCAGCCGATCAGTCCAGGCGAAGGACGTGAACTGTGAGCCCTGATCCGTGTTCATGATCCCGGGCGCGCCGAAGCGATGGATGGCCTCGTTCAGCGCCTCGACGCAGAAGTCGGCCTCCAGCGTGTTCGATATCCGCCAGGCCAGCACCTTGCGGGTGAACCAGTCCATGATCGCCACCAGATACAGAAAGCCCCGCCGCATCGGCAAATAGGTGATATCTGCGCACCAGACCTGACCGGGCCGATCCACCCGCAGCCCGCCCAACAGATAGGGATAGGTCTTGTGGCCTTTTCTCGGCTTGCTGGTGTTGGGCCTCTGGTAGATCGGCATCAGGCGCATGAGCCGCATCAGCCGCCGGATGCGTTTCTGGTTCACACCATGCCCCTCGTTCTGCAGGTGCCACGTCATCTGCCGCACGCCGTAGAAGGGTGTATCCAGGAACTGCTTGTCGATCAACAGCATGAGGTCGAGGTTCATCGCCGTCTCGCCCTGCGGCGCGTAATAGAACGACGACCGCGAGATCGATAGCAGGCGGCACTGCGCCCCGACCGACAGGCTTGGGTGGTTCTTCTCAACCATTCCGCGCCTCACTTGCCGATCCAGGGCTTGAGCTTTCGTGACAAAAAATCGTTGGCGACGGCCAGCTCTCCGATCTTGGCGTGCAGGTCACGGACAGTTTCTTCGGCAACCTCGGCCGCTGCCGCAGCCTTGCCGCCCCGCTCGAAGATCCCTGCGGCACCCTCCAGAAGCGACCGTTTCCATTGATGGATCATCGTCGGATGCACGCCATATTCGGCGGCCAGCTCTGACACTGTGCGCTCCCCCTTCACGGCTTCCAGCGCCACACGCGCCTTGAACGCCGCATCGTGGTTCCTGCGTCTCGACATCTCTGTTCTCCTCGTTCTTGGAGACCAGCAGACTTCAGATCGTAGCTTCCGTCACTGTCCGATTTTCGGGGGGTAGCTCATGATGCCCAACTCCCGGCTCAGTGACGCGGTCGAAGCTTGCGATCGCTGTATTGCCGCTCGGATGGCGTGCGTGGTCGTGGCGCTCCCGTGACGAACTTGGCCCATAATGCCTCCTTCCATTCCCAAGAAAGGATCGCACCATCAAACCGTGGGATCAAACAACTAGGTTCTTTCCAGCCTATCCCAAACGGGGGTAATTCGCGCCCCGATGCGTGAAAAATCTATCCTCTTGAAACCATTGTATGTTCCGGTTGTGTTTGTTGTTTTTCTAGTGCCGCGCCAGTCGTCTGGCAATACCATCCGGTTACAGCATGAGGAAAGCCTGTAACCCTGCCTGTAACTGGCGGGATGGAAATAAGACAGCAAAAACAGTAAATTACAATGATGGTTACAAGGTTACACGGTTACCGAGCAAAATGCAGGCCTTGGGCTTTCTATCCCGGCCAGCGAACGGCTGGGCTGTCATGCGCCAGCCCGACCCGCCCGTTCGGATCAAGGCCTGGCTGCCCGGCGCGCTTGTCGGTGCCGGGCGGGCGCGAAATTTCGTTCCGTGGTAGCCCGGTGGTAGCCCGAACGGAAAAGGGCCTAGGCGCAAACTGCCTAAGCCCTTGAATTTGTTGGTGAGCCCGACAGGATTCGAACCTGTGACCCACTGATTAAAAGTCAGTTGCTCTACCAACTGAGCTACGGGCCCAACATCGGCGCTTACTAGGGGGGGCTGCCGGGGGCGTCAAGCGGAAAAGTCGCGCCCACTGGCGGAAATTTCCGGCAGGGATTATAGGACGTCCATGAACAGCAACCCCGTCCCCGGCCTGCCCTTCATGAAGATGCATGGGCTCGGCAACGATTTCGTCGTCCTTGATCTGCGTGCCGGTGGCGATCCCCCTGCGGCAGGGCTGGTCGCGCGCATCGCGGATCGCAACCGGGGCGTGGGCTTCGACCAGCTTGCGACGATCCAGTCGGACGACCGGGCGGATCTGCGGCTGCGGTTCTGGAATGCCGACGGCTCGGTCAGTTCGGCCTGCGGGAATGCCACGCGCTGCATCGCCCGATATGTGATGGACCAGACCGGCCGCGACCGGCTGAGCCTGCGCACCGATCACGCCATCCTGCTGGCCGAGGATGCGGACAACGGTCTGACGCGGGTGAACATGGGGCCGCCGGTGCTGGACTGGCGGGCGATTCCCCTCGCGCATCAGGTGGATGTCGACCACCTGCCGATCGACGGCGATCCCGTGGCGACCGGGATGGGCAATCCCCATGCGACCTTCTTCGTCGAGGAGGCGGGCTCGGTCGATCTGGCCACCTTCGGCCCGGCGATGGAGCATCACCCGCTGTATCCGCAGCGCACCAATGTGGAAATCGTGCAGATCCTGTCCCGCGACGAGATCATCCTGCGCATCTGGGAACGCGGGACCGGGCCAACGCTGGCCTCGGGGTCGTGTTCCTGCGCGGCAGCGGTGGCGGCCGCGCGGCGCGGGCTGACCGGGCGGCGGGTCCGGGTGAACGTGCCGGGCGGGCTGCTGCTGATCGACTGGCGCGAGGATGGCGTCTGGATGGAGGGGCCGACCGCGCATGTGTTTTCCGGCGTGCTGACCCCGGACTGGCTGGCGTCATGAGCGCGCCGGTCTTTTCCACGCTGGGCTGTCGCCTGAACGCCTATGAAACCGAGGCGATGCGCGAGATGGCCGAGGCGGCGGGCCTGCCCCACGCGGTCGTCGTCAACACCTGCGCCGTCACCGCCGAGGCGGTGCGCAAGGCCCGCCAGGAAATCCGCCGCCTGGCCCGCGAAAACCCCGGCGCGCCGGTGATCGTGACCGGCTGCGCGGCGCAGACCGAACCCGAGACCTTCGCGGCCATGCCCGAGGTCACGCGGGTGATCGGCAATCACGAGAAGATGCAGCCCGAGACGTGGCAGGGCCTGCGCGCGCCCGACCTGATCGGCGAGACGGAAAAGATCCGCGTCGACGACATCATGTCGGTGCGGGAAACCGCGGGCCACCTGATCGACGGCTTCGGGCGGCACCGCGCCTATGTGCAGGTCCAGAACGGCTGCGATCACCGCTGCACCTTCTGCATCATCCCCTATGGGCGCGGCAATTCGCGGTCGGTTCCGGCGGGCGTGGTGGTCGAACAGATCAAGCGGCTGGTCGGGCGCGGCTTCAACGAGGTGGTGCTGACCGGCGTGGATCTGACCAGCTGGGGCGCCGACCTGCCGGGCACGCCTCGGCTTGGCGATCTGGTGATGCGGATCCTGCGGCTGGTGCCCGACCTGCCACGCCTGCGGATCAGCAGCATCGACAGCATCGAGGCGGACGAGAACCTGATGCTGGCCATCGCCTCGGAACCCCGGCTGATGCCGCATCTGCACCTGTCCTTGCAGGCCGGCGACGACATGATCCTCAAGCGGATGAAGCGCCGCCACCTGCGCGACGACGCGATCCGTTTCTGCGAGGACGCGCGGCGGCTGCGGCCGGATATCGTCTTCGGCGCCGACATCATCGCGGGTTTCCCGACCGAAACCGATGCGATGTTCGAAAACAGCGTCAGACTGGTCGGCGAGTGCGGGCTGACCTTCCTGCATGTCTTTCCGTTCTCGGCCCGCAAGGGCACGCCCGCCGCGCGGATGCCTGCCGTGAAAGGCCCGGTGATCCGCGACCGCGCCGCCCGGCTGCGCGAGGCGGGCGAGGCCGCGCTGCGCCGCCACCTGGAGGGGCAGGTGGGCCGGACCCATCGCGTCCTGACCGAAGGCCCGCGCCTGGGCCGCACGGAACAGTTCACCGAGGTGGCCTTCGACACCGACCAGCCCGAAGGCGCGCTGATGGACCTGCGCATCGCGGGCCATGACGGGGCGCGGCTGATGGCCTGATATAAGCTGCGTGGCCTGGCGGGATCAGGAAACACAATGTGTTTCCCCGCCCGCGAAGCGACGTGCCGCTCAAAAACGGCGCCACCCCACGACCACGGAAGGCCGGCGCCCGCAGGGGGGCGGTGCGGGAAGGATGGGGCACCGCGTGGCGAAGGCAAAGCCTCCGCCAGACAGCGGTTTCCAGTCACCGCGCCATGAACACCGGCACCTTGGCCTTTTCCAGCATGTTGCGCGTGGCCCCGCCCAGGATCGCCTGGCGGAAGCGCGAATGGCCATAGGCGCCCATCACCACCAGGTCGGCGGCGATTTCGGTCGCGCGGCGGTTCAGTTCCTCGCTGACGGTGCCCGAGGTGCGGGCCAGCACGGCGATGTCGGCATGAACGCCGTGGCGGTTCAGCATCTGCGCCAGGGGCGCGCCGGGTTCGGATCCGTCGGTGCCGGCGCGCGGGTCGATCACCGTGATCTCGACCGAACCGGCGGCTTTGAGCAAGGGCAGCGCGCGGCGGACGGCGGCCAGGGCCTCGGTCGACTGGTTCCAGGCGATCAGCACCTTGCCCGGCGGATCGGCAGGCAGGTCGGTGCCGGGCAGGACCAGGACCGGGCAGCAGCCCTCGAACAGCGCGGCCTCGACCACGGCCTCGGCCTCTCCGGGGGCGTCCTCGCCATAGGGGCGGGACAGGACGGTCAGGTCGGAAAACCGCGCGCGCATTCCCACCAGGTTGGCGATGCCGCCGATCTGGGCCACCGCGGCCTCGGACGACCAGCGAAGGTCGCCGAAGCGGGCCAGGTGCTGCCGGACCGTCTGGTCCAGCGTCTCGGCCTGGTCCATCGCCAAGTCGATGGCGTCCTGGAACGCATAGGGCATCCCGTTCGGGAAGTAATAGCCCACCTGCGTGTGATCCAGTCCCAGGCTGAGGACCGACAGATGCCCGTCCTCGCGCGCGGCCAGGGCCGCCGCCGCGTCAAGCTGGGGCAGCTGGCGGGCGTCGGACAGGACGGTCAGGATGCTTTTGTAACCCATCTCGGTCTCCTTGATCATGTCGGGGCAGAGGATGGCGGATTTGCCACGCCGCAGCCTTGACCGGAATCAAACAGCCGAACTTGATGCAGATCAAGGTTTCGTGTGTCGCCGCCGCCTTATTCGGGGCAGCAACGAAGGGATCTGTCCGGCGGCGATTCGTGCCGTCCGGTCATTCCGGCCAAGGGACGCAGGTGGAAGCCATGTGGAATTATGTAAAGCTGATCTTGCTGGGCTTGATCGCGCTGTTGGCCGCCATCGGCGCCAACATGGCGCGCGATCCGGCCTATATGGTCAACGCGATCGTCGTCATGCTGGTGGCGGCGGGAATGTTCGTCTGGGCGCTGCGCCAGGCGGACGAGCCGGTGCGGGCGGTCGATACCTCGCAATACATGGACGACGTGGTCCGGTTCGGGGTGATCGCCACGGCGTTCTGGGGCGTGGTGGGCTTCCTGGTGGGGGTGGTCATCGCCTTTCAGCTGGCCTTCCCGGCGCTGAACCTGTCAGACCTGACCCAGGGCTATACCAACTTCGGCAAGCTGCGCCCGCTGCACACCAGCGCGGTGATCTTCGCCTTTGGCGGCAACGCGCTGATCGCCACGTCCTTCTATGTCGTGCAGCGCACCAGTGCGGCGCGGCTGTGGGGCGGGAACCTCGCGTGGTTCGTGTTCTGGGGATACAACCTGTTCATCGTGCTGGCCGCGACCGGCTATATCGCGGGCGCCACCCAGTCCAAGGAATATGCCGAACCCGAATGGTATGTGGACTGGTGGCTGACGGTGGTCTGGGTGGCCTATCTGGCCGTGTTCCTGGGCACCGTGATCAAGCGCAAGGAACCCCATATCTACGTCGCCAACTGGTTCTATCTGGCCTTCATCGTGACCATCGCGATGCTGCATATCGTCAACAACCTGTCGATGCCGGTCAGCATCTTCGGATCGAAGTCGGTCCAGGTGTTTTCCGGCGTGCAGGACGCGATGGTGCAGTGGTGGTACGGCCACAACGCCGTGGGCTTCTTCCTGACCGCGGGATTTCTGGGGATGATGTATTACTTCATCCCGAAACAGGCCGAGCGTCCGGTCTATTCCTACAAGCTGTCGATCATCCATTTCTGGGCGCTGATCTTCCTGTATATCTGGGCCGGTCCGCACCACCTGCACTATACCGCGCTGCCCGACTGGGCCTCGACGCTGGGGATGGTCTTCTCGATCATGCTGTGGATGCCGTCCTGGGGCGGGATGATCAACGGGCTGATGACGCTGTCGGGGGCCTGGGACAAGCTGCGCACCGACCCGATCCTGCGGATGATGGTGGTGGCCGTCGGCTTCTACGGCATGGCGACCTTCGAAGGACCGATGATGTCGATCAAGGCCGTGAACAGCCTGTCGCATTATACCGACTGGACCATCGGCCATGTCCATTCCGGCGCGCTTGGCTGGAACGGCATGATCACCTTCGGCGCGCTGTATTACCTGACGCCGCGCCTGTGGGGCCGCGAGCGCCTCTACAGCCTGTCGCTTGTCAGCTGGCACTTCTGGCTGGCGACCATCGGCCTGGTTCTCTACGCGGCGTCCATGTGGGTGTCGGGCATCATGGAGGGCCTGATGTGGCGCGAGGTCGACAGCCAGGGCTTCCTGGTCAACGCCTTCGCCGATGCCGTGCAGGCCAAGTTCGCGATGAACGTGGTGCGCGCCCTGGGCGGGGTTCTGTACCTGACCGGCGGGATCATCATGGCCTATAACCTCTGGGCCACCGTGGCCCGTCAGCCCAAAGCCCATTCGACGGCCATCGCCGTGCCGGCCGAATAGGGGGAAGCCAGCCATGCAGATCCTTGAAAAGCACAAGATCCTTGAAAAGAACGCGACGCTGCTGCTGATCTTTTCCTTCATCGTCGTGACCATCGGCGGCCTGGTCCAGATCACGCCCCTGTTCTATCTGGAAAACACCATCGAGAAGGTGGAAGGAGTCCGCCCCTACACCCCGCTGGAACTGACCGGCCGCGACGTCTACGTCCGCGAGGGCTGCTATGTCTGCCACAGCCAGATGATCCGCCCGATGCGCGACGAGGTCGAACGCTATGGCCATTACTCGCTGGCGGCGGAATCGATGTATGACCACCCGTTCCAGTGGGGGTCCAAGCGCACCGGACCGGATCTGGCGCGCGTGGGCGGGCGCTATTCGGACGAATGGCATCTGGACCACCTGCGCGACCCGCAATCGGTGGTGCCGGAATCCATCATGCCCAGCTATGGCCACCTGATGAACCGGATCATCGGCCCCGAATACATCCGGGACCGCGTGGAAACCGATGCCCTGGTCGGCGTGCCCTATTCCGAGGAGATGATCGCCGCCGCGGCCGAGGATTTCCGGGCGCAGGCCGATCCCAACGCCGATGCCTCGGGCCTTCAGGAACGCTATCCGGGCGCGCAGCAGCGCAACTTCGACCGCCAGCCGCAGCTGACGGAGATGGACGCCCTGGTCGCCTATCTGCAAGTGCTGGGCACGATGGTCGACTTCTCGACCTTCCAGCCGGATCCGACGCGGTAAGGGGGCGGGCATGGAAACCTACAGCTTCCTGCGCGGGCTGGCCGACAGCTGGGCGCTGCTGGTGCTGACCCTGTTCTTCGTGGGCGTGATCCTGTTCGTGTTCCGCCCCGGCGCCAGAAAGGCCCAGAAAGACGCCGCCGAAAGCATTTTCCGGCACGAGAACCGTCCCGCGAAGACGGATGAGAAGGAGGGCCGGTGATGGCCGACAACGACAAGGACAAGCCGGTCGATCCGCATATCGACCCTGCCAATCCCGACAACCGGGTGTCGGTCCAGCGGCACGCGGCCGACAGCGAACACGCGGCCAAGATCGTGGGCGAGATCCCCGAACGCCCCCGGCCCGACCAGCCGGTCGCGCCGAAGATGCGCAGGCAGGTCCGCCGCAAGGGTCTGGTGCAGGAGGTCGGCTCGACCGGCCACCAATGGGACGGGATCACCGAATACGACAACCCGATGCCCCGCTGGTGGCTGTGGACCTTCTATGCCACGATCATCTGGGCGGTGGGCTATGTCGTGGCCTATCCGGCCATCCCGCTGGTCAACCGCGCGACCCAGGGGCTGCTGGGCACCGACTATCGCCAGGAGGTCGCGGCCGAGATCGACCGTTTCGACCAGGCCAACGCCGCCATCCAGACCCGCCTGGCCGAGGTCGAGCTGGCCGCCATCCCGGCCGACCCGGAACTGCTCAGCTATGCGACCAATGCCGGGGGCGCGGTGTTCCGCACTTGGTGCGCGCAATGCCACGGTTCGGGCGCGGGCGGGGCACGGGGCTATCCCAACCTGCTGGACAACGACTGGCTGTGGGGCGGCACGCTGGAGGATATCCACCTGACCGTGCAGCACGGCGTCCGCGATCCCCAGGACGGCGACACCCGCTATTCGGAAATGCCGCATTTCGGCAGCGACGGCATCCTGGACCGCACGCAGATCGACCAGGTGGTGAATCACGTCCTGTCGCTGTCCGACCTGCCGCATGACCCGGCCAGCGCGGCCGAGGGCGCGCAGGTTTTTGCCGACAACTGCTCGGCCTGCCATATGGAGGACGGCACCGGCGACCGCGGCCAGGGCGCCCCGAACCTGGCCGATGCGGTCTGGCTTTACGGCAACGACCACGCGACCCTGACCCGGATCGTCGGCGAAGGCCCCTATGGCGTGATGCCGTCCTGGTCCGCGCGCCTGTCCGAGGCCGAGATCCGCGCCGTCGCCACCTATGTCCATGGTCTGGGCGGCGGGGAATAACCCCGCCCGGATCACCCGAGCTTTCGCAGCGGCGCCCGCGCGCCCGCGAAAGAGACCGGCCCCCGTCCTGTTCGCGCGTTCCTGGGGGCCGGTCTTCAAACCATAGCGCAGGCCATCGCCCTTGGCGATGCCCCGGCGCATCGGACTTTCGTGAGGGCAAAGCCCGCGCGAAAGAGGCCGGTCCCCCGTATGTTCGCGCGTTCCTGGGGACCGGCCGCCTCTGACCGACACCCCTGCCAAGGCCTGCCCGCAGCATCCGCGTTTGCGCGGCTTCCATCCGCCGATCCTGCATTGCCCGTTCCCGCCGCTGGCGCGCGTCTTCGCAAGGCGCTATATCCAGACCCCATGACGCTCTGGACCCTCCATCTTCTGAATGCGCGCCACGCGCTGACGCCGGTCCTGTCCGAAGTCCGGCAGGCCGGCCGCGAGGCGGTGGCGCGGGCCTCGGACCATGCCGATCTGCCGGATTTCGATCTGGTGGTCGGCGCGCAGTCTGACCGCTCGGCGGATGGCGCGATCCAGGGCCGCTGCCGCGCGCCCGGCGTGATCGAGATCGCGCTGACGCCCGACCGATTCGATCCCCTGCATTTCACCCGCGCCCTTGTCCGGCAGATGGCGCATCTGGTCCGCTGGGACGGGCCGGGCTATGGCCGGTCGCTGGGCGAGGTTCTGGTCAGCGAGGGGCTGGCCGGGCATTTCGTCTTGCAGGTGCTGGGCGGCCAGCCGGATGCGGTCGATGCCGTGCGGCCCGCGGCTGGGGCCATGCGACAGGCGATGAACGAATGGGCGCGGCGCGATTACGACCATGGCCGCTGGTTCGGCGGCAAGGGCGACCTGCGCAAGGGCACCGGCACCAGCCTGGGCCACCGGATCATCGCCGATCACCTGGCGCGGCATCCCGGCGACAGCCCCGCCGGGCTTGCCACGGCGGCGCCCGAGCCGTTCCGCCAGACCCTGCGCCGGATCGCGGCGGCCGAGGGGCAGGCTGAAGGTCAGGCCGAGGCGGAAACCCCTTCAGAAGGCTGATGCGCGGGGGCGGCGGGTCATCGCCATCCAGGCGCCCATGACCAGGCCCGCCAGCGTGCCGCCCAGATGCGCCTCCCACGCGATCGAGGGCATCAGCACGGTCAGCGCGACGTTCAGCACCACCATCATCGCGACGCCGCGCCACAACTGGCCCAGCGGGCGGCGGCGGCGCCAGCCGGTCACGGCGGCGAAGCCGATCAGCGCGCCCGCCAGCCCGAAGATCGCCCCCGAGGCGCCGATCATCGGCCCGCCCTGCGGCGTCATCAGCGCGAACAGCAGCGCGGCCGCGACCTGCGTGACGGCATAGACCAAGGCCATGCGCGCGGCGCCGATCAGGCGGTTCAATTCCCGCGCGATGGCCACCAGCGACAGCATGTTCATGCCCAGGTGGATCGGCCCGGCGTGCAGAAATCCATAGGTCGCGAACATCGCCGCAGGCTGGCCGGGATAGAGGCCATGGCCCGCACGGACCTGCGCCGACCAGAAGCCGAACAGATAGTCGACCATCTGCCGGATCGGGATGCCGATGCGCTGCTGGGTGAAATAGGACAGGATGCCGGACTGCCGGGGGACGACGAAGGTCAGGCGCCAGTTCAGCAGGTCGCTGACCAGCAACAGCGCCTCGATCCCGCAGCACAGCCCGATCACGACCTTGACCCACAGGGGCAGCAGGGGCCGGGTGACGGCGATGGGACCGGACTGGGCCGCCATCAGTCCGCCTTGATCTGGCGGGCCTCGGCCACCAGCATGATCGGGATGCCCGCGCGGATCGGGAAGGCCAGCCCCGCCGCCCGCGACACCAGTTCCTGGCGCGCCGCGTCATAGGACAGGGTGGTATGGGTGACGGGGCAGACAAGCGCCTCGATCATGTGGCGGTCGAAGGCGGGCGGGGGGCTTTGGGTCATTGCAGTCGGTCCTCGGTATCGCCGCCACGCAGGGCGAATTCGATCAGGCCCTGCAACAGTTCGCGCCGGTCCGCCAGGCTGGGGCTTTCCAGCAGCGCCTGCCTGTCGCCGGGCGAAAAGGGCAGCACCATCGACAGCGAATTGATCAGCGCCTCGTCCTGGGCCTCGGCGGCGGCGTCCCAGTCGGTCGAGAGTTCATGCGCGTCCATATAGCGCCGCAACAGCGGAAACAGCGTGTCGCGATCCAGTCCGGGATCGTTCTCGGGGCCCTTCAGGTCGCGGGCGAAGGACGACCAGTCGACCTGGGCCATCAGATAGGGGGTGAACCCCTCCTGCACCTCGGCCAGGCGAAAGCGCGACACGGCCAGCAGGGAAATCATCTGCCGCCCGTCGTCGGTTTCGGAAAAGGCCACCACCCGGCCCGCGCAGCCGATCGAGGCCAGCCCCCCGTTTGCGTCGGAACCCTCGGGCTGGATCAGGCCGATCAGGCGGTGGTCGGTCTTCAGCGCATCGTCCAGCATTTGCAGATAGCGCGGTTCGAACACATGCAGGGGGATCCGCCCGCGCGGCATCAGCACCGCCCCGGTCAGGGGAAACAGCGGGATGCGCGCGGGCAGGTCGAAGCGGAACCGCATGGCCGGGATCAGGCGAAGATCAGGGACGACAGGCGGCGACGTCCCTTCTGGGCCAGCGGGTCGTTCGGCTTGAGGCTGTCGAAAATGGTCAGCAACTGCGCCTTGGCCGCGCCGTCGTTCCAGTCGCGGTCGCGGCGGAAGCTGTCCAGCAGGATGTCGATGGCGTCCTCGACCCGGCCCGCGGCGTGCAGCGCCTGGGCGTATTCCAGCCGCGCCTGCTGGTCGTCGGGGTCGGCATCGACGCGGGCTTGCAGGGCGTCCAGCGGCCCGGCCTTGGCGGCTTGGCGGGCAAGGTGCAGCCGGGCACGCGCGGCCTCGACCGGGGCGCTTGACGCGGCGGGGGCGGGGATGGCGTCCAGGGCCGTCTGCGCGGCATCCGCGTCGCCCGCCGCCAGATACGCGCGCACCACCCCCGCCCAGGCCTCGTTGCTGGAGGGGTCTTCGCCGGCGATGGCGGCGAAGGTCTCGGCGGCGTCCGTGAAGGCGCCTTCCTCCAGCATCTGTTCGGCGGCGGCAAGCGCGTCGGCCAGCCCGCCGTCCTCGCCCGACAGCCCCGCCAGCTTGTCCACGAACTGCTTGATCTGGCTTTGCGGGATCGCCCCCTGAAAGGCGTCGACCGGCTGGCCCTGGAAGAAGGCATAGACGGTCGGAATCGACTGGACGCGAAGCTGCGCGGCGATCATCTGGTTCTCGTCCACATTGACCTTGGCCATGCGGACCCGGCCCTTGTGGCGGGCGACCTCGGATTCGAGCTGCGGGCCGAGGGTCTTGCAGGGGCCGCACCACGGCGCCCAGAAATCGACGATCACCGGCACCTGCATCGAGGCCTGCACGACCTCGGCCATGAAGTCGGCCTCGGTCACGTCCTTGATGAAATCGGCGGGCTTGGGGGCGTCGGCGGTATCGAAAAGCATGGTCATGGGTTCCCCAGATGGTCCGAGCGGTTGGCGGCAATATGGGGGCTGGGGCGCGCAAGGGGAAGGGTTGTTTCGGGTGGCAAGGCCGGGGGCGCTTCGCCCCCCTGCCTGCCGCAGGGGCGGCAGGCGTTCACCGCGGAAAAAGGTCCAATGGACCTTTTTCCGGGCGCGTCTCACCCCAGAGGATATTTCGAATGAAGAAGAAGCGTTAAAGATCGAAGCTGGCCAGCACCGGGACATGATCGCTGGGCTGGTCCCAGCCGCGCACCGGGCGCAGGACGCGGCTGCCATGCGCGGCATTGGCGATGTCGGGGCTGGCCCAGATGTGATCCAGGCGGCGGCCCTTGTCGGCGGCGTCCCAATCCCTGGCGCGATAGCTCCACCAGGAATAGAGCAGCCCGGAGGGGATGTCCTGGCGCGTCACGTCCACCCATCGGCCCGCGTCCTGGGCGGACAGAAGGTGATCGACCTCGATCGGGGTGTGGCTGACGATCTTCAGCAGCTGCTTGTGGGACCACACGTCATCCTCGCGCGGGGCGATGTTCAGGTCGCCCACCAGGATCGAGCGTTGCGGGTTGTCGGCATGGAACACGTCGCGCATCTCGGCCACGAAATCCAGCTTCTGGCCGAATTTCTCGTTCACCGCGCGGTCGGGGATGTCGCCGCCCGCGGGCACGTACATGTTGTGGATCGTCACGCCGTTTTCCAGCCGCGCCGCGACATGGCGGGCATGGCCAAGACGGGCATAGTCGCGGTCGCCCGCATCCGTCAGCGGCAGCCGCGACAGGATCGCCACGCCGTTATAGCCCTTTTGGCCCCGCGCCACGATCCAGCGGTATCCAAGCGCCCGGAACTGGTCGAGCGGGATCCTGTCCACCGGCGACTTGCATTCCTGGAGGCACAGGATGTCCGGCGCCTCTTCGCGCAGCAGCCGCGCGACCAGCCCCTCGCGCAGGCGGACCGAGTTGATGTTCCAGGTGGCGATGGTGAACATGGGCAGGCTCCTTTGCCGCGGACCCTAGCGGCGCGGCCGGTCGCTGTCGAGTTGCCGCAGCGGCAGGAAATTGTCGTGAAAGATCAATACGCGCTTGGTGATCGGGAAAACTGCGGCTATGCAGCGCCATCGGGCACGGCCAGGGGGGCAGCGATGCGGTTGACGGTGGACGAGGCTTTGGCGCGCGGCGGGGCCGGGCGGTTCCAGTGGCGGCTTCTGGGGATCTTCGGCCTGGTCTGGGCCGCCGATGCGATGCAGGTGATCGCGGTGGGCTTCGCCGCGCCCTCGATCGCCGCCACCTTCGGGATCGAGCGTGTGACCGCCTTCCAGGTGGGCACGGTGTTCTTCCTGGGCATGTTCCTGGGCGCTTTCGTCTTCGGCCGGGTGGCCGACCGGATCGGGCGGCGCAACATCCTGGTGCTGACGGTGGGGATGGACGCGATCTTCGGCCTGGCATCCGTGTTTGCGCAGGATTTCACGCTGCTTCTGGTGCTGCGCTTCCTGACCGGCGTGGCGGTGGGCGGCACGCTGCCTGTCGATTACGCGATGATGGCCGAATTCCTGCCGCCCCGGAACCGGGGCCGCTGGCTGGTCTGGCTGGAGGGGTTCTGGGCCATCGGCACGATCATCGTGGCCCTGACCGCCTGGATCGCCGCAGCCCAGGGGGTTGTGGCGCCCTGGCGGTGGATTTTCGCGGTGGCGGCGATTCCCGCCGTGATCGGCATCTTCCTGCGGCTGTGGCTGCCCGAATCGCCGATGTTCCTGATCCGCAGGGGCGATCAGGCGGGCGCGCGGGCGGTCGTGGACCGGGTGCTGGTCGTCAACGGCGTCCAGGCGCTGCCGTCCGACGCGGAACTGATCCCGGCGCCGGTGCCGACGGGATCCGAGACCTCGATCTTTTCGGACCTGCTGCGGGCGCGGACCATCGGCGTGCTGGCGGTGTGGTTCCTGGTGTCGCTGTCCTATTACGGCGTCTTCGTCTGGGTGCCTGGCCAGCTTGCGACCGAGGGGTTCGGCTTCGTGCGCGGCTATGGCTTCCTGGTGATCCTGGCGCTGGCGCAGGTGCCGGGATACGCCCTGGCCGCCTGGGGGGTCGAGGCGGTGGGCCGTCGCGCGACGCTGCTGGCCTTCCTGCTGCTCAGCGCCGCGGGGTGCGCGCTGTTCGCGGTGGCGACGGGCACCGCGATGGTCGCGACCGCGCTGATCCTGATGAGCTTCGCGCTGCTGGGCACCTGGGGCGCGCTCTATGCCTTTACGCCCGAGCTTTACCCGACGCATCTGCGCGGCACCGGCATGGGCACGGCCAGCGCCGTGGCGCGGCTTGGCGGGATCCTGGCGCCCAGCCTGCTGGGGGTGGTCTTTGCCAAGGGCTTCGGCGTCGCCATCGGCGCCTTCGCGGGCCTGCTGCTGCTGGGCGCGCTGGCGCTGCTGCTGATCAGGTCCGAGACCCGCGAGCAGGCCATCGCCTGAAACCCCAGGCCGCCCCGGCCCGTTGCCCTGGCAGCCAAGACGGAGGAGAGGACGATGGGCCAGCTGGTCGAGGGCGTCTGGAAGGACGAGTGGTACGATACCGAGGCCAGCGGCGGCGAATTCCTCCGCGACACCGCGCGCCACCGCAACTGTGTCACGGCGGACGGCAGCCCCGGCCCCACGGGCGAGGGCGGCTTCAAGGCGGAAAGCGGGCGCTATCACCTCTATGTCTCCTATGCCTGCCCCTGGGCGCATCGGGCGCTGATCTTCCGGGCGCTGAAGGGGCTGGCGGATCATATCGGCGTGTCGGTCGTCCATCCTGACATGCTGTGGAACGGCTGGGAATTCCGCACCGATTTCGACGGCGCGACCGGCGACCGGCTGTTCGGCCTGCCCTATCTGCGCGACATCTATCTGCGCGCCGATCCCAGGGCCTCGGGGCGGGTGACGGTGCCGGTGCTGTGGGACCGCGACGGAGACCGGATCGTGTCGAACGAAAGCGCCGACATCATCCGCATGGTCAATTCGGCCTTCGACGGGGTGACGGGCAACCGCGACGACTATTGGCCCGAAGCCCTGCGCGACCGGATCGAGGCGGTGAACACGCGCGTTTACGAGACAGTGAACAACGGCGTCTACAAGGCGGGCTTCGCCACCAGCCAGGAGGCTTACGACAAGGCCGTCCACCCCCTGTTCGACAGCCTGGACTGGATCGAGGGCATCCTGGCCGAGAAACGCTATCTGCTGGGCGACCGGATCACCGAGGCCGACTGGCGCCTGTTCACCACCATCGCGCGCTTCGACGCGGTCTATCACACGCATTTCAAATGCAACCGCCGCCGGATCGTCGATTACCCGAACCTGTGGGCCTGGGCGCGCGAACTGTATCAATGGTCCGGCGTGGCCGAGACGGTGCGCCCCGACCATTTCATGCGCCACTATTACTTCAGCCACGACACGGTGAACCCCCACCGGATCATTCCCATCGGCCCGGATCTGGACTGGACCGCCCCGCATGGCCGCGGATGAACAGGGGCGCGGATGAACGAAGCCCCGGCGCGGGAAAACGCCGGGGCATCAGAGAGAAGAGGGAGGAGGGTGTGGCCGCATCCACCGGCCACTGGGCTTCGCGGTATGAACGCGGGTGCGACCCCCGAGGTTCCGCTTGGGAACGGCGATGCCACTTTTTTCCTTGACGCCGTGGTCCCCTTAGCCGCCGTTCCCCAGGGTCTCCAGAGATTGCGTCCTCTTTGACCCTGACAGTGCGCAGAACAACAGCCTGCCGACGCCATCACCCCTCAGGCGCATCTCCCCTTATCGACGATCCTTTTTGCGCGTCATTTTCTGCCCCCATCCGCGAATGTTTTGGAATGGATCGTGGAAAAACTCGCAACGACTGTTTCAAGCCGGTCTGGCGGCAAAGACTGAGCATCGCCAAGGTGTTCCAGGATCCGGCCCGGTGCGAGAACCTGGACATGGTGGCGAACCTGTTCCGGCGCCAGGAACTGTCCCCCTGGTCCCGGACGAGGTTCAGATGGAGGCTCAGGCCCGGACCCTGCTGCGCGAGTTGTCCGCGCGTTGCCCGTCGGACCCTAAGGGGCAGTGAAGGAAAACCCCGTGGCCGGTCCGTTCCAGCCGGCCGTCTCCGCCCGCAAGGCATGTCGCAAAACAAAGATAAAGCGTCGTCTTTGTTTGACCCCATTTCCCGACGGTGCTATGCGCGCCGGACCGGGGGGTGGGAAGGGGAATACGGACGCATGACGATGTGGGGCACCTTTCTCAGGCCGATGCACCGGGAAGGCTATCGTTTCCTGACCGTCTTTGCCCTTGTCACGCTTGGCCTTTTCCTTGTGTGGCAGCCGCTCGGCTGGCTGGGGCTGGGGCTGACCGTCTGGTGCTACTATTTCTTCCGCGATCCGCGCCGCGCCGTTCCGCAGGGCGAGGGGCTGATCGTCAGCCCCGCCGACGGCGTCGTCTCGCTTATCGAGCCGGCCGTGCCGCCTGCCGAGCTGGGGATGGAGCCGGTGGCGCTGATGCGCGTCAGCGTCTTCATGTCGGTGTTCAATTGCCATGTGAACCGTGCCCCGGCGGCAGGGCGTGTGCTGTCGGTCGCCTATCGGCCCGGCAAGTTCTTCAATGCCTCGCTGGACAAGGCCAGCGCGCATAACGAGCGCAACGGGCTGTGCCTGGAACTGGCCGACGGGCGGCGCCTTGCGGTGGTGCAGATCGCCGGCCTGGTGGCGCGGCGCATCCTGTGCTGGACCAGGGAAGGTCAGAGCCTGCGGACGGGCGAGCGCTTTGGGCTGATCCGGTTCGGGTCGCGCCTGGATGTCTATCTGCCGCCGGGGGTGTCCCCACTGGTTGCCGTGGGACAGACGATGATCGCGGGCGAGACGGTGATCGCCGAGCTGGGGCGCATGGAGGCCGCGCGTCCGGCCCTGGTGGACTGAGGATGAACGCCCGCCCGGACCCTCGGTCCCGATTGTCCGTGGTGCAGTTGCTGCCGAATGCCCTGACCCTGGGGGCGCTCTGCGCGGGCCTGACGGCGATCCGCCTGGCCATCACCGGAGAATTCGACAAGGCGGCGGCCTTGATCCTTCTGGCGGCCATGCTCGACGGGCTCGACGGACGGCTGGCCCGCAGGCTGCGCAGCGAGAGCGCGATGGGCGCGGAACTCGATTCGCTTTGCGATTTCGTCAATTTCGGGGTGGCGCCTGCCTTGGTCCTCTATCTCTGGGCCTTCGACGGGACCGGGGGCGCGGGCTGGATCGCCGCGCTGCTCTATGCCGTGGCCTGCGTGCTGCGGCTGGCGCGGTTCAACATCGGCAGCCGCGATCCGCTGGCGTCGGCCCTGCCCAAGACAACATTCGCAGGCGTGCCCTCGCCCGCCGGGGCGATGCTGGCCCTGCTGCCGATCTTCCTGGCCAAGCTCATCCCCGCCGCGGTCCTTCCGGAACCGGCCTGCGCGCTGTGGATGATGGCGGTCGCGGCGCTGATGATCAGCCGCCTGCCGACGCCCGCCCTGGGCCCGGTCAGCATCCGTCCCGAACAGGCGCGGCTGCTGCTGCTGGGCGCGGTGGCGCTGGGGGCGGCGCTGCTGACCTATCCCTGGCTGACGCTGGTGTTTCTGGATCTTGGCTATCTGCTGCTGCTGGCGCGGGAATGGACCAGGCTTCGGCGGCGGCCCGCACGAAAGGTGGAATGAATGGAACTTCAGGCAGTCGAACGATCCTATGCCCGCTGGGCGCCGGTCTATGACCGAACCTTCGGGGCGATCACGCAGGTCGGGCGCCGCAGGGCCACGGCGCTGCTGAGCGACCTGGGCGGTTCCGTCCTGGAGGTGGGCGTGGGCACCGGGCTGGCGCTGCGCCACTATGACGGGCGTGTCACGGTCACCGGCGTCGACTACAGCGCCGAGATGCTGGACAAGGCCCGCGCCAAGGTCGCCGCCGAAGGGCTGCGCAACGTGGCCGCGCTACATCGGATGGATGCCCGCGACATGGACTTTCCGAATGACAGCTTCGATCACGTCGCGGCCATGCATGTCATCTCGGTGGTGCCCGAACCCGAAAAGGTCATGTCCGAGATCGCCCGCGTGGTGCGCCCCGGCGGAAGCGTGGTCATCGTCAATCATTTCGCGCGCAAGGCGGGTGCGCTGGCCCTGGCCGAACGGATTGCCGCGCCGCTGGCCGACCTGCTGGGCTGGCATTCGGATTTCGACCGCAGCCGGGTGCTGGCCGAGGCGCGGTTGTCGCTTGCCGAGGAATGCACCCTGCCGCCCCTAGGCATGATGACGCTGTTGAGGCTCGTGAAAGCCCCATGACCTGCCCGCAGGCCAGGCCCGTCCCTGAAAACGCGGATCATAGTTGCCGCAGCGTCAATGACCCGCTAGGACAGCCGCCAGCCACCATCAATCGGGGCCGCGCCGTCATCGGCGCCGCCGGGAGGAGCCGATCTTGCTGGACGTGACGACCATCCGCGCCGAACTGGCGGCCCCATTACGATCTGGCGCCATCGGTCGATCTGGCCCGCGACATGGCCCATATCCATGCCCGCATCGACCGGGTGATGCCCTTCCCCGACTGGGCCATGGCCGCGCCCTATGTGGCGGCGATCAACCGGCTGAAGGCGGAGCGCGGCGCGGTGGTGCTGGCGCATAACTACATGACGCCCGACATCTATCACGGCATCGCCGACGTGGTGGGCGACAGCCTGCAACTGGCCATCGAGGTCACGCGGGTCGATGCGGACATCACGGCGGCGGTGAAGGCCGCGTCCGACATCTGCTGCACCTCGTCCAATGCCGCGCAGATCGTCGCGGCGATGCCGGGCGACACGGTGATCATGACGCCCGACAAATGGCTGGCGCAGAACGTCGCCAAGCAGGTGCCGCAGAAGCGGATCGTCTGGTGGGACGGGGCCTGCATCGTCCAAGAACGCTTCACGCCCCAGGATCTGCGCGATTTCCGCGACTGGCATCCGGGGCTGAAGATCATCGCCCATCCCGAATGCCCCCCCGACGTGGTGGCCGAGGCCGATTTCGCGGGTTCGACCGCGCATATCATCGACTGGGTGGGCCGCGAACGGCCCCGCCAAGCGATGCTGGTCACGGAATGCTCGATGGCCGCGAACATCGCGGACGCGCATCCCGAGGTCGAGTTCCTCGGGCCGTGCAACATGTGCCCCCATATGAAGAGGATCACCCGGGAAAAGGTGCTGTGGTCGCTGCATTCCATGACCGGGCAGGTCGAGGTCGACCCGGCCATCGCCGCCCCCGCGCGGCGGGCGGTGCAGCGGATGATCGACCTGTCGCGGCAACTGGCGGCCTGAGGGGATGATCGCGACCGACCGCGTGGTGATCGTCGGCGCGGGGCTGGCGGGCCTTGTCGATGCCGCCGTTGCCCGGCTGGTCACGGCCGAGGCGCGCGACCATATCCTGCGCCTGACGACGCTGGGCACGCCCTTCGACCGCGATGGTCCGCGTCCAGGGCGACCAGGCGGGGGCGCAGATCATGCGCGTCCTGATCGCCGCCATCCGCGCCGCGCCCTCGGTCCAGGTGGCCGAAGGCTGGGTGGCGACCAGCCTGCGGATCGACGGCGGCCGCGTGGCGGGGATCGACCTGGCGCGGGCGTCGGGATCGGCCTCGGTGACGGTCGCGGCCCCGGCGGTGCTGGTCGCCGGGGGCGGATCGGGCGGGCTTTACGCGGTCACGACCAATCCCCCGCGCATCCGGGGCGAGGCCCTAGGTCATGTTGACAAATGGCGGAGCCAGATGCGGATCGAGGTGATGTCGATGAAGCCCAGGAAGCTCTCTGCGGTTTTGTCGTAGCGGGTGGCGACGCGGCGGGCATTCTTGAGCTTGTTGAAGCAGCGCTCGACGAGGTTGCGCAGCCGGTAAAGGGTTCGGTCCACGGCCACGCGCAGCTTGCGGGACTTTCGCATCGGGATCACCGGCACGACGTTGCGCGCCTCCATGGTTTCTCGAACCCTGTCAGAGTCATAGCCGCGATCCGCCAGCAGGACGGAGGGCTCTGGCAGGTTGTCGTCCATGATGAGGTCAAAGCCCAGATAGTCCGATGTCTGGCCCGGCGTGATGTCCGACCTCATGGGCAGGCCTGCGCCATTGACGCGGAGGTGGATCTTTGTCGTGAAGCCACCTCGCGAACGGCCAAAACCCTGTCGCGGAGTCCCCCTTTAGCGCCCGCTGCCTGATGATGGGCGCGGACCACGGTGCTGTCGATCATCTGCAAGGCCGCTGGAACCACCCCGCTCTCGTTCAGGGCCTCCAGTATCCCTTCCCACAGCCCGGCCAGGGTCCAGCGCCGGAACTGGCGGTAGACCGACGACCACTTGCCGAACTCTTCCGGCAGGTCACGCCACGGCGAACCTGTGCGGGCTATCCAGAAAATCCCATCCAGAACAAGACGATGGTTCATGGGTTTGCGCCCGTTCGGTGCGCGGACGGCCAGAATGAAGCGTTCGTGAAACGCCCATTCCTCGTCAGACATCAGGTCTCGTGCCAAGCTGGTCTCCATCGCAGATACCAGCTTGAATCACGTTCAGCACGTCCTGTGAATCCCTTTTGTCAACACGGCCTAGGTGTTTGATCCCACGGTTTGATGGTGCGATCCTTTCTCAGGAATGGAGGGAAGCATTATGGGCCAGGTTCGTCACGGGAGCGCCACGACCACGCACGCCGTCAGAGCTGCAATACAACGATCGCAAGCTTCGCTCGCGACGCTGAGCCGGGAGCTCGGCATTAACCCCAAGACAGTGGCGAAGTGGCGCAAGCGAGTGACGGTCGATGATCTCAAGACAGGGCCGAAGGAGCCACGCTCCACGGTTTTGACAGAAGCCGAGGAGGCGGCCATCGTCGCGTTCAGGCTGCACACGCTTTTGCCGCTGGACGACTGCCTCTATGCCCTGCAGCCATCAATTCCACACCTGACACGCTCAGCGCTGCATCGGTGCCTTCAGCGCCACGGCATCTCTCGACTGCCCGACGTGGAAGGCGACAAGCCGAAACGGTCGAAGTTCAAGCGCTACCCTATCGGCTTCTTTCATATCGACATCGCCGAGGTGCAGACTGCTGAAGGCAAGCTTTACCTGTTCGTCGGCATTGACCGCACGAGCAAGTTTGCCGTGACCCAGCTCGTCGACAAGGCGGACAGGAAGACAGCTTGGGAGTTCCTGCAGCACATGCTCGAAGCCGTGCCCTATCAGGTCCATACCATCCTCACCGACAACGGTATTCAGTTCGCCGAGCAGCCTCGGAACCGGAACACCATCTATTCCAGACCTATGCGCTTTGACATGATCTGCGAGGCCAACGGCATTGAGCACCGCCTGACGAAGCCCAACCACCCGTGGACCAACGGTCAGGTCGAGCGGATGAACCGCACGATCAAGGACGCCACCGTCAAACGCTTTCACTACACCAGCCACGACGAGCTCCGCACGCATCTCGCCGACTTCATGGCAGCCTACAACTTCGCGCGTAGGCTCAAGACCCTCGGCGGCCTCACGCCCTACGAATACATCTGCAAGATCTGGACATCAGAGCCAGACAGATTCATCCTAAACCCGATCCACCAGATGCCGGGACTGAACACCTAGGCATGGCCGCCCGCGCGGGCGCAGTGATCGCGGATGCGGAATTCGTGCAGTTCCATCCCACCGCCATCGCCAGCGGCGCCGATCCCGCCCCCCTTGCGACCGAGGCGCTGCGCGGCGAAGGCGCGCATCTGGTCAATGCCCATGGCGTCCGCTTCATGGCCGCGCTGCATCCCGATGCCGAACTGGCCCCGCGCGACATCGTGGCGCGCGGCGTCTATGCCGAGGCCCGGGCGGGCCGCCGTCCCGCGCTGGATTGCCGCGCCCTCGGCCCGCGCATCGCGGCGGAGTTCCCGGCCGTGGCGGCGGCCTGCGCGCAGGCGGGCATCAACCCCGCGCGCCAGCCGATCCCGGCGGCGGCGGCGGCGCATTACCACATGGGCGGCATCGCCATCCGACCTGGACGGGCGCAGCAGCCTGCCCGGTCTCTGGGCCTGCGGCGAGGCGGCCTCGACCCGGCTTCATGGGGCAAACTGCCTGGCCTCGAACGGCCTGCTGGAGGCCCTGGTCTTCGCCCGCCGCGCGGCCCTGTCGATCGGCCGCGACGGCCCAGCCGCCGCGCCGGTCGCCTTGCCCGACCCGGCCCCCGCCGCGCTGCCCGATCCCGCCCTGGTGGCGGGCCTGCGCCGGGCCATGACCGCAGGCGCGGGCGTGCTGCGCGATGCCCAGGGGCCTGACGGAAACGCTGCGCGGCATCGCCCGGATCGAGGCCGCCCGGCCCGGCTGCCCGCGCCTTGGCAACATGACCGCGACCGCCACGCTGATCTGCGCCGCCGCCCTGGCGCGGCGCGAAAGCCGGGGCGCGCATTGCCGCACCGATTTCCCCGATCCGCTGCCCGCGGCCCGCCGCAGCCGCATGAGCCTGGCCCAGGCCCTGGCGCTGCGCCCCATCCCCGAACCGGAGCCGTCATGACCCCGCCCTTGCCCGACCTGATCCTGGAACCCCTGGTCCGCGCCGCCCTGATCGAGGATCTGGGCGCGCATGGCGGCATCACCACCCGCACGGTGATCCCGCAGGGCACCCGGACCTGCGGCGCCATCCGCGCGCGCGAGGCGGGCACCGCCTCGGGGATGGCGCTGGCCGCGCTGGCCTTCCGCCTGATCGACCCGGCCCTGCGGTTCGAGGTGCTGATCCCCGACGGCGCCGCCTTCGCCCCCGGCGACACCCTGGCCCGGATCGAGGGTGACGCCGCCGCGATCCTGTCGGCCGAGCGGGTGGCCCTGAACTTCGCGGGCCGCCTGTCGGGCATCGCCACCATGACGGCGGCCTTCGTGGCCGAGACGCGCGGCACCGCCGCCCGCATCACCTGCACCCGCAAGACCACTCCCGGCCTGCGGCTGGTGGAAAAACAGGCGGTGCTGCATGGCGGCGGTTTCAATCATCGCGTCTCGCTGTCCGACGCGATCCTGATCAAGGACAACCACATCGCGGCCGGCGGCGGCATCCGCGCCGTGCTGGGGGCGGTGAAGGCCCGCGCCTCGCACATGATGCGCGTCGAGATCGAGGTGGACGACCTGGAGCAACTGTCCGACGTCCTGGACGAGGGCGGCGCCGACGTGGTCCTGCTGGACAACATGGATGCCGACACGCTGCGCCAGGCAGTCGCCATGGCGGCGGGGCGCGTGGTGCTGGAAGCCTCGGGCAACATGCGCCTGCCGCGCATCGCCGAGGTGGCGGCGACGGGGGTGGACTATCTCTCGGTCGGCGCGCTGACCCATTCGGTGCCCGTCCTGGATCTGGGCCTGGATTTCTGACGCGAATGGACGTGGGATGTCGTCAGGCGGCCTGATCGAACGCCGAGCCGCCGCAGCCAGCGACGACACCGACGGCGGCGGCGTTGCGGGACGAATTGCGCCGATATGACCTGAGCCTAGGTCACGCCACCAGCCGATAGCCGCCCGATTCCGTCACCAGCAGGCGCGCATTGCTGGGATCGGGTTCGATCTTCTGGCGCAGGCGATAGATATGGGTTTCCAGCGTATGCGTGGTCACCCCCGCATTGTAGCCCCAGACCTCGTGCAGCAGCACGTCGCGGGCCACCACCCCGTCCTGCGCGCGATACAGGAATTTCAGGATGTTGGTTTCCTTCTCGGTCAGGCGGATCTTGCGGTCCTTCTGGTCGATCAGCATCTTCATCGCCGGCTTGAAGGTGTATGGCCCAAGCTGGAAGATCGCGTCCTCGGACTGTTCATGGGTGCGAAGCTGCGCGCGCAGCCGGGCCAGCAGGACCGGGAACTTGAAGGGCTTGGTGATGTAATCGTTGGCGCCCGCGTCCAGGCCCAGGATGGTGTCGGCGTCGGTGTCGTGGCCCGTCAGCATGACGATGGGGCATTTGACGTTCAGCTTGCGCAGCTTCTTGCACAGCTCTCGCCCGTCGGTGTCGGGCAGGCCCACGTCCAGGATCACCAGATCGAAGATCGCCCCCTTGGCGGCCTCGACGGCGGCAGCGCCGCTGCCAGCCTCGGTCACGTCGAAATCGTCGGTGGCCGCCAGTTGTTCGGCCAGGACCTCGCGCAGATCTTCCTCGTCGTCGACCAGCAGGATTTTTTTCAGACCGGGCATGTTGCCTCCCTTGGCGTGTTGCGCGAGTAGGTGGGCAAGTCGGCGCGCCGCGTCCAGCATCATGTCGGAAATCTCACATGGAGTTGTCGGCAGGGATGCTTATGTTTCAAACTGTTTCAAACCTCCGGGACCGTCCATGAGCCTGATCCCCACCCTGACCGAGGTCGTGTCCCGCGCGCGGACCGATCTGAGCATGGGCCTGCCGGTGATGATCGGCGGGCACCTGGTCGCGGCGGTGGAGACGCTGGCCCCCGCCCGGCTGGACGCGATCCGCGCGCTTGGCCGGCCCGTGCTGGCCCTGACCGAACGCCGGGCCGAGACGCTGAAGGCGCGGGCCTATGACGACGGGCTGGCCCGCGTGATCGTGCCGCCTGATGCCGACCATGCCTGGCTGCGGTCGCTGGCCGATCCCTCGGGCGATCTGATGACGCCGATGAAGGGACCGCTGTTCACCGAACGCGACGGCGACGCGACGCCGCATCTGGCCGGGCTGGCGCTGGCGAAATCGGCGCAGCTTCTGCCCGCCGTTCTGGTCGTGGCGACCGACCCCTTGCCCGGCCTGACCCAGGTCGCGCCCGGCCAGCTGCTGGCGCAGCTTGCGCATGAGGCGGCCCTGTCCCCGGTCGCCGCCGCCAACCTGCCGCTGATCGCGGCGGAACGGTCGCGGCTGCACATCTTCCGTCCCGACGACGGCGGCGCGGAACATTACGCCGTCGAGATCGGCGATCCCCCCCGCGACGCCCCGGTTCTTACGCGGCTGCATTCGGCCTGTTTCACCGGCGACGTGCTGGGCAGCCTGAAATGCGATTGCGGCCCGCAGCTTCACGCCGCGCTGACGGCCATGGGCCAGGCGGGGCAGGGGGTGCTGCTGTATCTGAACCAGGAGGGCCGGGGGATCGGGCTGGCCAACAAGATGCGCGCCTATGCGTTGCAGAACCAGGGTTTCGACACGGTGCAGGCCAATCACCGCCTGGGGTTCGAGGATGACGAACGCGATTTCCGCATCGGCGCGGCGCTGCTGCGGCGGATGGGGTTTTCCTCGGCGCGGCTGATGACGAACAACCCGCGCAAGGTGGCGATGCTGGAAAGCCATGGCATCGCGGTGGCGGAACGGGTGCCGCTGGTGGTCGGCCGCAACCGCTTCAACGAGGCCTATCTGGACACCAAGGCGGCGAAATCGGGGCATCTGCTGTGACGCCGGGCGATCTGGTCCTGACGCCGCAGGGGGTGCGGTTCCGGGGGCGGCTGTTTCCATGCAGCATCGGCAAGCGCGGCGTGACCCGCGACAAGCGCGAGGGCGACGGGGCCACCCCCGCCGGGATCTGGCGGATCACCGGGCTGTGGTACCGCCCCGACCGTCTGCCCCCGCCCGTGCCTTGGGCGCGACCCATCGGGCCGGGCGATCTGTGGTGCGATGCGCCGGATCATCCGGGGTATAACCATCATGCCCGCGCGCCGCTGGCCGCCAGCCACGAACGGCTGCGCCGCGCCGATCCGCTCTATGACCTGATCCTGACGACCGACTGGAACTGGCCCGACGCGGTGCCGGGGCTGGGGTCGGCGATCTTTCTGCACCAGTGGCGCAGGCCCGGTTTCGGGACCGAGGGCTGCATCGCCTTCGCGCGGCGCGACCGGATCTGGATCGCCGCGCGGGCGGTGCCGGGGACGCGGGTGATCGTGCCCTGATCATGATCCGGGCGGGCTCGGGAAACGCCCTGCGATTCACCAGTCATCGGCCCCTACAGCGCGGCGATCTCGGCCCGCGCCAAATCCCAGACCTTGCGCATCAGACCGGGCAGGGCCTCGCGGTCGATATGCCGCAGGGGCACCAGATGGCCGCGCGCGGGCGGGCCGTCCAGGTCGCCCGCCATCACCTGCAAGGACAGGGTGAAATGGGTGAAGACATGGCGGACCTGGCCGATCGCGCGCCAGGCGGCCGGCCCCGGCGGCGGCAGGTCGCGCCCGTCCCAATGGGCCGAGGGGAAGGCCAGCGTGCCGCCCAGCAGGCCCTTGGCCGGGCGTTCCTCGAACAGCACGGCGTCGCCCTGGCGGGCGACCCAGGCGATGCCGCTGCGGTCGGGCCTGGCGGATTTCGGCGCCTTGCGCGGCAGGCTGGCGGCGATCCCTTCCGCGCGGGCGTCGCAGTCATGGATCAGCGGGCAGATGCCGCAGGCCGGGCTGCGCGGCGTGCAGATCGTCGCGCCCAGATCCATCATCGCCTGCGCGTAATCGCCGGGCCGGTCCCGCGGGGTCAGGGTTTCCGCAAGCGCCACCAGATCCGGCTTGGCGGCGGGCAGGGGCGTCTCCACCGCGAACAGCCGCGCCACCACGCGTTCGACATTGCCGTCCACCACCGTTTCGGGCGCGTCATAGGCGATCGCCGCGATCGCGGCCGAGGTATAGGCCCCGATCCCCGGCAGTTGCCGCAACCCGTCGCGCGTGGCCGGAAACCCGCCCGCCGCCGTCACCGCCCGCGCGCAGGCCAGCAGGTTGCGGGCGCGGGCATAGTATCCAAGCCCCGCCCATTCGGCCATCACCTGCGCATCGGGCGCGGCGGCCAGATCCTGCACGGTCGGCCACAGCGTCGTGAAGCGTTCGAAATAGGCCTTGACCGCCGCGACGGTGGTCTGTTGCAGCATCACCTCGGACAGCCAGACGCGATAGGGATCGGCTGCACCGCCGCCCGGCGGGACGCGCCAGGGCAGCACGCGCGCGTGGCGGTCATACCAGTCCAGCAGATGCGGGGCGATCACCCTGGTGTCACGCAATATTCAGTCCCTTGCTTTCCAGACGCGCTTTCATCCCGCGCCGGGGCTGATTAAGGATATGGGGGTGACAATGCACCAGGCAAAGATGGCAAAAGCGTCCGACCGTCCCCGCAACCCCCAGGCAAGCCGCAGGCGCGGCTTCCAGCAGGCGTCGGCGCTGCTGGCCGACCGGGTGCAGAAGGCCGCCGAGGGGCGGGGATTCGCCATGGCCCGCCTGCTGACCCATTGGCCCGAGATCGCCGGTCCCCGGCTTGCCGCGATGACCCGGCCGGTCCGCATCAGCCATGCGCGCGGCGGGTTCGGCGCCACGCTGACGCTGCTGACCACCGGCCCCGTCGCGCCGCTGGTGGAAATGCAGCTGCCGCAGCTGCGCGACCGGGTGAACGCCTGCTATGGCTATAACGCGGTGCAGCGGATCGTGCTGACCCAGACGGCGGCCGGCGGATTTGCCGAAGGGCAGGCGGTCTTTGCCCCGGCCCCCGCCCAGGCCGCGCCGCCCGATCCGCAGATCGTCGAAAAGGCCGACCGGATCGGCCGCCAGTTCCAGGATCCGGCGCTGGCGCGGGCGATGGCGCTGCTGGCCCTGAACATCGAAACCGCACGACACCGGAACCACCGAAAGGATTTTCCATGCTGACCCGTTTCGCCGTCGCAGCCCTGGCGCTTGCCCTGGCCGCACCCGCCGCGATGGCCCAGGACGCCGCCGCGCCCGCGATCCTGCCCGACATCGCCCTGGGGGCCGAGGACGCGCCGCTGACCATCGTCGAATATGCCAGCTTCACCTGCGGCCATTGCGCGAATTTCCATGCCGAGAGCTGGCCGAAGCTGAAGGCCGACTATGTCGATACCGGCAAGGTGAAATTCATCCAGCGCGACGTGTATTTCGACCAGCCGGGCCTGTGGGCGGGCGTGCTGGCGCGCTGCGGCGGGGACGAGAAGTTCTATCCCGTCTCCGACATGCTGTTCGACGAACAGAAGAACTGGCTGGCCGGCGGCACCGGAGAGGAGATCGCGGCCAACCTGCGCAAGATCGGACTGAAGGCGGGCATGACCGAAGACCAGATGACCGCCTGCTGGGAAGACACCGCCAAAGCCCAGCAGTTGATCGCCACCTTCCAGCAGAACGCCACCGCCGACAAGATCGAGGCGACGCCGACCTTCATCATCGGCGGCGAAAAGGTCCAGAACCAGCCCTGGGACGACATGAAGGGCATCATCGACGCCAAGCTGGCCGAGGCCGCGCCCGCCCCGGCGAACTGACCGCCCCGACCGACGCCATGTGGCCCGCCTGACACAAGGCGGGCCGAAACCCGCGCGTTTTTCCGATGCGGACCGTGCGGAATTGCCTTTTGATGCCGCGCGCTCCATGCTTTTGCGCATGGCGAACGCGCGTTAACAAGGGACAGCGTCATGATCAAGGAATTCCGTGACTTCATCGCCCGCGGCAATGTCATCGACCTTGCCGTCGGCATCATCATCGGCGCGGCCTTCACGGCGATCGTGAATTCCGTGGTGGCCGATCTTATCAACCCGATCCTGGGCCTGCTGACCGGCGGGGTCGATTTCACCAACAAGTATTTCGTCCTGTCGGGCAATGTCCCCGAGGGCGCCAGCCTGGCGGCGGCCCGCGATTCGGGCGCGGCGGTCTTTGCCTATGGCTCTTTCGCGATGGCGGTGCTGAACTTCCTGATCATCGCCTGGGCGGTGTTCCTGCTGGTCAAGGCCGTGAACCGCCTTCAGCGTCTGGCCGTGAAACCGGCCGAGGACGAGGTCGTCGCGGCGACGCCTACGCAAGAGGAACTGCTGGCCCAGATCCGCGACCTGCTGGCCGACCGCACCGTCTGGCAGGACCGTCCGGCGCCCCGCGCCTGACCCATGGACCGGCGCGGTCCGCCCGCGCCGGTCGCCTTATTCTGCCAGAAGCTGGTCGGGGGTGATCGCCTCCAGCCCCAGGGCCTCGCCCACCGGGGGCGAGGTCAGGCGGCCGCCCTGCGTGGACAGCCCCGCCCGCAGATGCGGATCGTCCTGAACCGCCTGCCGCCAGCCCTTGTCCGCCAGGGCCAGCAGGAAGGGCAGCGTCGCGTTCCCCAGGGCCTGGGTCGAGGTGCGCGCCACCGCGCCCGGCATGTTGGCCACGCAGTAATGCACCACGCCCTCCACCTCATAGATCGGATCCTGGTGGGTTGTGGGGCGCGAGGTCTCGAAACAGCCGCCCTGGTCGATGGCCACGTCCACCAGAACCGCGCCGGGCTGCATGGTCGACAGCTGCGCGCGCGTCACCAGCCTGGGCGCCGCCGCGCCGGGGATCAGCACCGCGCCGATCACCATGTCGGCGGTGCGGATCAACTCGGCAGTCGCCGCCGCGCTGGAATATTGCGTGGTCAGCCGTCCCATGAAGATGTCGTCCAGGTATGACAGCCGCGCAACCGACCTGTCGGTGACGGTGACATTCGCGCCCATGCCCACGGCCACCCGCGCCGCCGCCGTGCCGACCACGCCGCCGCCGATGATGATCACATTCGCGGGCCGCACGCCCGGCACCCCGCCCAGCAGCACGCCGCGCCCGCCATTGGCCTTTTGCAGCGCCCAGGATCCGACCTGCGGGGCCAGCCGCCCGGCGACCTCGGACATCGGCGCCAGCAAGGGGAGCCCGCCGCGCGCATCCGTCACCGTCTCATAGGCAATGGCCGTGACGCCGGATGCCAGCAACTCGCGGGTCTGGTCGGGATCGGGGGCCAGGTGCAGATAGGTGAACAGCACCTGCCCGCCGCGCAGCATCGCCCGTTCGGCGGCCTGCGGCTCCTTGACCTTGACGATCATCTCGGCCCCGGCAAAGACCGAGGCCGCGTCCGGCGCGATCCCGGCCCCGGCTGCGGTATAATCCTCATCGGTGAAGCCCGCGCCCAGGCCCGCGCCGGTTTCCACGACGACATCGTGGCCCCTGGCGACGGCCTCGGTCACGGCGGCGGGCGTCATGCCGACGCGGAATTCCTGCGGCTTGATTTCCTTGGGGCAACCGATCTTCATGTTCATCCTCCCTTGTTCTGGGACCAGTGTGGCACCTACCGTCCGCAAGGTCTTGCAAAGACGATGCGCGGCCCAGGGCGGCGATGACGAAAAAACGCTGGCACCTTCCCCCCTTGTCGAAGAATATCCCGCCATGTCCGATCTTGATGCAATAGACCGCCGCATTCTGGCCCTGCTTCAGAAGGAAGGCCGAATCAGCAACGCCGAACTGGCGCTGCGGGTGCATCTGTCGCCGTCCGCCTGCCACCGCCGCGTCCAGCGGCTGGAGGAAGCGGGCGTGATCCACGGCTATGCGGCGCTGCTGGACGCCCGCAAGCTGCACCGCCAGACGACGGTGTTCGTGGAAATCACCCTGTCCGGCCAGGCGGACGAGGTTCTGGAGGCTTTCGAAAAAGGCGTGCGCGCGATCCCCGACGTGCTGGAATGCCACCTGATGGCCGGGTCCGCCGATTACCTGCTGAAGATCGTGGTCGAGGATACCGACGATTTCGCCCGCATCCACCGCCAGCATCTGGCCCGCCTGCCGGGCGTCGCGCAGATGCATTCGTCCTTCGCGCTGCGCACGGTGTTCCGCACCACGGCGATCCCGGTGTAATTCATGAACCGTCGTCATCTGTTGTTCCTGCTGGCCTCCACGGCGGCAATGCCCGCCCTGGCCCAGCCGCGCCGCGACCCGCCCCCGGAAATCGACCATCCCCGCGCCAGCCATTTCGCCTTTGGCCCCGAAGGCCGGCAATGGCGCATCTTCGTGGGCCTGCCCGATGCGCCGCCACCGCCGCAGGGCTATTCCGCGATCCTGTCGCTGGATGGGGCCACCACCTTTCCGCAGCTTTGGACGCATCGGGAAACCCGCGCGCCGGGGGCGCCGGTGATCCTGTTCGGCATCAGCTATGAAGGGGCCAACCGCCGCTGGGTGGATCTGACCTCGCGGTCGATGAAGCCGATCGCGCCGATCCTGGGCTATCGCGCCGCGCCCCCGGACCGCCTGACCGGCGGGCGAGAGGCGTTCCTGGCGATGATCGCCGACCGGCTTCTGCCGGAACTGGCCCGCCGCTATCCCATGGATCAGGGCGACATGACCCTTTACGGCCATTCCCTGGGCGGGCTGTTCGTGCTGCACGCGCTGTTCAACCGCCCGCATCTGTTCGCCCGCCATGTCGCCGCCGACCCCTCGGTCTGGTGGAACGCGGGCGAATCGCAGCGCGAGGCGGCGGCCTTCGCCGGGGGCGTCGCGGCGGCGGGCGGCCGGGTCGATCCTGGGGTCCAGGTGATGATCGCCCAGGCGGGCCGGGCGCGGCAGAACCATCCCCACGACCCGACATCGCTGGTGCGCATCCTGTCCCAGGTGAAGGGGCTGGAGGTGATCTACCGTCCCTATCCGCAGGAAAACCACGGCTCTCTGATGGGGCCGTCCACGGCGGATGCCCTGGCCCTGCATCTGTTTCGGTAGGGCGTATAGACGCATACCCCCGCGACCTGCGCCGCGGGGGTCTGACTGAAACGCGGATCGCGTCGTCTTACAGTGCGCCTTCGCGCTGCGATCAGAGAGCGCCTTCGCGTTGCGCCTTCTTCCGCGCCAGCTTGCGGGCGCGGCGCACGGCCTCGGCCTGCTCACGGGCTTTCTTCACGGACGGTTTCTCGAAATGCTGCTTGAGCTTCATTTCGCGGAACACGCCCTCGCGCTGAAGTTTCTTCTTCAGGGCACGAAGCGCCTGTTCGACGTTGTTGTCGCGAACATTGACCTGCATGTGGTTGTCACCACCTTCCTAGGTTAGAGTTGCAAGATTGCAGGATGCGCCCCCCTATCAAAGCCGGGCGCCCGTGTCCAGACCAGAGAGGTTGCCATGACCCGAACCGACCGCGAGGCGCTTCTTGACGCCGCCCTGACCCATGTCCCGTTCGAAGGCATGAACGACCGCGCCCTGATGGCGGGCGCGCGCGATCTGGCCATGTCGCCCGATCTGGCGCGGGTGCATTTCCCGCAAGGCGGCGCGGGGCTGGCCGCCGCCTATCACCGCCGCGCGGACGCGATGCTGCGCGACAGCCTGTCCCAGACCCCGCCGGGCGGCCGGTTCCGCGACCGCGTGGCCGAGGCGATCTGGCGGCGGTTGATGCTGGTCGATGCGGAACTGGTCCGCGCCGGGGCGGCCACGCTGTCGCTGCCGCAGAACGCAGGCCTTGCCGCGCGGCTGGTCTGGGAGACGGCCGATGTGATCTGGACCGGGCTGGGCGACACCTCGCGCGACGTGAACTGGTATTCCAAGCGCGCCACCCTGTCGGCGGTGATCAGCGCCACGGTGCTGTTCTGGCTGGGCGACGATTCGTCCGACCATGCCGAGACCCGCGCCTTCATCGACCGCCGCATCGACGGGGTGATGCGGCTCGAACAGGTCAAATCGACCTTGCGCAAGCTGCCCGGCGCGGCGACGCTGTCGCAGATGGTCTTCGGCTGGATCCGTGCGCCGCAGCCGCGCGACCTGCCCGGCCGCACCCGCCCATAAGGAGAGACGATGTTCCCCGACGCCATGACCGCCGTCGAGATCGCCGCCCCCGGCGATGCCGACGTGTTGCACCTGACCAGCCGTCCGGTTCCGGTGCCGCGCCACGACCAGATCCTGATCCGCGTGGCCTGGGCCGGGGTGAACCGCCCCGACGTGTTGCAACGCCAGGGCAGCTATGCCCCGCCCGCCGACGCATCGGACCTGCCGGGGCTGGAAGCCTCGGGCGAGATCGTCGGCATGGGCGCGGGCGTGACCCGCTGGAAGAAGGGCGAACGGGTCTGCGCGCTGCTGCCCGGCGGCGGTTACGCGGAATATGCGGTTTGCCATGCCGACCACGCGCTGCGCATCCCCCATGGCCTGTCCCTGCGGGACGGGGCGTGTTTGCCGGAAACCGCCTTCACCGTCTGGTCGAACGTGGTCACGCGCGGCCGCCTGACCGGGGGCGAGCGATTCCTGGTCCATGGCGGCACTTCGGGCATCGGCATGATGGCGATCCAGGTCGCCCGCGCCCTGGGCGCCCGCGTCTTCGCCACCGCGGGCAGCGACGAGAAATGCGCGGCCATCGCGGCCCTGGGCGCCACCCCGATCAACTATCGCACGCAGGATTTCACCAAGGTCATCGCCGCCGAGGACGGCGCCGACCTGATCCTGGACATGGTCGGCGGCAGCTATATCCCCAGGAACATCCGCGCCCTGGCCCCGGACGGGCGGCTGGTGATGATCGCCTTCCTGGAAGGCCCGAAGGTCGAACTGAACTTCGCGCAGATCATGGCCAAGCGCCTGACCGTCACCGGATCGACCCTGCGCCCCCAATCGGACGCCGCCAAGGCCGAGATCGCCGAGGCGCTGCGCAAGAATCTGTGGCCGCTGATCTCGGCCGGGTCGGTCAGGGTGACGATCGACAGCGAGTTCGATCTGAAGGACGCGGCCGAGGCGCATCGCCGGATGGAAAGCAGCCGGCATATCGGCAAGATCGTCCTGAAGGTGGCGGGCGACGCGGACTGAGGCACGGGCAGGAGCCTCCGGCGGGGATATTTCAGTGAAGAAGAAGCCAGCGGTGTTCTTCTTCACGCAAGTCTCAGCGCACCTTTTCCATCAGCACACGCGCCCGCGAACAATCCCGCCGCGCATCCGGCGCGCAATCGCGCGGGAGCAGGTCGCGGGTCAGGCAGATGCGGATCTCGGCCAGGGCCTCGGCCTTGCAGGTGACGGTGATGCCGTCGGGCGACAGATCCGGGTTCGCCTCGATGAAGGCGTCCTCGACCAGGGCGGGGGGCAGGGTGATGTCGCGCGGCAGGTCGTCGAAGGGCGCGGGGATGGCGATCCGTTCGGCGGCCGCGCGCAGCGTCGCATAGTAGTCCCCCGCCGACAGGCCCGAGCAGCGGCCGTGCTTTTGCCACTGATGCCAGGCCAGGCCCGGATCCATGATGTCGGCCATCGCCTGCGTCTCGCGCCGCGACGGGTCGCGTTCGCCGGTGCGGCAGTAATCCGGCCAGCCCTGTTCGTATTGCGGCCAAAGCCCGTGGACGGTGAAATCCCGCCCGCTGCCCCGGCGGCATTCGCGCGCGTCCCGCCCGTCGCCCGTGATCCGGCACCAGCCGGGCTGCCAGCTGAGCGACAGCACATAATAGTCGAAATCCCCCGCCACGCCTTCGGATCGGGCGGGATCGGCCAGCAGCAACAGGAACAGCAGCGCGTGTTTCATGGCGCCACCTTGCATGGCCGCGGGGGCGCCGTCCATCGCGAGGATGCGAATCCTCTTTTCCCCGCGCGGCGGAATCGCTATATCCCCTGTCAATTCCCCCCGAAAACGAGGAATGGCAGCCGCCAAAAGCCGTTTTTCCGGCGAAGCCGCCTATTGTTCGGGGCAGAAATGCGAAGGAGATCGACATGAGCAAGCCGCTGATGGCCAAGGCGACCGCCGTCTGGCTGGTGGACAATACCACGCTGAGCTTCAAGCAGATCGGCGATTTCTGCGGCCTGCACGAGCTGGAGGTGCAAGGCATCGCCGATGGCGACGTGGCGGCGGGCGTCAAGGGCTATGACCCGGTCGCCTCGAACCAGCTTGACGCCGAGGAAATCCGCAAGGGCGAGGCCAGCCCCGCCCATGTCCTGCGGCTGAAGCACAACCCCGCCGCCGAGGGCGAGGAAAAGCGCCGCGGGCCGCGCTATACGCCGCTGTCCAAGCGCCAGGACCGCCCGAACGCGATCCTGTGGCTGGTCAAGTTCCACCCCGAACTGCCCGATGCAGCGATCGCCAAGCTGGTCGGCACCACCAAGCCGACCATCGCGTCGATTCGCGAGCGGACCCACTGGAACATCCAGAACATGCAGCCCATCGACCCGGTGGCGCTTGGCCTGTGCCGCCAGACCGAACTGGACGCCGCCGTGCAGAAGGCCGCCAAGAAAAGCGGTTCGGGCGAGGTGATGAGCGATGACGAACGGCGCAAGCTGGTCAGCACCGAAACCTCGCTGGCGATGAGCGATGAGCCGCGCCTGCCCTCGTCCATCGCGGGGCTTGAGAATTTCTCGCTGACGCGGGACGAGGACAAGACCCCGGAACCCGATCTGAACGCCGACAGCTTCTTCAACCTGCCCGACCGGGACGAGGATGAAGAGGACCAGGACGGCCGGGACCGCTGATCGCGCCTCCCGTCCGCGCATGAAAAAGGCCGGTGCGGCGTTCCGCACCGGCCTTCTTTATCTTGTGGCTTCAGGTGTTGCGGCGAATCAGCCTGCCCAGGGCGATCAGGATGCAGGCGCCGATGACGGCGATGACCAGCTGCCCGATGGCGCCGCCCGCCGTGGTGCCGAAGACCGCGCGGGCCAGCCAGTTGCCCAGCAGCGCGCCGACGATGCCCAGGATGATGTTCAGCAGCAGGCCGTGGTCGCTTTTCATGATCTTTTCGGCGATCCAGCCCGCGATGGCGCCCAGGATGATCGACAGAATCCAGCCATAACCTTCCATGCACTTCCCCTTTTCCAGATGACCCCGCTGGAACCGGAAGGGCGGGGCTTCGCCTGTCAATGCGCCCGGCCCGCCTTGTGTTCCCTCAACCGGCAGAAATCGTTGCGATCTGTCAGATCGACAGGCAGATATATTTCAGTTCCAGATAGTCCTCGATGCCGTGGCGGCTGCCCTCGCGGCCCAGGCCCGACTGCTTGACGCCGCCGAAGGGCGCCACCTCGGTCGAGATGATGCCGGTGTTCACCCCGACGATGCCGTATTCCAACCCTTCCTGCACGCGGGTGATGCGGCCGATGTCGCGGGCGTAGAAATAAGACGCCAGGCCGAAGATCGTGTCATTGGCCTTGGCGATCACCTCTTCCTCGGTGTCGAATCGGAACAGCGGCGCGAGGGGACCGAAGGTTTCCTCGGTCGCGACCTTCATGCGGTCGGTGACGCCGGTGACGACGGTGGGCTTGAAGAACAGCCCCTCGATCCGTTCGCCGCCGGTGACGACCTGGCCGCCGCCGTCCAGCACGTCGCGGATATGCTCCTCGACCTTCTCGACGGCGCTTTCGTTGATCAGCGGGCCGGTGGTCACGCCCTCCTCCAGCCCGTCGCCCACGCGCAGCTTGTCGACCGCCGCCGCCAGCTTCTGCGCGAAGGCGTCATAGACCCCCGCCTGCACATAGATGCGATTGGCGCAGACGCAGGTCTGGCCGTTGTTGCGGAACTTGGACGCCATCGCCCCGTCCACCGCCGCATCCAGATCGGCATCGTCGAAGACGATGAAGGGCGCGTTGCCGCCCAGTTCCATGGAACATTTCAGCACCTGGTCGGCGGCCTGGCGCAGCAGGATCCGTCCGACTTCCGTGCTGCCGGTGAAGGTGAGTTTCCTGACCAGCGGGTTCTCGCAGAACTCCTTGCCGATCTCGCTGGACCGCGACGAGGTGACGACCGACAGGATTCCCTTGGGCAGGCCCGCGCGTTCGCCCAGCACCGCCATGGCCAGCGCCGACAGCGGGGTCTCGGCGGCGGGACGGGCGACGAAGCCGCAGCCCACGGCCAGGGCGGGACCGGCCTTGCGGGCGATCATGGCGTTGGGAAAGTTCCAGGGCGTGATCGACCCCACCACGCCGATCGGCTGGCGGATCACCGTCAGGCGCTTGTCGGGCAGGTGGCCGGGGATCGTCTCGCCATAGACGCGCTTGGCTTCCTCGCCGAACCATTCGATGAAGCTGGCGCCATAGGCGATCTCGCCCTTGGCCTCGGGGAAGGGCTTGCCCATCTCGGCGGTCAGGATGCGCGCCAGATCGTCCTGGTTTTCCATCATCAGGTCGAACCACTTGCGCATGACCTGCGCGCGCTCCTTGGCGGTGCGGACGGCCCAGCCCTTCATCGCCCCATGGGCAGCCTCGATGGCGCGGGCCACCTCGGCGCGGGTCAGATCGGCGACCTTGGCGATCACGTCGCCGCGCGCGGGGTTCAGCACGTCGAAGGTGGCGCCGTCCGCCGCATCGACCCATTCGCCCGCGACAAAGGCGCGGGTTTCCAGCAGCGAGGGGTCGCGCAGCAGGGTTTTGAGATCGGTGGAATGCTTGGTCATGGGGCTTCTCCTCGGATTGGCCCATGATCAGCACGCGGTCGCGGCGATGTCAAAAGATCGCCGCCGGGTCGCGCGTATCGGAAAAAAGTCGCGCATAAGGCGAAAGGAGTGAACCAAGAGCAATCGGCTGCGTTGGACAGGCATCGTCAAGTTTCCCTCTTGGCGACCCTCTCTCTCTGATGGGGCGGCGTGCGGTCTGCACGCCGCCCTTGTCATATGCGCCCTTGTCATGCGCGCAGGTCGCGCCAGCAGGGTTGCCGGTCGCCCGGCTGCGGAATGGCGGCATGGACGCCTCGCGCAATCGCCCGCGCCAGGCAGGACGCGGCGGCATGGCCCAGCAGGAACGGATCGGCGGCCGGATCGGCCAGCGGCCTTGCGCCGGTCGAGACCGCAAAGACCAGATCGCCGTCGAAGGGCGTGTGGCTGGGCGCAAGGGCGCGTGCCATGCCGTCATGCGCGGCGGTCGCCAGCCGTTGCAGCGCGGGCTTGTCCAGGGCCGCGTCGGTGGCGACGATGGCGATGGTGGTCGCCTCTCCCATCCGCTTGGCGGGGTGCGGCTCGTGGTTGGCGGGAAAGGCGCCTGGCAGGCCAAGCCCGCCGAATTCCGCATCCAGTTCCCAAGGCGCGGCCCAGAAATGCCGGGTCTCGCCGACCGTGGCCCGGCCCAGGGCATTGACCACGACCAGGGCGGCCACCGTCGCCCCGCCGGCCAGCACGGCCGAGGCCGATCCCAGCCCGCCCTTGAGGTTCCCGGTCGTGGCCCCGGTCCCCGCGCCCGCAGTGCCGATGGCGAAATCCGCGCCGGCCGCGTCAAGCGCCGCCCGCCCAAGCGCGGGATAAGGATTCTCCGCCCACCCCTTGTCGCCGCCGTTCAGCAGGTCGAAGACGATGGCGCCCGGCACGATCGGCACCCGCGCCGCGCCCACGGCAAAGCCGCGCCCCGCCGCGCGCAGCCCCGCCATCGCCCCGTCGCAAGCGGCCAGCCCGAAGGCCGACCCGCCCGACAGGACAAGCGCATCGACCTGACTTACCAGCTTGTCGGGGGCCAGCAGGTCGGTTTCCCGCGTCCCCGGCGCCCCACCCATCACATGCACGGCCCCCGCGAAGGGCTTGTCGGCGGTCAGCACCGTGACGCCGGATTTCAGGCGCGCGTCGGTGGCATTGCCGACAAGCAGGCCGGGGATGTCGGTGATGAGGTTGCGGGGGCCGGAATACATGGGCTTCCTGTCACTATGTTTTCTGGCTGGCTTTACCCGCGCCGGCCACGGTCGCCGCGTCGGTCCGGTTCATGCGGGTCCGGCCTTCCGAAGGGTGCGCGATCATCCTTGCTGCGGATAGCCATGGAATTTGTAAAAGAGAAAAGGCGGCGTTGCATTCCAGCCGCAGGCGCCCGATCGACCGCGAGGCCAGATGTGACGGAAAGAATTCCTGCGTGGACGCGATCAAAAAAACGCTCCTGAGAATCAGTCGGTCACGGTAGGGTGAATAGCATTTTAATGAGTAACGAGGATCGCTCATGACTCGCTTTCTGATTCCGGCCTTGCTGATCTCTACAGCTTACGTGACCCCGGCCGCTGCCAAGTCGGTGAACTGGATCGACTGGCAAAGCCACCAGGCCACCGCCGAAGGCTTCACCGCCTATGGCCAGATCACCTCCGGGACCGAGGTCATCGACGTGACCTACCGCAACAAGACCGGTGTGGGTTTCATCCAGACCGGGACCGGCGTCGATTATTTCACCGGCGGTGCAACCAATTCGCCCTATACCAGCATCGGGCCTGATGGCGTCGACAACCGCCCGCCGGCGGCGGAACTGATTGCACTGCAATATGCGGGTCCGCAAACGCTCAGCTTCTCGAAGGCAGTGGCCAACCTTTACCTGTCCTATGTCAGTCTGAACGGCAATGGCTGGCGTTTTGACCAGGACTTCAAGATTCTCAGCAATACCGGCGCGAATATCGACGGCGCGGGCGCCGACAGCGCCGGGTATTGGGGTTCGGGTAATGTCGTCCGCGTCGACAATGGAGATGGCACCTATTCGCTGAACAGCACCGGAGGCGAACCGCATGGCACGATCCTGCTGCCCGATACCTTCACGATGCTGACCTGGACATCGCTCACCAACGAATACTGGAACGGCTTCACCGTTGGGGTCGAGGGAACGGACGAGCAGGTCAATCCCGCGCCCGTGCCACTGCCTGCCGGGGCGTGGCTGATGTTGACGGGACTTGGCCTGGTCGCGGGATTGCGCCGCCGGTTCAGCTAGGGTCCGCCGGTCCCTTCGGATCAATGACGGACGGGATCAAGGGGGCGGCGCATCTTTACACGCCGTCCGCCGCCCCCTATCTAACCCCGTCATGGCCACGGATCCCGACAAGAACTACAAGATCATCGCCGAAAACCGGCGGGCGCGCTTCGATTACTTCATCGAAAGCGATCTGGAGGCCGGGATCATGCTGACCGGGTCCGAGGTCAAATCCCTGCGCACCGGCCAGTCGAACATCGCCGAAAGCTATGCCTCGGTCGAGGATGGCGAGTTGTGGCTCATCAACGGCTATATCGCCGCCTACAAGCAGGCCGGGGTCTTCGGGCACGAGGAACGCCGCAAGCGTAAGCTGCTGGTCAGCCGCAAGGAACTGGCGCGGCTATGGCAGGCCGTCGGGCGCGAGGGGATGACCCTGATCCCGCTGGTGATGTATTTCAACCACCGCGGCATCGTGAAGCTGAAGATCGGCGTCGCCAAGGGCAAGAAGAACCACGACAAGCGCGAAACCGACGCCAAGCGCGACTGGAACCGCCAGAAGCAGCGGCTGCTGAAGCAGGGCTGACAAGCCATTGCGCGGGCGCGCATCGCCCTGTAGATCAGGCCCGCATCATGAGCGGAGAGGGCCATGCAGGACGATCCGAAAACCCTGGTCTCGACCGAATGGCTGGCGGCGCATCTGAACGATCCCGACCTGCGCATCCTGGATGCAAGCTGGCACATGCCCGCGACGGGGCGCGACGGCCGCGCCGAATATGACGCGGCCCATATCCCCGGCGCGCGGTTCTTCGACATCGACGCGATTTCCGACAAGCGTTCGACCCTGCCGCACATGGCCCCCCCGGTCGAGCTGTTCATCAGCCGGATGCGGGCGATGGGGGTGGGCGACGGGCATCAGGTCGTCATCTATGACAATTCCGACCTGCGCAGCGCCGCGCGGGTCTGGTGGACCTTCCGGCTGATGGGCAAGACCGACGTGGCGGTGCTGGACGGCGGCTTCGCCAAATGGAAGGCCGAGGGCCGCCCCACCGAGGACATGCCGCCGATCCTGCGCGACCGCCACATCACCGTGCAGCGCCAGGCGGGGCTGGTGCGCGACGTGACCCAGGTCGCCGCCGCCAGCAAGCTGGGCGATCATCAGATCATCGACGCCCGCGCGCCCGAGCGGTTCCGGGGCGACGCGCCCGAGCCGCGGCCCGGCCTGCGCTCGGGCCATATCCCCGGCGCCCGCAACCTGCCCTTCGGGCGGCTGCTGAACGCCGACGGCACGATGAAATCGCCCGAGGCCCTGCGCGCGGAATTCGAATCCGCCGGGGTCGATCTGAAACAGCCCGTCATCACCAGTTGCGGCAGCGGCGTCACCGCCGCCGTGCTGTCGCTGGCGCTGGAGCGGATCGGGCACCGCAACCACTCGCTTTACGATGGAAGCTGGACCGAATGGGGCAGCTTCCCCGACCTGCCCATCGCAACCGGAGACGCCTGATGCTGTCGAACCTCAAACCGCAAGCCCCCGATTCGATCCTCAAGCTGACCGAGGAATTCAAGGCCGACACCCGGCAGGGCAAGATCGACCTGGGAGTCGGCGTCTACAAGGATCCGCAGGGGGTGACGCCGGTCATGCGCGCGGTCAAGGCGGCCGAGCAGCGGATCTGGGAAACCCAGACCACCAAGGTCTATACCGGGCTTGCCGGAGAGGCGGATTACCGCGACGCCATGGCGCGGATGGTGCTGAAGGACGTGCCCACGGACCGGCTGGCATCCCTGGCGACGGTGGGCGGCACGGGCGCGATCCGGCAGGCGCTGGAACTGGCGCGGCTGGCCAATCCGGGGATGACGGTTCATGTCTCGAACCCGACCTGGCCGAACCACCTGTCGATCATGACGTTCATGGGCCTGTCCTTCGTCGAATACCGCTATTTCGACGCGGCGACGCGCGGCGTCGATTTCGAGGGGCTGAAGGACGATATTGCCAAGGCGGGCAAGGGTGATCTGGTCCTTCTGCACGGCTGCTGCCACAACCCGACCGGCGCCAACCTGACGCTGGAACAATGGGCCGAGGTCGCCGCGATCCTGGAGAAATCCGGCGCCATCCCGCTGATCGACCTGGCCTATCAGGGTTTCGGCGACGGGCTTGACGCCGATGCCGAGGCGACCCGCCTGATCGCCGCCCGCCTGCCCGAGGTGCTGATCGCCGCATCGTGCAGCAAGAACTTCGGCATCTATCGCGAACGCACCGGCATCCTGTTCGCGCTGGCCGAAAACACCGCCGCGCGCGATCTGGCGCAAGGCTCGATGGCCTTCCTGAACCGGCAGACCTATTCCTTCCCGCCCGACCACGGCGCGCGGATCGTCAGCACCATCCTGACCGACGACGCCCTGCGCGCCGACTGGGCCGCCGAGCTGGAGGAGGTGCGGGGCACCATGCTGGGCCTGCGCGCGCAACTGGCCTCGGAACTGCGGGATCTGTCGGGCAGCGACCGTTTCGACTTCATCGGCCAGCATCGCGGCATGTTCTCGCGCCTGGGCGCGACGCCGGAGCAGGTCCAGAAGCTGAAATCCGAGGCCGCGATCTATATGGTGGGCGATTCGCGGCTGAACATCGCCGGGCTGAACCAGCACACCGTGCCGGTTCTGGCCCGCGCGATCATCGATGCGGGGATCTGACGCCCGCCCGCGCCTTGGGCCGTCATCCCGGATCGCGGCGGGCGGCGTTGACGCCGCGCAGGACGGGGCCGTCGTCATCGAAGCCGATGGCCATGGCCCCGGTTTCCCGCAAGCGCGACTGGTCCAGCATCAGGCAGGGCCAGTCGCCCCCCTTGACCCTGGCCGCGACCACCACGATGCGCCGTGGCTGACAGGCGGCGGGCGCGCGGGTCTCGGCCCCCTTGCCGGTGAAATGCCAGATCTGCCAGCCCTGCGGCAGCGCGGCCATCCGGTCGCGCCTGTCGCCCTCCCAGGCAGGGCGGGCGGCGGACTCCTCTTGCGTGACGATCTCGCCGTCTTCCTGCAACCAGGTCTCGACCACGAAGGCCCCGCCCGAGGGTTTGGAGACCGCGCGGCCCCGCGCCGTCATCAGGCCCACCGCCTCGCCTTCCGGGGCGACCAGCAGCAGCGGGCGGCTGGCGGTCAGCCAGATCGCCCCCGAGGCGGCCAGCATCGCCATCCCGGCCAGAAATCCCGCCCCTGTCAGGCTGCGCCGCAGCGACAGGCCCTGCCAGCACAGCACCGCCAGCGTCGCGCCAAAGCACATCAGCGGGATCACCGGCGCGGGCGGCAGGGGCAGGGCGGTGACCGCGCCGCCCAGGCCCGCTACATGGTCCGCGACCCACAGCATCCAGCGGGTGCCCAGGCCCATCACCCACAGCGCCGGTCCCGCCAGCCCGACCGGGGCCAGCAGCGCGCCGATCACGCCAGCCGGCATCACCAGTGTGCCCATCACCGGCACCACGAGCAGGTTCGCCAGCAGGCCATATTGTGCCATCCTGTTGAAATGCGCCGCCGCCAAGGGCGAGGTGGCGATGGACGCCACCAGAGACGACACGATCAGCATCGCCACCGGCCGCAGCCAGAAGGGCAGGTGCGGCGCGATGCGCGACCAGGGACCGGCAGACAGGATCAGGGCCACGGTGGCCGCGAAGCTCATCTGGAAGCCGGGATGGGTCACGGCCTCGGGCGAATAGATCAGGATGAGGGTCGCCGCCAGGGCGATGGTGCGCAGCGATATGGCGCGCCGGTCGGCGATGATCGCCAGCAGCATCACCGCGACCATGACGAAGGCGCGTTCGGTGGCGACGCCGCCGCCCGACAGCCACAGATAGGCGGCCGACGCGGCCAGCGCGCCAAGCGCCGCGAGTTTGTGGACCGCCTGCGGCAGGGGCGCGCCCAGGCCCTGCGCCAGCACCAGGGCCATGCGCAGCGCGGTATAGACGAAGCCCGCCAGCATCGACATGTGCAGGCCGGAAATCGAGATGATGTGGTAAAGGTTCGAGGCCCGCATGACCTCGTTCGTGGCCTCCTCGATCCCCGAACGGTCGCCGGTCATCAGCGCGGCTGCCACCGCGCCTTCCTGCCCGCCGATGCCCTCCTGGATCGCCCGGCTGACCGCCATGCGCGTGCGGTGCATGGCCCACGGCCCGCCCCCGGCCGGTTCCACGGTCATGATCGGGGTGCGGGTATAGCCGACCGCGCCCAGCCCCTCGAACCAGGCGAGCCAGCGGAAATCGAAGCTGCCCGGAGAGGCCGGGGCGGGCGGCGGGCCAAGATGGCCGGTCAGCATCACCCGCTGGCCCAGCGGCGGCAGTGGGTCGGTCTGGTCCATCAGCGACAGCCGCACCTTGTCGGGCGTGCGGTCGGGCGCGGTGTCGCGCAGCACCACCCGGTCCAGCGTCAGCCGGATCCGGTCGCGGGCCGAGCGGTCGATCTCCACCAGCCGCCCCTCGACCGGGCCGTAATAGCGCCATTCCATCACCGGCGCCGCGACCATGGCCGAGCGCAGGCCGATCAGGCCGAAGCCCGCGATCATCAGCAACAGCGCCATGGACCCGATCCGCAGCGCGTCGGCCATCGGCCAGCCGATCCGCCCGCTTTCGGCCCAGGGCAGCGCGGCCCGTCCCACCGCAAGCGCCGCCGCCGCCAGCAGGCCAAGCGCCGTCCAGATGCCGAGGCCCGGCGCGACGGGCAGGGCGAACCACAGCGCGATCCCGGCCGCCATGCAGATCGGCACCCAGGCGAGCAGCCCGGCGCGCAGCGTGGCCGCCATCCGGGCGGGCCGCGCGGCCGCATGGCGCGGCGCGGCGCGCGCGCCCGAAAACCCCGGCAGCGCGGTGATGTCGCCCTGGGCGGCAGCCATTCTTGTCCTTTCGCACCGGCTTCTCTATTCCTGCCGCGAAGGATGGCATGGACTGCTTACCAAAGCGTTAATGCCGCATCGACCCAAGGAAGGCCGCCATGTCCGAGACCCAGGTTGTCACCCGCTTCGCGCCGTCCCCGACGGGATACCTGCATATCGGCGGGGCGCGCACGGCGCTGTTCAACTGGCTTTATGCGCGCGGCCGGGGCGGCAGGTTCCTGCTGCGGATCGAGGATACGGACCGCGCGCGTTCGACCCCCGAGGCGACCGAGGCGATCCTGAAGGGCCTGACCTGGCTGGGCCTGGACTGGGACGGCGATCCGATCAGCCAGTTCGAGCGCCGCGACCGCCATGCCGAGGTCGCGCGGCAGATGCTGGCCGACGGCACCGCCTACAAGTGCTTTTCCACGCCCGAGGAGATCGCCGCATGGCGCGAGGCCAACCCCCGCCAGCCGTTCCAAAGCCCTTGGCGCGACGCGACCGACCTGCCGCCCGAAACCGATGGCGCGCCCTCCGCGATCCGCCTGCGCGCCCCGCGCGAGGGCGAAACGGTGATCGACGATGCCGTTCAGGGGCAGGTCAGGGTCGCCAACGACCAGCTGGACGACATGATCATCCTGCGCTCGGACGGCACGCCCACCTATATGCTGGCGGTGGTGGTGGACGATCACGACATGGGCGTGACCCATGTGATCCGGGGCGACGACCACCTGACCAACACCTTCCGGCAGGTGCAGATCTTCGACGCGATGGGCTGGCCGCGCCCGGTCTTCGCCCATATCCCGCTGATCCACGGCGAGGACGGCAAGAAGCTGTCGAAACGCCACGGCGCCGTGGGCCTGCATGAATTCGCGGCCCTGGGCTATCCCCCGGCGGCGATGCGCAATTACCTGGCGCGGCTGGGCTGGAGCCATGGCGACGACGAGTTGTTCACCGACGCCCAGGCGCGCGAGTGGTTCGACCTGCCGGGTATCGGCCGGGCGCCCGCGCGGCTGGACTTCAAGAAGCTGGAGCATGTGAGCGGCCACCATATCGGCGCCATGCCCGACGCCGATCTGCTGGCTGCCCTGGACGACTTCCTGTCGGAAACCGGCGCGCCGGCCCTGACGCCGCGTCAAAGGGACAGGGTGGCTGCGGCGCTTCCGGCGTTGAAGGAAAAGGCGAAAACCCTGCCGCAACTGCTGGACCAGGCGCGGTTCGCGCTGATCGACCGGCCGGTGGATTTGGACGAGAAAGCGTCGAAGTCCCTGGATACGGTATCCCGTGGTATGCTGTCCACATTGACTGCCGCAGTGCAGCATGGTAGCTGGACCCGAGACGAGCTGGAGGGGGCGGCCAAGCGGGTCGCCGAGGAGAACGGCGTTGGCCTGGGCAAACTTGCGGCGCCGTTGCGCGCCGCCTTGGCCGGCCGGACGACGACCCCCAGCGTGTTCGACATGATGACGGCGCTAGGCCGCGAGGAATCGCTGGCCCGGCTTCAGGACCAGACGGAATTGGCAGGCTGACGGCCTGCCCTTACATGCCAGGGTCGTCCCTGCGAAGTCGCCCCCCCGCGAGCGCAAAGGTCGGCCCGGCTCAGCCGGAAAGGACGCTTTGGATGGCCGACGCGAAGACCGCCACACTCAAGATCAACGACGCCGAATACGAGTTGCCGATCCTTCATCCCACCCAGGGACCGGACGTGCTGGACATCCGCAAGCTGTACGGGCAGGCGGATGTGTTCACCTATGATCCCGGCTTCACCTCGACCGCAAGCTGCGATTCGACCATCACCTTCATCGACGGCGACAAGGGAGAGCTGTGGTATCGCGGCTATCCCATCGAACAGCTTGCCGCCAAGTCGCATTACCTGGAAGTGTGCTATCTGCTGCTGTACGGCGATCTGCCCACCGCCGCGCAGATGGAGGATTTCGAGCGTCGCGTGACCCGTCACACGATGGTTCACGAACAGATGCACAACTTCTTCCGCGGATTCCGCCGGGACGCGCATCCCATGGCGACCATGGTGGGCGTGGTCGGCGCGATGTCGGCCTTCTATCACGATTCGACCGACATCAACGATTCCTGGCAGCGCGAGGTCGCCTCGATCCGGCTGATCGCCAAGCTGCCGACCATCGCCGCGATGGCCTATAAGTATTCGATCGGCCAGCCCTTCGTCTATCCGCAGAACGAGCTGGATTACGCCAGCAACTTCCTGCACATGTGCTTTTCGGTCCCGGCCGAGAAATACAATGTCGATCCGGCGCTGGCCCGCGCCATGGACCGCATCTTCACGCTGCACGCCGATCACGAACAGAACGCCTCGACCTCGACCGTGCGTCTGGCGGGGTCTTCGGGGGCCAATCCCTTTGCCTGCATCGCGGCGGGGATCGCCTGCCTGTGGGGACCGGCCCATGGCGGCGCCAACCAGGCCGCGCTGGAAATGCTGCGCGAGATCGGGACCGTCGACCGGATCCCCGAATTCATCGCCCGCGCCAAGGACAAGAGCGATTCGTTCAAGCTGATGGGCTTCGGCCACCGGGTCTACAAGAACTTCGACCCGCGCGCCAAGGTGATGAAGGAATCCGCCGACGAGGTGCTGGATCTGCTGGGCGTCCAGAACAACCCGACGTTGCAAGTGGCGAAGGAGCTGGAAAAGATCGCGCTGGAAGACGATTACTTCATCGAGAAGAAGCTGTATCCCAACGTCGATTTCTATTCCGGCATCATTCTGGAGGCGATGGGCTTCCCGACCTCGATGTTCACGCCGATCTTCGCGCTGTCGCGCACGGTGGGCTGGATCGCGCAGTGGAAGGAAATGATCGCCGATCCGCAGAACAAGATCGGCCGCCCGCGCCAGCTTTATGTGGGCGAAGGCAAGCGCGACTATATCGACGTAGGCGCGCGCTGATCGGTCGCAGGCCGGCAAAGGCCCCTTCGGGGGCCTTTGTGCATGGCGCGCCTTGCGAAGGCGCCGGGCCGGTGGCAAGGGACAAGCCATGACAGAGATGCCAAAAATCGCGCTGATCACCGGCGCATCGCGCGGCCTGGGCGCCGCCCTGGCCGAGGATCTGGCCGCGCGCGGCTATCACGTCCTGGCGGTGGCGCGGACGGTCGGCGCGCTGGAGGAACTGGACGACCGCATCCGCCGCGCGGGCGGCAGCGCCACCCTGGCGCCGATGGACGTGGCCGAGGCGCCCGCCATGCAGCAATTGGCCGAGGCCGCGCTGAACCGCTGGGGCGGGCTGGACCTGTGGGCGCATTGCGCGATCCACGCCGCGCCGCTGGCGCCCGCGCCGCATGTCGATGGCAAGGACTGGGCAAAATCGGTTCTGGTCAACATGGACGTGACGCGTGGGCTGATCGCGCTGCTGGAACCGCTGCTGCGTGTCCGGCAGGGGACCGCGCTGTTCTTCGACGATCCGCGCGCGGGGCAGAAATTCTTCGGCGCCTATGGCGCGACCAAGGCGGGCCAGATCGCCCTGGCCCGCAGCTGGCAGGCCGAAAGCACGGCGGTCGGTCCCCGCGTGGTCATCGCCCAGCCCGCGCCGATGCCGACCGCCGTGCGCGCGCGGTTCTTTCCGGGCGAGGATCGGGCGGCGCTGGCGCCCTGCAAGGACCAGGCGGCGCGGATTCTGGACGCGCTGTGATTGCGTCCCGCGGAGGCTGGGGGACTTCACGTCCCCCAGGCCCCCTGTGGGATATTTTTATGAAGAAGACATGAGCGGCTGGGTCGCTTGGTCCAGCCAGGTGCGCGCATCGCCATCCAGATGAGGCGACAGCCTGTCGCGGACCCGCGCGTGATAGGCGTCCAGCCAGTCGATCTCGTCCCGCGACATGGCCGCGATGTCGATCAGACGGCGGTCGATGGGACACAGGGTCAGCGTCTCGGACCCCAGCATGGCGCGGCCCGGTTCGGCTTCGGCGGGGGTGAGGGTGATCAGGTTTTCGATGCGGATGCCGAAGGCGCCCTCGCGGTAATAGCCCGGCTCGTTCGACAGGATCATCCCGGCTTCCAGGGGCAGGGTGCTGGCGCGGCTGATGCGCGCCGGGCCTTCGTGGACGCACAGCGCCGCGCCGACGCCGTGGCCGGTGCCGTGGTCGTAGTCCAGGCCCTGCGACCACAGGTATTGCCGCGCCAGGGCGTCCAGATGCGCCCCTGCGACGCCCTTCGGGAAGCGCGCCCGGCTGATCGCGATCATGCCGCGCAGCACCGCCGTATAGGGGGCCACGGCCTGGGGCAGGGGATCGCCCAAGGGCACGGTGCGGGTGATGTCCGTGGTGCCGTCGCGATATTGTCCGCCCGAATCGATCAGCAGCACCTCGCTCCGCGCCAGGCGGCGGTTCGTGGCGCGGGTGACGCGGTAATGGACGATGGCGCCGTTCGGCCCGGCGCCGCAGATCGTGTCGAAGCTGATATCGGTGATGCCCGCGTCGCGCCGCAGGGCTTCCAGCTTTTCCACCACGTCGATCTCGGACAGGTCGGCCGGTTCCTGGGCGTCCAACCAGGCCAGCAGCCGCACCATCGCCACGCCGTCGCGCAGATGGGCGGCGCGCATCCCGTCCAGTTCGGCGGCGTTCTTGCGGGCCTTGGGCAGGATCGCCGGGTCGGTGGCCGGGGCGACCTGGGTCTTGGCGCTGTCCAGCAGGCGGAACGCCGCCTCGGGTGCCGAGGCCGGGTCGAGACGCACCGGGCCTTCCAGATCCAGCAGCGCGGCCGGCAGTCCTTCGGGATGCAGGATCGCGACCTGATTGCCCAGATGGGCGCGCAGGGCATCGTCGAACTTGGCCGGGTCGGAGAACAGGGCGACATGGCCGTCATCCGACAGCACCGCGAAGGATTGCACGATGGGGTTCCTGGGCACATCGCTGCCCCGGATGTTCAGCAGCCAGGAGATCGAATCGGGCAGCGTCAGCAGCGCCGCCGCCTGCCCCTCGTCGCGCAGTTGCGCGGCCAGCCGGGCGCGCTTGTCGGCGGAGGACTCGCCCGCGAGCGCGTCGTCATGGGCGCGCGCCCGGCCCACCGGCGGGGCGGGGCGGTCCGTCCAGATTGCGTCCAGCGGGTTGCGATCCACCGCGATCAGGCCGATGCCGCTGTCGGCAAGCGCCTTGTCCAGCGTCTCGATGTCCTGGCGGGTGTGCAGCCACGGATCGAAGCCCAGGCGTCCGCCCGCAGGCAAGGCCTCTCTCAGCCAGTCCGAGGGTCTGGTTTCCGGCCAGGGGACCGGCGTGAAATGATCCGGGTCAAGCTGCGCCTTGACCTGCACGCGGTAACGCCCGTCGATGAACACGCCCGCCCGGTCGGGCGTCACGATGGCAAAGCCCGCGCTGCCGGTGAATCCCGTCAGCCAGGCCAGCCGCGCATCGGCATCGGCGACATATTCGCCCTGATGCGCATCGGCGCGGGGGATGATGAAGGCGTCCAGGCCGTCGGCCGCCAGCCGGGCGCGCAGTTGCGCCAGCCGGGCCGCGTGGTCGCCGCCGCCCGCCGGATCGTCGAAGGACTGCAAGCTCACAATTCGATCGCCTTCATGACCTGGGGTTCGATCACCCGCACCCCCGGCAGCCCGTCGATCAGCGCCTGCGCCGATTGTTCCAGCAGCGGGAAAGTCTTGTAATGGCAGGGGATCACCGTCTTGAAGTCGAAATATGTCTTGGCGGCCCAAGCGGCGCGGCGCATGTCCATGGTGAAGTGGCCGCCCGCGCAGAGGATGCCGATATCGGGCCGGTGGTATTCGCCCATCCAGCCCATGTCCGCCATGATGTCGGTATCGCCCGAGACATAGATCACGTGCCCGTCCCCTGCGATCATGTAGCCCGATTCGTGGCCCGCATAGATCGGCCCGTCCGCGCCGTCCAGCGAACTGGAATGGGTGGCGTTGACCATCGTCACCTTGGCCCCGCCCAGGTCGACGGTGCCGCCCTTGTTGAAGCCGATCCCCTCGATATCGTGATGGGTGATCCAGCTGTTGATCAGGTCATAGATGCCCGCGACGGGGATCTTCAGCTCCTTCGCGATGGCCGGCGTGTCGCCGGAATGATCGCCATGGCCATGGGTCAGAAGGATATGGGTGGCGCCCCGGATCGCCTCGGCGCGGCTGTCCTCGGGGAAGACCGGGTTGCCGGAAATCCAAGGGTCGATCAGGATCACCGCATCCTCGATCTCCAGGCGAAAGCCGGAATGTCCAAGCCAGGTCAGTTTCATCGCGGTCCCCTTGCCGATTGTCCGGGGCAGGTTAGCGGGGCTTGCCGCGGCTGACCAGTCACAGAGGCGCCGCATCCTCCAGCCGCAGCCGCAGGCGTTCGCGGCCGTTCCAGGTCGAGAGATCCAGCCTGCCCGCCAGATGGAACCGCCGTCCCCGCGCCCCGATCAGCGCGGGACCAAGCGGGCCGGTCATCGCGCCCCAGGCCACGGCCTCCAATGCCGGGCCGCCCGCGCTGCGGAAGGACAGGCGCAGATGGCTGTCGCCCATGGTCTGCGCGCTGTCGATCAACTGGTCGGCAAAGGCGAAGCGCGGCGCGGGGGCGGCTTGGCCGAAGGGTCCGGCATCCTCCAACCGGCGATACATCTGCGGCGTGGCGCCCGCGCCTTCCAGCAGGCCCGAGATGCGCAGATCCCGCGCCCCTGTCCGCTGCGCCAGATCCGGGGCGATCAGGTCGGCCAGCCGGGCCATGGCGGCGGGGATCATCGACTCGGCCACGGTCAGGCCAGCGGCCATCATGTGTCCGCCGCCCTTCAGCAGCAGGCCTTCATCCGCCAGCCGGTGGATCGCGCGACCCAGATCCACGCCGGGGACCGAACGCGCCGATCCCTTGCCGATCCCGCCCTCGACCCCGATCACGACCGAGGGCAGGTCGGTCGCCTCTTTCACGCGCGCGGCGACGATGCCGACCACGCCCGGATGCCAGCCGGGACCGGCGGCCCAGGACAGGCGTACATCGGCCCGCGCCTCGACCTGGGCCAGGGCCTCGTCGCGCACGGCGGATTCGATGGCGCGGCGGTCGCGGTTCAGCCCGTCCAGTTCGGCGGCCAGCCGCCCGGCCTCGCGCGGATCGCGGCAGGCGAGGCACAGCGCGCCCAGATCGGCGCGGCCCACCCGGCCCCCGGCATTGATGCGCGGTCCCAGCAGGAACCCCAGGTGAAACGCGGCGGGCGGGCCGTCGAGGCGGGCCACATCCGACAGCGCCACCAGACCGGGGCGGCGGCGGCGGGCCATGATCGCCAGCCCCTGCCGCACGAAGGCGCGGTTCACGCCGACCAGCGGCGCCACGTCGGCCACGGTCGCCAGCGCCACCAGATCCAGCATCGCCATCAGGTCGGGCTCGGCCCGCCCCATCCCGCGCAGGACGCGTCCCGCCTGCACCAGCGTCAGGAACACCACCCCCGCCGCACAGAGATGACCCAGCGAGCCATCCTCGTCCGCGCGGTTCGGGTTCACGACCGCCAGGGCACGGGGCAGGGTCTCGCCGCCCAGATGGTGATCCAGAACGAGGACGTCGGTGCCCGAGGCGGCGGCCAGAGCCTCATGGCTCAGCGTGCCGCAATCGACGCAGACGATCAGATCGTGATCCGCCGCCAGCGCCGCCATCGCGGGCGCATTCGGTCCATAGCCCTCGTCGATGCGGTCGGGGATATACAGCGTCGCGTCCTGGCCCTGCCGACGCAGCCAGTCCAGCAGCAGCGCCGCCGAGGCGCCGCCATCCACGTCGTAATCGGCAAAGATGGCGATGCGTTCACCGTTGACCGCCGCCGCGACCAGCCGTTCGGCAGCCACCGCCATGTCGCGCAGCGACAGCGGATCGGGCAGCAGGTCGCGCAGGCGCGGCGTCAGGAAGCCCTCGGCGCCCTCGGCCTCGACCCCGCGATCCGCCAGGATGCGCGCCACCGGCAAAGGCAGCCCGGTGCGCTGCGCCAGGCCCTCGGCCAGCCGGTCGGCTTCGGCGTCGGGGCCGATCCATCGCCGATTCGTCAGCGACCGCTCGATCCCCAGAAACGCCACGCCTGCACCTTCTTCTTCACTCAAATATCCTGGGGGGAAGTCCCGCAGGGACGGGGGGCGAAGCCCCCTACTTGATCGGGTTGCGATAGATCATCCGCCGCACCGAGCCGGTCTTGGACCGCATCAGGATCGTCTCGGTCGTCAGATAGCCGGGTTCGCGCTTGACCCCCGACAGGATGGATCCGTTCGTCACGCCTGTCGCCGCGAAGATCACGTCGCCCGTCACCAGCTCGTCGCGCGCATAGATCCGGTCCAGATCGGTGATGCCCGCCTTGCGCGCGCGGCCTTTTTCGTCGTCGTTGCGGAACAGCAGCTTGCCCCACATCTGCCCGCCCATGCATTTCAGCGCCGATGCCGCCAGCACCCCCTCGGGCGCGCCGCCCGAACCCATATACATGTCGATGCCGGTCAGCTCGGCCTCGGCGCAGTGGATCACGCCCGCCACGTCGCCATCGGTGATCAGCCGGATCGCCGCGCCGGTGGACCGGACCTCGGCCACCAGATCCTCGTGGCGCGGTCGTTCCAGGATGCAGACGGTGATGTCGCTGTCCTTCACGCCGCGCGCCTCGGCCAGGGCGCGGACCCGCTGCGCGGGGGTCATCTCCAGGCTGACCACATCGGTCGGATAGCCGGGCCCGATGGCCAGCTTCTCCATATAGACATCGGGCGCGTGCAGCAGGGTGCCGCGCGGGGCCATGGCGATCACCGTCAGCGCGTTCGGCATGTCCTTGGCGGTCAGCGTCGTGCCTTCCAGCGGATCCAGCGCGATGTCGACCTCGGGGCCCTCGCCGGTGCCGACCTCCTCGCCGATATAGAGCATCGGCGCCTCGTCGCGCTCGCCCTCGCCGATCACCACGACGCCCTTGATGTCCAGCTTGTTCAGCTGGTCGCGCATCGCATTCACGGCGGCCTGGTCGGCGGCCTTTTCGTCGCCGCGCCCGATCAGCCGGGCCGAGGCATGGGCCGCCGCCTCGCTGACGCGGGCCAGGCCAAGCGAAAGCATCCGGTCGTTGAAATCCTTGGGGGCGGTCATGTCGATCCCTCTTTCCGACAGTTCGGGCGCGTTCTACGCGTGCACCGTGACAGCAGCAAGGCTGTCGGCGCTAACAGATCAGGGCTCGGACAATTCAAGCGCCAGCGCGTGGATGCGGGGCACGATGTCGCCCAGGGCCTGATGCACCAGCCGGTGCCGCTGCACCCGGCCAAGCCCGGCGAAATCGGGGCTGGCCATGCGGATGCGGAAATGGCTTTCGCCGCCGTCGCGATATCCGGCATGGCCGCGATGGCTTTCGCTTTCGTCGATGACCTCGATCCGGGTGGGGTGCAGCGCGGCCAGCCTGTCGCGCATTTCATCGGCAATCATTCGTCAAGACCTTTCATGTCGCGTCAAAAACCCTAAACTGCCGCCTCCGAGTCGCAAAGGTGCCCCACAATGAGCAGTAACGACCCGTTCGGCTTCGACATTTCGGCCGCGAAGGACAAGAAGCGCAAGACCAAGGGCCGTCGCGGCATGTCGGGGGCCTTCGAGACCTCGACGCGGATTTGCGACAAGGCCGGATGCAACAAGCCGGGCCAGTATCGCGCGCCCAAGAACCCGCGCAACCTCGACGACTATTACTGGTTCTGCAAGGAGCATGTGCGCGAATACAATGCGAACTGGAATTATTTCCAGGGCCAGTCCGAGGAGGAGTTCCAGCAGTTCATCGACAATGCGACGGTGTGGGAACGCCCGACCAAGCCATTCGGCCGCGCCGCCGCCGAGGATAAATGGGCGCGCCACGGCGTCAGCGACCCGCTGGAAATCCTGGGCGCCAACGGCACTGCCCCCGAGGCGCGGGCCAAGGCCAGCCGCAAGCTGCCGCCGACCGAGCGCAAGGCCCTGGACATTCTGGAAGCCAAGGACACCTGGACGCGGGTCGAGATCCGCAAGCAATACAAGTCGCTGGTCAAGGATCTGCATCCCGACATGAACGGCGGCGACCGGTCGGACGAGGACCGGCTGGCCGAGGTGGTCTGGGCCTGGGACCAGGTGAAGGACAGCCGGTTCTTCAAGGACTGAGGGCGGGCAGGGGGCTGCCGCCTCCGTCCGCTGCGCGGCCTCCCCGGCGGATAGGTATTCACAGAAGATTCGGTCAGGCGGGCCGGCGGCGGGCGACCGCCAAGCCAAGCGCAAGAACGGCCAGCAGGATCACCGGCGCGTTGCCCCACCGCATCCAGGGCGTTTCGGGCAGCGGGGCGGGCAGGGCCGCGTCGATCTTGCCCGCCACGCCCAGGGGCAGCGACTGGCGGATGCGGCCATGCGGGTCGATCACCGCGCTGATGCCGGTATTGGCGGCGCGGATCAGCGGCAGGCCGGATTCGATGGACCGCAGCCGGGCCTGGGCCAGGTGCTGATAGGGGCCCGAGAATTTTCCGAACCAGGCGTCGTTGGTGGCTTGCAGCAGCCAGCCGGGCCGCTGGCCCAGGCCGCGCAGATGCTGGGGAAAGATCGCCTCGTAGCAGATCAGCGGCTGGAAATCGGGCAGGCCGGGGGCCTGCATGACCGCCGGGCCGGGACCGGGGGAATAGCCGTTGCCCTGCTGCGCGGCAAAGGCGCCGATGCCGATCCGCGCCAAGGCGTCGCCCCAGGGGATGTATTCGCCGAAGGGAACAAGGTGGAACTTGTCATAGACGGCGCCGAGGGTGGTGTCGGGATTCAGCGTGACCAGGCTGTTATAGAACCGGCTGCCGTCGCGCCGCTGGATGCCCAGGACCAGCGGCGCGCCCGCCGCCTGCGCCATCGCGGGCAGCACCGGACCGGCATCCTCCAGCAGGAAATTCACCGCCGTCTCGGGCCAGATCACCAGGTCGCGGGGGCCGGGTTCCGCCGACAGGTCCAGCAGGCGCTGGAAAAACACCGCCGCCCACTGGGGATCCCATTTCAGATCCTGCTGCGCGTTCGGCTGGACGATCCGCAACCGCGCCGGGCTGTCCGGGGGCAGAGGCTGGGACAGCCGCGCCAGTCCCGCGCCCCATGACCCCCCGGTCAGGACAACCGCCAGCACGACGGCCGGCAGCGGGCGGATCAGAGCGGGCAGCGCCGCCAGGATCAGGGTGATCGCGCCAAGGCCCAGTGCCCCGATCCAGGCGGCTGCCTGCGCCAGGGGCGTGTCGATCCAGGCATGGCCGATCAGCGCCCAGGGCAGGCCGGTGAAGATCCAGCCGCGCAGCCAGTCCGACAACAGCAGCGCCGCCGCGACGGCGACGGCCCGGCGCGGGCCGGGCATGGTCAGGCGCGCGGCAAGGGCGGCGGGGACGGCCCAGAACAGCGCCCCGCCCAGGGCCATCAGGACCAGGGCGAAGGGCGCCATCCAGCCATGGATCTCGGGTTCGACCAGGAACGGTTCGACGATCCAGGACATCGACAGGGCGAACCAGCCGAAGCCTGCGGCCAGCATCGGCAGGAAGACCCCGCCCGGACGCGCGGCGCGGCGGATCAGGATCGCCAGGGCCAGGGGCGTGGCGATCCAGAGGCCGAAGGGCGGCAGGCCAAGCGCCGCGATCAGGCCGAGGGCCAGCGCGATCCAGAGCTGCCGCAGGGGCGGACGGCCGGGCATCGGCGGGAAATCAGGCCTCGGCTTCGGCGTTGTCCACGGGGGCGGGCTCGTCGGCCTTCTTGCGGCGGGTGCGCTTGGGCTTGGGCGCGGCCTCGGCGTCCGCCTGGGCGGCGGGGGCGTCCGCTGCGGGTTCGGCTTTCCTGCGGCCCGTCCGCTTGGGCTTTTCCGCAGGCTCGGCGGGGGTTTCGGGCTGAGCCTCCGCCTGAATCTCGGCCTTTTTGCGGCGGGTGCGCTTGGGCTTCGGCGCGTCCTCGGCCACGGGTTCCGGGCCGGGTTCCGGGGCTTCGAGGGTCGGCGTTTCGGCGGCCGGTTCCACGGCGTCGCTTGCGGGCGCTTCCGGCGCGGGGGCGTCCTGCGCGGCTTCGGGCGCCGCGGCGTCGATCGGGGTTTCGACCGCTGCGGCTTCCGCGACAGGCTCGGATTTCTTGCGGCGGTTGCGGACACGGCGCGGCTTGTCGGCCTGGTCTTCCGTCTCGGGCGGGGCGGCAGTATCGGCGGGACGCGGCCGGTCGTCGCTGTCCTGCGAGGTCGAGGCCAAGGCGCGGCGCAGTTCCACCAGCATGAATTCGGGAACGTGGTCGCCCATGCCCATCACGGCGGGACCGCGAGTGTCCTCGCGCCGGCCGCGCCGGTCGCGGGGCGGGTCGCGGCGGTCGTCGCGCCGGTCATGGCCGCGATCCTGGGGCCGGTCGTCGCGGCGTTCCTCGCGGACGGGTTCGCGGCGGGCCTCCTCGCGCGGCGGTTCGGGCGCGCGGTCTTCACGCCGGTCCTCGTCCCGGCTGCGGGACTTGTCGCGGCCACGAGACTTGTCGCGGCCCGCACGGTGGTCGTCGCGGCCTGCGTTGCGGTCGGTTTCGGACACGGTGAATCCTTCCGGCAGGGCCGCGCGGGGCAGGGTCTGCTTGACCAGGTTTTCGATGGCGGCCAGGTATTTTTCGTCGGACGGGGTGGCGATGCTGAAGGCGCTGCCCAACCGGCCCGCCCGGCCGGTGCGGCCGATGCGGTGGACGTAATCCTCGGCATGGCTGGGCAGGTCATAGTTGAACACATGGCTGACCGCCGGAATGTCCAGCCCGCGCGCCGCCACGTCCGAGGCGATCAGGAATTTCAGCTTGCCGTCGCGGAAATTGTCCAGCGTCCGGGTCCGGTGGCTCTGATCCAGGTCGCCATGGATCGGCGCCGCGTCATAGCCGTGCTTGGCCAGCGACTTGGCCAGGATGTCCACATCGGTCTTGCGGTTGCAGAAGATGATGGCGTTCTTCAGCCCCTCGCCCTCGGCGTCGATCAGGGCGCGCAGCAGGTCGCGTTTCTGCCTGGCGGCCAGGTCGCGGCGGGTGGGGGTCAGTTCGACCAGCTTCTGGGTGATGGTTTCGCTGGTGGTGGCCTGGCGCGCGACCTCGATGCGTTCGGGGGCGTGCAGGAAGGTGTTGGTGATGCGTTCGATTTCCGGGGCCATGGTGGCGCTGAAGAACAGCGTCTGACGGGTGAAGGGCGTCAGCTGGAAAATGCGTTCGATGTCGGGGATGAAGCCCATGTCCAGCATCCGGTCGGCCTCGTCCACGACCATGATCTGCACGCCGGTCAGCAGCAGCTTGCCGCGTTCGAAATGGTCCAGCAGGCGGCCCGGCGTGGCGATCAGCACGTCCACGCCCCGGTCGATCAGCTTGTCCTGTTCGCCGAAGCTGACGCCGCCGATCAGCAGCGCCTTGGTCAGGCGGGTATGTTTCGCATAGGTGTCGAAATTCTCGGCCACCTGGGCGGCCAGTTCGCGGGTCGGGCACAGCACCAGGCTGCGCGGCATCCGCGCGCGGGCGCGGCCCCGGCCCAGCATGGTGATCATCGGCAGCACGAAGCTGGCGGTCTTGCCGGTGCCGGTCTGCGCGATCCCCAGCACGTCGCGGCCTTCCAGCGCGGGGGGGATGGCGCCCGTCTGGATCGGCGTCGGCACCTCGTACCCGGCCTCGGCGACGGCCTTCAGCACATTGGGATCAAGCTTCAGATCGGAAAATTTCGTCATTCAGGGCTTTCCAAGGCTCATGCGCCGACTGCCCGACGCGATGCGTTCCACCGCCGCGAAGCCCGGATGGCTGGGTGCGGCCTGCAATGGGACGCAGACTGGCACGCCCCTTCAGTCGGCCCGCCGGATGCAGGCCATGCCACGCGTTAGACCAAGCGGGCGGCCACGTCAATGTTTTGACGGGCAAACCTTGCGTAAAAGGCCGCTGTCCGGGGCTTTGTGTTGACCGCGCCCCGCCCCAGACGCTAACCCGCAGGGGACAGTCAGGAAAGCGATGATGAACCTATTCACCGATCTGCGCGGCGTCGTGCTGGCCGCGCTTGGGCAGATGACGCAGGCGGGCGAGCTGCCGCCGGGCCTGGATTTCGCCAATGTCGCGGTGGAGCCGCCGCGCGATCCGGCCCATGGCGACATGGCCACCAATGCCGCGATGGTGCTGGCCAAGCCCGCCCGAATGAAGCCGCGCGACATCGCCGACAAGCTGGCCGCCCGCCTGACCGATCCCCGCATCAGCGCGGCCGAGGTCGCGGGACCGGGCTTTCTGAACCTGCGCCTGTCCCCCGCCGTCTGGCAGGGCGTCGTCGCCACGGCGATCCGCGAGGGCGAGGGTTTCGGCCGGTCTGCCATCGGCGCGGGCCAGAAGGTCAACGTGGAATTCGTCAGCGCCAACCCCACCGGCCCGATGCATGTGGGCCATGTGCGCGGCGCGGTCTTCGGCGATGCGCTGGCGAACCTGCTGGCCTTTTCCGGCCATGAGGTGACGCGCGAATACTATATCAACGACGGCGGCGCGCAGGTCGATGTGCTGGCACGGTCCGCCTATGAACGCTACCGCGAGGCCAACGGGCTGGAGCCCGAGATCCGCGAAGGGCTTTATCCCGGCGACTACCTGATCCCCGTGGGCGAGGCGCTGAAGCAGAAATACGGCACGACCCTGCTGGACCGTCCCGAATCCGACTGGCTGGCCGAGGTGCGCGATTTCTCCACCCAGGCGATGATGGCGATGATCCGCCAGGATCTGGCCGCGCTTGGCGTGCGTATGGATGTCTATTCCAGCGAAAAGGCGCTGTATGGCACCGGCCAGATCGAGGCCGCGATTGCCCGCCTGGAAAGCCTGGGCCTGATCTATCGCGGCGTGCTGGAACCCCCCAAGGGCAAGCTGCCCGAGGATTGGGAGGAGCGCGAGCAGCTGCTGTTCCGGTCCACCGCGCATGGTGACGACGTGGACCGGCCGATCCAGAAATCGGACGGCGCCTGGACCTATTTCGCGCCCGACATCGCCTATCACTGGTCAAAGATCGAACGGGGCTTCGATGCGCTGATCGACGTGTTCGGCGCCGATCACGGCGGCTATGTCAAGCGGATGCAGGCGGCGGTGGCGGCGCTGTCGAACGGCCGCGTGCCG
>NZ_CP119082.1:0-285000 GCF_029027965.1 Paracoccus sp. S3-43 | reverse complement strand
GGCCATCTGGTCCAGCGTCTGCGGGCGCGTCGTCGCCATCTCGATCAGGGTGCGGTCGGGGAAGATGACATAGGCGGGGACGCGCGCGGCCTCGGCCAGGGCGCGGCGCTTGGCCTTCAACGCGGAGAGCAGCGGCTCGTCCTCCTCGCTGACCTGGGTGCGCAGGACGGTGGCGGGCCTGGGCGCGGTGGTGTCCTGGCGCAGGGTCACGCTTTCCTCGCCGCGCAGGACGGGATGGGCGGCCTCGGTCAGGTGCAGGGCGCCGTGGCGTTCGGGATCGGGACGACAGAGGTCGCGGCCCATCATCTGGCGGAAGATCGCCTGCCATTGCGCGCGGTTGTGTTCGCGCCCCACGCCGAATGTCGGCAGCTTGTCGTGGCCGCGTTCGCGGACCTTTTCCGTGGCATTGCCGGTGAGGATGTCGATCAGGTGGGTCGCGCCGAACCATTCGCCGGTCCGCACCATCGCCGACAATGCCTTGCGCACCGCCTGGGTGGCATCGAACAGCTTGGGCGGGGCGGCGCAGAGGTCGCAATTGCCGCAGTCCTGCGCCAGATCCTCGCCGAAATAGGCCAGCAGCTTGCGCCGTCGGCAGCCGGTCGCCTCGGCCAGGCCCAGAAGCGCGTTCAGCCGGGCGTGGTCGGCGGCCTTGCGCGCCGGATCGGCCAGTCCCTCGTCGATCTGAGTGCGGCGCAGGCGGATGTCGTCGGGACCATAGAGCGTCAGCGTATCGGCCGGATCGCCGTCGCGGCCCGCGCGGCCGATTTCCTGGTAATAGCCCTCGATCGACTTGGGCAGGTCGGCGTGCAGCACCCAGCGGATATCGGGCTTGTCGATGCCCATGCCGAAGGCGATGGTGGCCACCACGATCAGCCCGTCCTCGCGCTGGAACCGCGCCTCGACCTGCCGCCGCGTCTCGGCCTCAAGCCCGGCGTGATAGGCGACGGCGGCATGGCCGGCCTCGGTCAGCGCCTGGGCCAGCGTCTCGGTCCGCGCGCGGCTGGCGCAATAAACGATGCCCGACTGGCCGCGACGGGCGGCGACAAAGGCCATCACCTGCTTGCGCGGGCTGTCCTTGGGCTGGAAGGCCAACCGCAGGTTCGGGCGGTCGAAGCCGCGCAGGAACGTCACCGGCGCGCGCCCGTCGAACAGGCGCGTGACGATCTCGGCCCGCGTCTCGACATCCGCCGTCGCGGTGAAGGCCGCCAGCGGCACGTCCAGCGACCGCTTCAGATCGCCGATGCGCAGGTAATCGGGGCGGAAATCATGGCCCCACTGGCTGACGCAATGCGCCTCGTCCACCGCGATCGCCGTCACGCCCGCGCCGCGCAGCAGGTTCAGCGTCCCGCCCGAGGCCAGCCGTTCCGGCGCCATATACAGCAGCTTCAACTCGCCCCGCGACAGGGCCTGGAACACGGCGTCGGTTTCCTCGTCCGTGTTGCCGCTGGTCAGCGCCCCCGCCGCCACACCCGCCTCGCGCAGCGCCCGCACCTGGTCGCGCATCAGGGCGATCAGCGGGGAAATCACCACCGTCACCCCGTCGCGCATCAGCGCGGGCAACTGGAAGCACAGCGACTTGCCGCCGCCGGTGGGCATGATCGCCAGCACGTCGCGGCCCGCCGCCACGGCCTCGACGATCTCGCCCTGGCCGGGGCGGAAGCCGTCGAACCCCCAGACCTGCCGCAGAAGATCCGTGGGCATCACATCCCGTAGAAGAAGCCCGCATTATTGGCGAGCGCGCGTTGCAGGATGATGATGGCGATGAAAACGACCAGTGGCGCCAGATCCAGCCCGCCGGTATTGGGCAGCATGTTGCGGATCGGGCGATACAGCGGCTCCAGCAGCCGGTTCAGCCCCTCCCAGATCTGCGCGATCAGGGGCTGGCGCAGGTTCAGAACCTGGAAATTGATCAGCCAGGACATGATGATGTGGACGATCATCACGAACCACACTACTTGCAGGATCAGTTGCAAGGCCTCGTAAAGCGTTCCCATCATGCCCCCGGTTTGAAATCGCGCCTTGTATGCCCCAGCGGCGGCGGCTTCCGCAAGCAAGTTGCCGCCGCGTTCCGGTTGACGATTGCGTGGGACGCGTCCACGCCCGAAAGCGCCCCGCCGAAGGATGTCCGATGTATCCCTTGCTCCGCTTCGCGAAAGAGATAGTCAAGTTCCGCAACGCCCCGCGCCTGGGCGTGACCGACGTTCATGTCTCGACCCATCTCTGCTGGCCCTGGGATCTGGATCCCTGGATCGAGCTGAACAACGGCCGCACCCTGACGCTCTATGATCTGGGCCGCATCCCGATGGCGCAGCGCAGCGGGCTGATCCCGATCCTGCGCGGTCGGAAATGGGGCATCACCGTGGCGGGCAGTTCGGTCCGCTATCGCCGCCGCATCCGCGCCTTCGACCGCTTCACGATGTTTTCGCGCGTGGCGGGCTGGGACCACCGCTTCATCTATATGGACCAGTCGATGTGGAAGGGGCCCGAGTGCTGCAACCAGGTGCTGATCCGCTCGGCCGTCACCTCGGCCAGGGGCATCGTCCCCCCGTCCGAGGTCATGGCGGCGCTTGGCGCATCGCCCGACAGCCCGCCCCTGCCCGGCTGGATCGCCGCCTGGGCCGAGGCCGACGCGCTGCGCCCCTGGCCGCCCGAGATCCCGCCTGACGCAAAAGCGCACTTGCCAGCCTGACGGCGCTTGGGCCTTATGACGCCCGAACGGCGCGAGAGGGGCGGATGGACCGCAAACGGATCTGGGGCTGGTGGTTCTTCGACTGGGCCAGCCAGCCTTTTCATACGCTTCTGCTGACCTTCGTCTTCTCGGTCTATTTCGCCGAGGTGGCGCAGCGCCATTTCCTGCAAGTCAGCGGCGACCTGCGGCTGGCGGGCGCGCAGGCGCAGGCGCTGTGGGGCTATGGCCTGTCGGTGACGGGCATCGTCATCGCCCTCTGCGCGCCGATCCTGGGGGCCATCGCCGACACCTCCGGGCGGCGGATGCCCTGGATCTGGTTCTTCTCGGTCCTCTATGTCGCGGGGTCGGCGGGGCTGTGGGGGCTGATGCCGCAGCAACCCGCCCTGGTGCAGGCGGTGGTGCTGTTCGGCATCGGCCTGATCGGGGTCGAATTCGCCACCATCTTCACCAACGCCCTGCTGCCCGGCCTTGCCCCGCGGGACGAGATCGGGCGCCTGTCCGGGTCGGGCTATGCCTTCGGCTATCTGGGGGGCGTGGTGTCGCTGGCGGTGATGCTGGCGCTGTTCCAGGAAACGCCCTCGGGCAAGACGCTGATCGGCATCGACCCGCTGTTCGGCCTGGACCCGGCGGCGCGGGAAGGCACGCGCTTCGTCGGTCCCTTCGTGGCGATCTGGTATATCGTCTTCATGATCCCCTTCTTCCTGTGGGTGCGCGAGCCGCGCGGCCCACGCCAGCCCATCCGCATCGGCGCCGCGATGCGCGAGCTGTGGGCGCTGATCCGCAGCCTGCGCCACCGCCACAGCCTCGCGGCCTGGCTGGTGTCGTCGATGCTGTCGCGCGACGCGCTGAACGCGCTCTATGGATTCGGCGGCGTCTATGCCGGGACGGTGCTGGGCTGGCCGGTGTTCCTGGCGGGCGTCTTCGGGGTGGTCAGCGCGATTTCGGCCGCCATCGTCAGTTGGGCAGGCGGGCGCGCCGACCGGGCCTGGGGGCCGAAGCCCGTCATCATCGCCACCACGCTGATCCTGACCGGCGTCTGCCTGGTGGTGGTCGGCATGGACCGGCAGACGCTGTTCGGCATGGCGGTGCCGTCGAATCCGGTCTTCGGGCGGTTCTATGTCCCGGATCTGGTGTTCTTCGCCTGCGGCGCGCTGATCGGCGGGGCGGGCGGCGCGTTGCAGGCCGCCAGCCGCACCCTGATGGTCCGCCACACGACCGAGGCCCGCGCGACCGAGGGTTTCGGCCTTTACGCCCTGTCCGGCAAGGCCACCGCCTTCCTGGCGCCGCTGGCGATCGCGGTCGTCACCGATGCCACCGGCAACCAGCGGATCGGCATATCCCCGCTGATCCTGCTGTTCATCGTCTCGCTGGTTCTGCTAGTCTGGGTCAAACCCGAGGGAGAGGTCGAGCAGTGATCCGCAAGTTCCTGACCGCCGCCGCCATCGTGGCGGGCCTTGTCATGCCCGCATCCGCCGACCCGCTGGCCAAGGATGTCTTCGGCGGCTTCCGCACCGCCGCGCCGGGCCCTGCCGTGTCCATCGGCTTTTATTCCAGGGGCTGCGGACAAGGCTTCGTGCAACTGCCCGAAACCGGGCCAAGCTGGCAGGCGATGCGCCTGTCGCGCAACCGCAACTGGGGCCATCCCGAACTGGTCAGCTTCCTGATCGGCCTGTCGCAGGCCGCGCAGCAGGCAGGCTGGCGCGGCCTTTACATCGGCGACATGAGCCAGCCGCGCGGCGGGCCGATGACCTCGGGGCATGCCAGCCACCAGATCGGGCTGGACGCCGATATCTGGATGCTGCCGCCGTCCTCGCTGAACCTGTCGCCGCAGCAGCGCGAGAACATCTCGTCGCAGTCGATCGCCGACCGGCGCGGGATCGGGCTGACGACTGTCTGGAACGGCGGGCACATGGCGATCCTGCGCGCCGCCGCCCGCGATCCGCGCGTCGAACGGATCCTGGTCGATCCGGTGGCCAAGGTCGCCATGTGCCAGGCCGAACGCGGCGACCGCAGCTGGCTGCGCAAGATCCGGCCGATCGACGCCCACAACTATCACTTCCACGTCCGGCTGGCCTGTCCGCGCGGCTCGATCTGCGACCGCCAGCCCGCCCCGCCGCCGGGCGACGGCTGCGCCGAGGCCGCCGAGTGGATCCGGAACCGGATCGACCCCAGCCGGGTCGATCCGACGCCGCCCGATCCCGATTACCGCCACCCCCGGACCTTCCGGCTCAGCGAACTGCCCAGGGAATGCCGCTCTGTCGCCGGCGCGCCCTAGGCGCTGTTGCAGCCCTGTTCCTGATCGCGGCCGGCGCCCCTGCGCCGGCCGCGTCGCTGGACTATGTCGGCACCTTCGTCTGGCGCGACGATAACGACAGCTTCGGCGGCTTTTCGGGGATCGAGATCAGCCCGGACGGCACCGCCTTCCACGCCCTGACCGACCGGGCGCATCTGTACTGGGGCAGCATCGACCGCGATTCGCAGGGCCTGATCCGGGCCATGAACATCGCCGGGCGCGTGCATCTGAAGGACAGCAAGGGCGTCCCCCTGCCCCCCGGCTATACCGGCGACAGCGAAGGGCTGGCCATTGGCGAGGACGACGCGATCTGGGTCAGCTTCGAGGGCCTGGACCGCGTGGCCCGCTATGACCACCCCGACGCGCGGGCCACCGCCTTCGACCCGCCGCCCAAGGGGCCGGGGATGCGGAACAATTCCGGGCTGGAGGCGCTGGCGATCCGGGACGGCATCATCCATGCCGTGCCCGAACGGTCGGGGGCCGAGAGCCGGCCCTTCCCGATCCTGACCTTCCGCGACGGCGCCTGGCGCCAGGCCGGGGAAATCCGCCGCGATCCCCGCTGGCTAGCGGTCGGCGCCGATTTCGGCCCGGACGGCTGGTTCTATCTGCTGGAGCGCGATTTCCAGGGCATCCTGGGCTTCGCCTCGCGCGTGCGCCGGATGCAACTGACGGACGACGGCCCCGTGAACGAGGAAATCCTGCTGACCACCCGCCCGCTGCAATACGACAATCTGGAGGGGCTGGCGGTCTGGCATGACGGCCAGGGGATCCGCCTGACGATGATTTCCGACGACAACTTCCTGTTCGTGCAGCGCACCGAACTGGTCGAATACCGGCTGCGCGATTGACAATCCGCCGACGCCGCGCTTAAGGCCGCGCTGTCCCGCATCCTGCGGGGCCGAGTTGTTCCGCGACCTTGTAAAACGGAAAAAAGATCAATGACCCGCTATCTGCCCGGCATCCTTGCCATGGCCATCATCGTCGTGGCCTCGAACATCCTTGTGCAATTCACGGTGGGCCTGTGGCTGACCTGGGGGGCCTTCACCTATCCCTTCGCCTTCCTCGTGACCGAGGTGATGAACCGCGTCTATGGCCCCGCCGCCGCCCGTCGCGTGGTGCTGGCGGGCTTCGTCGTGGGCGTCGCCTGTTCGGTGGTCGCGGCGGGACTGGACAAGACCACGCTGCGAATCGCCGCCGGGTCGGGCATGGCCTTCCTGGTCGCGCAACTGGTCGACATCGTCGTCTTCAACGTCCTGCGCAACCGCCGCTGGTGGGTGGCGCCGCTGATGTCGTCGTCGGTCGGCTCGGTGCTGGACACGGCGATCTTCTTTGCCGTGGCCTTCAGCGCCGCCCTGCCCCACGACGCCAATACCGGCTGGGCGAACGAGGGGGTTCCGCTGCTTGGCCAAGGCCCGGTCACGGCGCTGTGGGTTTCGCTCGCAACTGCCGACTGGATGGTCAAGATGAGTCTGGCGATACTGGCCCTTGTGCCTTTCCGGCTGATCGTGCGCAATTTGTTGCGAGCCGAGCGCATAATCTGATTGACAGAACCCCGATCTGTGGCACCCTTCCCCTTGCAACGGCAACACATTGAAAGGAGGTGGTCCAGTGTCGAGAGTGATATTGGAGAGAGGTGTCGGAACAGTCAGGGGGGCCGTGGCCTGAGGGCAGCCCCAAGGGTCGTAAACCCTGGTTGGGACCGGATGCTTTTCCATCCCTAACCGGACCATCTCCGTGGATCTCGCGGGCCGCCCTCAGCCAGGGCGGCCCGTTCCTTTTGCCCCTGCGCCTTGCCTTGGCCGCCCGGATGGGGGACGAGCTTGGTCCGTTCCCATCGCAGCAAAGTCCGGTCATGTCCCACCAATCCGCCCGCCATGGTCCCGCCTTCAACCTGCGGGGCGCCGCCTTCATGGTGCTGGCGATGGCGGGCTTCGCGGTCGAGGATTCGCTGCTGAAGATCGCCGCCGCCAGCCTGCCGCCCGGTCAGGTGCTGATCACCTTCGGGATCCTCGGCACCGCGGCCTTCGCCCTGCTGTCCGTCCTGGCCGGCGAGCCGCCGCTGATCCGCGCCATGCGGGGCCGCCCGATGATCCTGCGCTCCCTGTCCGAGGTGACGGGCCGGCTGTTCTATATGCTGGCCATCGCGCTGACGCCGCTTTCGACCGCCTCGGCCATCCTTCAGGCGACGCCTCTGGTGGTGATGGTGGGCGCCGCGCTGCTGTTCGGGGAACGGATCGGGCCGCGCCGCTGGCTGGCGGTCGCCTTCGGTTTCCTGGGGGTGCTGCTGATCCTGCGGCCGGGAACCGAGGGGTTCGGGCCGCTGTCCCTGCTGGCGGTGGCCGCCATGCTGGGTTTCGCGGGCCGCGATCTGGCGACCCGCGCCGCGCCCGTGTCGATGTCGTTCCGGCAACTGGGCGTCCTGGGCTTTTCGATGCTGATCGTCGCGGGCCTGATCGCCCTGCCCTTCGGCGGTCCCCTGGCCGCGCCCGACGCCGCCACCTGGGCGGGCCTGCTGGCGGCATCGGCGGCGGGGGTCTGCGCCTATACCTTCCTGACGGTGGCGATGCGCACGGGCCAGATCGGCGCCGTCACCCCGTTCCGCTATACGCGCCTGGTCTTTGCGATGGTGGCGGGCGCGGCGGTGTTTTCCGAAACCCCCGACGCCCTGACCATCCTGGGCGGCGCGGTGATCATCCTGGCCGGGATCGCGGCGCTGCGCCTGTCGCGCCAGCCCGCGCGGCCCCGGCCTGCCTAGGCGTCAGACCCGCTCGATCGCCAGCGCGATCCCCTGCCCGCCGCCGATGCACATGGTGATCAGCCCGCGCCGGCCGCCGATACGCTCCAGTTCGTACAGCGTCTTGACGGTGAGGATCGCGCCCGTCGCGCCGACCGGATGGCCGAGCGCGATGGCGCCGCCGTTCGGGTTGACCTTGGCGGGATCCAGTCCCAGCCCCTTGTTCACCGCCAGGGCCTGCGCGGCGAAGGCCTCGTTCGATTCGATCACGTCGAAATCGCCGACCGACAGCCCGGTCTTTTCCAGCAACCGCTCCACCGCCGGGATCGGGCCGATGCCCATCACCTCGGGGCGCACCCCGGCCACCGCATAGCCGAGGATCCGTGCCCGCGGCGTCAGCCCCGCCGCCTGCGCCGCATCCGCTCGCGCCAGCACAAGCGCCGCCGCCCCGTCGTTGATGCCGCTGGCATTGCCCGCCGTGACGCTGCCGTCCTTGCGGAACACCGCCGTCAGCGCGCCCAGCTTTTCAAGGCTGGTTTCCTTGGGATGCTCGTCCGTGTCGAAGGCCACCACCCCCTTGCGGGTCTTGATCTCGATCGGCACGATCTGGTCGCGGAAATGCCCCGCCGCGATGGCCGCCGCCGCCCGGCGCTGCGATTCCAGGGCGAATTCGTCCTGCGCCTGACGGCTGACATCATGTTCCGCCGCGACGTTTTCCGCCGTCACGCCCATATGCCCGGTGCCCATCGGGCAGGTCAGCGCGCCGGTCATCATGTCCAGCATCGTCTGGTCGCCCATCTTCGCGCCGAATCGCGCCGACGGCACGGCATAGGGCGCCCGGCTCATGCTTTCCGCACCGCCCGCGACCGCGAAGTCGGCGTCCCCCAGCATCAGCGCCTGCGCGGCCGAGACGATGGCCTGCGCGCCCGACCCGCACAGCCGGTTCACGTTCATCGCGGGCGTGGTGTCGGGGATGCCGGCGTTCAGCATCGCCACGCGCGACAGATACATGTCGCGGGGCTCGGTGTTGATGACATGGCCGAAGACCACCTGCCCGATGCGGTCGGGGGCGATGCCCGCCCGCTCCATCGCGGCGCGGGTCACGGTCGCGGCCAGGTCGATGGGCGGAACGGCGGCCAGGCTGCCGCCGAAGGTGCCGATGGCGGTGCGCGCCCCGGACAGGATGACGATTTCGGTGGACATGACGAACCCCTTCCCTTGGTTGCGCGGCCAACATAGGCCGGGCGCGTCCCGCAGGCCAAGCGCGTCGTGGCGTCGCACGGGGTCCAGGGCTAACCTGCCGCAAAGACAGGAACCGAATCGCGATGACCGACCCCACCCCCCGGATCAAGCTGCGCCTGGAATACGACACGCCGCTGGTGCTGGGTCCGGGCAAGGCGCAACTGCTGCGGCTGATCGACCAGCACGGATCCATCTCGGCCGCCGGGCGCCGGATGGGGATGAGCTACAAGCGCGCCTGGTCCCTGGTCGAGGAAATGAACGCGGCCTTCGCCAGCCCGCTGGTGGACAGCAGCCGGGGCGGCGCGGGCGGCGGCGGGGCCAGGGTCACGGCGACCGGCCAGGCGGTGCTGCGGCATTACGAGGCGCTGGAACGGCTTCTGGCGGACAAGGGGGCGGCCGACCTGGCCGCCATCGGGGGATTGATGAAGGGGCGGGACAGATGACGATTCTGGCGATGGATCAGGGGACCACCTCGTCCCGCGCGCTGGTGTTCAGCGACGACCTGGGGGTGCAGGCCACCGCGCAGCACGAGTTTCCCCAGCATTTCCCCCGCTCGGGCTGGGTGGAACACGACCCGAACGACATCTGGACCAGCAGCGCCGGAACCGCCCGCGCCGCCATCGAAAAGGCGGGCGCCCCGCGCATCGACGCCATCGGTATCACCAATCAGCGGGAAACCGTGGTGATCTGGGACCGCAGGACCGGCCAGCCGATCCACCGCGCCATCGTCTGGCAGGACCGCCGCACCGCCGAGATCTGCGACCGGCTGCGCGACGACGGGGCCGAGGATCAGGTGACCGACACCACCGGCCTGCTGCTGGACCCCTATTTCAGCGCCACCAAGATCGCCTGGCTGCTGGATCATGTCGAAGGCGCCCGCGACCGCGCCCGCGCCGGGGAACTGGCCTTCGGCACCGTGGACAGCTTCCTGATCTGGAAGCTGACCGGCGGCCGGTCGCATGTCACCGACGCGACCAATGCCAGCCGGACCCTGCTCTATGACATCCGCAAGGGCTGCTGGTCGGGCGACATGTGCCGCCTGTTCGGCATCCCCCCCGAACTGCTGCCCGAGGTGCGCGACAGCGCCGACGATTTCGGCACCACCCGCCCCGACCTGTTCGGCCGCGAAATCCCCATCACCGGGGTTGCGGGCGACCAGCAGGCGGCCACCGTGGGGCAGGCCTGTTTCCGGCCGGGGATGATGAAATCGACCTATGGAACCGGCTGTTTCGCGCTGCTGAACACCGGCGACCAGGCGGTTCGGTCGCAGAACCGGCTGCTGACGACCATCGCCTACAGGTTGGACGGGAAGACCACCTATGCGCTGGAAGGCTCGATCTTCATCGCGGGCGCGGTGGTGCAATGGCTGCGCGACGGGCTGAAGCTGATCCGCGAGGCAGGCGAGACACAGGCCCTGTCCGCCAGGGCCGACGACAGCCAGCAGGTGATCATGGTCCCGGCCTTCACCGGCCTTGGCGCGCCGCATTGGGCGCCGAATGCGCGCGGCGCGGTGTTCGGCCTGACGCGCAACACCGGACCCGCCGAATTCGCCCGCGCCGCCCTGGAAAGCGTCGGCTTCCAGACCCGCGACCTGCTGCAAGCGATGCACGCCGACTGGCCTCAGGCGGACGAGGCGGTGCTGCGCGTCGATGGCGGCATGACCGCCAGCGAACCGGCGATGCAATTCCTGGCCGACATCCTGGGCGCCCCGGTGGACCGGCCGAAGAACACCGAAACCACCGCCCAGGGCGCGGCTTGGCTGGCGGGATACCGCGCGGGGCTGTGCCCGCCGCCCGACGAATACGCGACGGCCTGGCGGCTTGACCGCCGCTTCGAACCGCAGATTGCCGCCGAGGACCGCGACCGGCGTTATTCCGCTTGGCAACGGGCGGTTCAGGCGGTGCTGTCGGTCTGATCTTCCGGCTTTGTGATTTCATCCGCCCGTCGTTTTCCGTAATATTCCCGGAAAACGACAAGAGGGCAGGATGAGCAGGCTTCTGAAACTCGCGATCGTCGGGCTGGTCGCGTCATGCGGCGGCGGCAACTATTCGGCGCCCCGGCAGCTGGACAACGCTTGCGCCATCGTGGCGGAACGGCCCGCCTATTACCGGGCGATGAAGGCCACGGAACGCAGATGGGGCGTGCCGATCCATGTGCAGATGGCCGCGATCCACCAGGAATCGAAATTCATCGGCGACGCGCGGACGCCGCATCAATACGCGCTTGGGGTGATTCCCATCGGCCGCCAGTCCAGCGCCTTCGGCTATTCCCAAGCCCTGGACGGCACGTGGGAGGAATACCAGAAGGAAACCGGCAACCGCCGGGCCAAGCGCGACAACATCCGCCACGCGACGGATTTCATGGGCTGGTACATGCACAATTCCGCACGCAAGCTGGGCATCTCGAAATGGGACGCGACGGGGCAGTATCTGGCCTATCACGAAGGCCGGTCGGGCTTTGCGCGGCAATCCTATCTGTCGAAGCCCTGGCTGGTGCGGGTGGCGAACCAGGTCGGCCAGCGCGCGCAGATGTATCGGGCGCAGCTGGTGGCCTGCCGCAAATCGTGACGCTTGCCCTTGGCGCCCTGCCCGGTTGATATGGCCGGGCAGCGGAAGGGAAACTTCATGGACGATCACACCAGACGCGATGCCGACGACCAGCCCGAATTCGCCGTCCATATCGGCGCGCGGCTGGTCTCGGCCACGCCCGAGCGCGTCGAATTCGAGATGCCGGTGACGCAGGCCCTGGCCAACCGCAACGGCGTGCTGCACGGCGGCGCGATCATGGGGCTTGCCGACAATGCCGGGGGCACCGGCACCTTCCTGAACCTGCCCCAGGACAAGACCACCACCACGCTGGAAAGCAAGACCAACTTCCTGCGCCCGATCCGCCTGGGCGACATGGCCCGCGCCGTCAGCCTGCCGCTGCATATCGGCCGCACGACGCAGATCTGGCAGACCACCATCACGCGCGGCGACGGCAAGGTCGCGGCCATCGTCACGCAGACCCAGATGGTGATCGACTGGAAAGGCTGATTCCGGTCAGATCCAGAAGACGTCGCGGAACACATGGGCGACGATCCCGTCGCGGGTCAGGCCCATGCGCGCCAGTTCGGCGTCGGATTTCGCCTCCAGCGCCTCGATCTGCGCGGACCGCGCCCGCGATTCCAGATAGGCGTTCATGCCTTGGCCGAAGCGGTTGAAGAAGGCGTCGATGCGGCTGCGCGTCTCGGGCGAGAAATGGGTGATCGTGTAGGCCATCGGAAAACCCTTTGCCTGGCAGAAGTGGTTTCCTCCCTTGACCGCAGCATAGGTCATGATCGCTGCCCTATCAAGCGCGCAGGGCTCGATCGGCCCTCTGGGCGGCAAGCCGCCGCGCGGCTGCCCGTCCGGCGTGCAGCCCGCTGCCCAAGCAGGCGGTCAGAAGATAGCCGCCGGTCGGCGCCTCCCAGTCCAGCATCTCTCCGGCGGCAAAGACATCGGGCAGCGCGCGCAGTTCCTGGTCCGGGCCCAGCGAATCCCAGGTCACGCCCCCGGCACTGGAAATCGCCGTCTCGATCCCCATCGCCCCCGCGTGGCGCAGCGGCAGGGCCTTGGCCAGGGCCGCCCAGGCCGCGGCATCGGCGGGCAAGGGCCTGCCCCATTCCAGCAGCAGCGCGACCTTGACCGGATCGTCCAGCACCCGGCGCAGCCAGTTGCCCAGCGACAGCTTGCCCCTGGGCCGCGCGAATCGCGCCGCCAGCGTCGGATGGTCCAGATCCGGCGCCAGATCGACATGCCCCGCCGCCCCCTCCCGCATCGCGGCCGAGATCCCATAGATCCCGCCCCCCTCGATCCGCTGTCGGCCGATGATCCATTCGCCCCGGCTGACCAGATCCCCCGCGCGCAGCGCGGTCCCCTTCACCGCCACCCCGAAATGCCGCGCCATCTGCGGCGACCAGGCGACGCGGAACCCCATATTCGCGGGCCGGAACGACGCGACGCCGACCCCCGCCGCCCGCAACCACGGCACCCAGGCCGCATCCGATCCCAGCCGGGGCCAGCTTGCCCCGCCCAACGCCAGCACCGTCACGCGCGGCGCGATCTCTGCCACACCATCGGGCGTCTGGAACCGGAAGCCGCCCCCGATCCAGCGCCAGCGGGTCCGCAGCTCCACCCCCGCCGCGCCCAACCGTCCCAGCCAGGCCCGCAGCAGGGGCGAGGCCTTCATTCCCACCGGAAACACCCGCCCCGTCGATCCGGTGAACAGCTCGATCCCAAGGCCCCGCGCCCAGGCCATGACGTCGGCAGGTCCGAACCTTTCTTCTTCACCCCAATATCCTGGGGTCCGGGGCAAAGCCCCGGTTCCGACAGCGAACCTGCGCGCGAACGCCTCGAACGGCTCGTCCCTGGTCAGGTTCAGCCCCGACTTCCCCGCCATCAGGAATTTCCGCGCGGGCGTCGGCATCGCCTCGGCCACCACCACGCGGCGGCCCGGCGCGGCCAGGGCCTCGGCCGCCATCAGCCCCGCCGGTCCCGCGCCGATCACCAGCGCGTCGACCGCCTCCGTCACCGGCGCCCCCGAGGGGTCATCGCCAGCCGGATCAGCGCGCGTTCGATCAGCGCCATCTGCGGCGCGCGGCTCGAACTGCGCAACGTCAGGTCGCAATCCAGCAGCGACCGCATCGCCTCTTCCAGGGGCGCCATGCCCCAGCCCTGGGCCTGCCGCTCCATCCGGTCGCGGCGCGGGCCAAAGACCGGCGGGCGCATCCGCGACAGCGCCACCCCCGGCCCGGCGGGATCGGCGGCGGCGGCGTGCAGGGCGCGGAAGTGGCGCAGCGCGGCGATGCACAGCGTGACGGGGTTCACCCCCTGCCCCTCGATCCGGCGCATCATCGGGCCGAATTCCGCCTCGCGCCGTTCGGCGACGATATGGATCAGCTCGTCCAGGTCGGCCTCGATGGTGGCGGGGGCCATCAGGGCGATCTCCTGGGACGTCAGGGGCGTGTCGTCGCCATGCTTGTAAAGCCCGATCTTCTCGATCGTCTGGCGCAGATCGCCCGGATCCAGGGCGCGGGCCAGCGCCATCATGTCCTTCATCGCCGGCGGCGGCACCTGGCGCAGACCGGCCTCGGCCAGCCAGCGCAAGACCTCCTCCTCGCCCGGCGGATCGTCATAGATCGGCGCCGTCACGGCGGCGGGATGCGGCTCGAACAGCTTGCGCAGGGCCGAGGATTTGCCCAGGCCCCCCGCCGTCACCACGATCACCGCATCGCCCGCGCGCCAGTCCGACAGCGCCGCGCGAATCGCGTCAGCGGCGGTGTCGGGCGTATCCTCGACCAGCACGACGCGGGGGCCGGGAAAGAAGCCGACCTCCTTGACCGCATCCAGCAGTTGCGCGGAATCCTTGCGCAGGCCGCTGCCGGGCAGGCGGGTCAGGCGCATCTCCTCGTCGGCCTTCTCGCCGACCAGCGCCTTGACCGCCTCGGCCCGCTTCATGGCGACGCGCATCGCGTCCTGCCCATGGATCAGCAACGCCGGGCGCGAGGGATCGGGCCGCGCCAGATAGCGCGCGATTTCCGCCCCCCTGAGGATCATGCGCCGGTCATTCGGGCAGTTGCGCCGATGCCGCCAGCAGCCGCGTGACGACCTGATCGGCCAGCATCTCGGCCAGCCGCGACCGCGCGTCGCCTTCGGCCGACAGCGTGGCGATGGTCGTGCCGGTGGTGGAATAGGACGAGAAGTTGCTGACCCGGCCCTGCGTCAGCACCCGACCCGCGCGATCTTTCAGCACGAAATCGGCGGTGCCGTTCAGCGAATAGCGATTCGTCACCTCGTCGGGGGTGATCGCCTGCGCCACCACACCGACATTCAGCCGGTAATCCAGGTCATAATCCGACCCCTCGCCGCCCAGCCGTTCGCCCAGGCGGCGGTTGAAGGCGAAATCCTGATAGGTCTGCGGATCGCGCGGCCGGACCTTGCCGAACAGCCGCCGGCCCGCCCCGTTCGGGCCATAGACCGGCGTCAGCCCGCAGGCGGACAGGGCCAGCAACCCCAGCAGGGCGGTCCGGCGGTCAGGCGACCACATTGACGATCCGCCCCGGCACGACGATCAGCTTCTTGGGCGCCGCGCCTTCCAGAAATTTCAGCACGGTTTCGTCGGCCAGCACCATCGCCTCGATCTGGTCCTTGGGCATGTCCTTGGCGACCGAGATCTCGGCCCGGCGCTTGCCGTTGATCTGGATCGGCAGGGTGACGGTGTCATCCTCCAGCATCGCCGGATCGGGTCTGGGCCAGGGCGCATCGACCAGCAGGCCCTGCCCGCCCGCCATGGCCCAGACATCCTCGGCCAGATGCGGGACCATCGGCCCCATCAACTGCGCCAGAATCCGCAGCGCGGCCTTGCGCGACTCGCCGCCTGCCCTGGACTTGCCCACGGCATTGGCCAGTTCATAGATCTTGGCGACCGCCTTGTTGAAGGCGAATCCCTCGATGGCCTTGGTCACATCGGCGATGGCGCGATGCGCGGCGCGGGTCAGGTCGGGATCGTCACCCCCCTCGCCGGCCTCGTCGGCCAGACGCCAGACGCGGGCCAGGAACTTGTTGGCGGCCTCGGCCCCGGCGGCGGTCCATTCCACGTCGCGTTCGGGCGGGCTGTCCGACAGCATGAACCAGCGCGCGGTGTCGGCGCCGAAATTGGCGACGATATTGACCGGATCGACCACGTTCTTCTTCGACTTCGACATCTTGGCCGAGGGGATGATCTCGACCGCCGTGCCGTCCGCCAGCCTGCCCTCGGTCACATCCTCGGGCAGGTGATAGACCGGGCGGCCCCGGTCGTCGGTGGTCCTGTAGATCTCGTGCGTGACCATGCCTTGCGTGAACAGCGCGTCGAACGGTTCCTTCGCGCTTTCCGGCAGATGGCCGGTCTTGACCATCGCGCGGGCGAAAAAGCGGGAATAGAGCAGGTGCAGGATCGCGTGTTCGATCCCGCCGATATACTGGTCCACGTTCATCCAGTAATCGGCATCCGCCCGGTCGGTCGGCGTCGGCGCATGGGGGCTGGTGAAGCGCGCGTAATACCAGGACGAATCGACGAAGGTATCCATCGTATCCGTCTCGCGCCGGGCGGCATTGCCGCAGACCGGGCAAGGCACCTGCCGCCACGAGGGATGCCGGTCCAGCGGATTGCCCGGCTGATCGAAACTGACATCCTGCGGCAGCAGAACAGGCAGGTTCTCTTTCTTCTCGGGCACGGTGCCGCAGGTGTCACAATGCACGACCGGGATCGGACAGCCCCAATAGCGCTGCCGCGAGATGCCCCAGTCGCGCAGGCGGAACTTGGTCACGCCCTCGCCATAGCCATGGGCCTCGGCATGGGCGATGGCGGCGTCCACGGCGGCCTCTCCGGTCTGGTCGGCCTCGCCCGCGAAGCCGCGCACATAGGTGACGGTCTCGGATTTCAGCGGCACGAAGGGGGCCTTGGCGACCAGCGCATCGGCCTGATCCTGCGTCATGCCGCGTTCGCCGAAGGTCGCGCGGATCGGCAGCCCGTATTTCGTGGCGAATTCGTGGTCGCGTTCGTCATGCGCCGGGCTGCCGAAGATCGCGCCGGTGCCGTAATCCATCAGCACGAAATTCGCGATCCAGATCGGCAATTGCCAATCGGGATCCAGCGGATGGCGCACCGTCAGCCCGGTATCGAAGCCCAGCTTGGGCGCCGTCTCGATGGCCTCCTCGGTCGTGCCGATCTTGCGGCACTCCTCGACGAAAGCGGCAACGCGCGGATCGGCGGCGGCCAGATCGCGCACCAGCGGGTGATCCGGCGACAGCGCGACGAAGCTTGCCCCCATCAGCGTGTCGGGGCGGGTGGTATAGACCTCGATCTGCGCGAAGTCCTCGGGCGCATCGACGGTCTGGAACCGGAATTGCAGCCCGCGCGACTTGCCGATCCAGTTCGACTGCATCAGCCGCACCTTCTCGGGCCAGCCGGTTAGCCCGTCCAGCGCCGACAGCAATTCGTCCGAATAATCCGAGATGCGGAAGAACCATTGCGTCAGCTCGCGCCGCTCGACCGTCGCCCCGGATCGCCAGCCCTTGCCGTCGATCACCTGCTCGTTGGCCAGCACCGTCATGTCCACCGGATCCCAGTTCACCTGCGCGGACTTGCGGGTGATAAGGCCCGCGTCCAGCATGTCCAGGAACAGCGCCTGCTGCTGGGCCACATAATCGTCGTCGCAGGTGGCGAATTCGCGCGACCAGTCGATCGACAGGCCCAGCGGCTTCAACTGCGTCTTCATCGTGGCGATATTGGCATAGGTCCAGTCGCGCGGATGGCCGCCCTGCTCCATCGCGGCATTCTCGGCCGGCATCCCGAAGGCGTCCCAGCCCATCGGGTGCAGCACGGAATACCCCTGCGCGCGCTTGAAGCGGGCCACCACGTCGCCCATCGTGTAGTTGCGCACATGGCCCATATGGATCCGCCCCGAGGGATAGGGGAACATCTCCAGCACATAGTATTTCGGCCGCGCGTCGCGGGTGGCGGTGAAGCTGCCGGCCTGGGACCAGGCCTGCTGCCACCGGGATTCGCTGCTGGAGGGATCATAGGGCATGGTGCAGACCTTTGGCGTCATTCGTCGCGGCCGGGTTTATACGGCACGACGGGACGGGTCCAGTGGGCGGGGCGGGGGTGCCGCGCGCCTACAGCCGCCCATCCTGGATCCGCAGCTGCCGGGCGCGGGTCAGGATCGCGTCCTCGACCGCGCGGACAGTGCCGGGTTCGACCGCCGCGCCGCCCGGACCTTGCAGCGACAGCTTCAGGCTGCGCGCGTCCAGGGCCGGATCGGCGATCTTGATCGTCGCGCGATAGGACCGTCCGCCGCCGGGGGGCGTGCCATAGCCGGTCTGGATGACGCCGGTAAAGGGATCGACCGACTGCACCGGCAGGAAGTTCAGCACCTCAAGGCTGGCATTCCACAGGTACTTGTTCACGCCGACGGTGTTGTTGGGGTTTTCGGAATTGCGGAACGCGTCCCAGATCGTCGTGCGGCGCACTTCGGGGCGCATGTCGGGGCTGTTGTCCGGCCCGGCATTCGGCCCGCCGCCGCAGGCAGCCAGCCCGGCGCAAAGCGTCGCTGCGATGATCAGACGCGCGGCGTGTGCGGTTTTCATGCGGTCCCCCGTTTTTCGCGTTGGCGCAGCTTTAGCGCGGATCGCCCCCGCCCCACAAGCGCCTTGGGCCGCAAGCCGGGAAGGGCCGGTTCCGGGGATCACGCAAAGGTGTGGCCCTTGTGCATCACAGAATCCGCCGTAGCCGGGGCAGCGGCGCGATTCCGTTGCATCGCGGGTGCGGACGGGGGAAACAAGCTGCATACCCAAGGCGGTAATGCCGGTTTGGGCATCAGAGAGACAAGAGGGAAACTTGACCATGAAAAAGGCTCTTATCGCCTCCACCGCGCTGGTCCTGACCGCTGGCGTCGCCGCCGCCGACGTGACCATTTCGGGCTACGGCCGCACCGGCGTGATCTATTACGAAAACGATACCCCGGATCTGAACGAGACCCAGATCATCTCGCGCCTGCGGATGAACATCGACGCCTCGACCTCGACCGACCAGGGCGTCGACTTCGGTGCCCGGTTCCGCCTGCAGTGGGACCAGAACCGTAACGACGACCGCGGTCAGCGCGGCGCGCTCAACGCCGGCAAGCTGTGGGTCACCGCCAGCGGCCTGACCGTCGAAGTGGGTAACGTCGATACCGCCTTCGACTCGACCGGCCTGCGTGGCGCGACCGAACTGGGCGCTTACGACCGCTCGGTGGGCTTCTCCGATCGCGCCAACACGTTCTTCGGCTATAAAACCGGCGAATACAGCCTTGACGAAACCAAGCGCGTCGGCGTCCGCGCGATCTACACGATCGCCGATGTCAAATTGCAGGCGTCGTATGTCGATCCTGACCAGACTGGCCTGAACGAAGATGGGGTCGGCCTGAAGGAAGAGCTGGGCTTCGCCGCCGACTACACCTGGAACGATCGGCTGGAACTGAGCGGCGCCTTCGTTCTGGACGGCAACGGCATCGAAGATAACGACATCTTCTTCCTGGGCGCTCGTTATGCGGTCATCGAAAACGCCCGCATCGGCCTGAACTACTCCAACGCCGACAATGACAGCGTCGTCGAGGATGGTCAGACCTTTGCTCTTTACGGCGACTACACCCTGGCCGATGGCCTGACCAACATCGAAGCCTATATCGCTCATAACGATGTCGACACCAACGAAACCGACAACGCGTTCGGTATCGGCGTGAACTACGACCTGGGCGGTGCCCGCCTGGGTGCGTCGCTGCAACGCGACTATGACGAGCTCGTGACCGCCGACTTTGGCGTGCGCTTCGACTTCTGATCCACAAGATCGGACGTCAAACTCAAGAGCGGGCCTTGCGCCCGCTCTTTTCTTTTTGTCTGGTCGCATCATGGGACTGGATGACATCAAGCGCCGCATCAGTGCGGCCGAGGAACGGGCCGGTCGCGCGCCCGGCAGCGTCACGCTGATCGCCGTCAGCAAGGTGCAGCCTGCGGACCGGGTGACGGCCGTGCTGGACGCGGGTCAGCGCGTCTTTGGCGAAAACTATGTGCAGGAGGCGCAGGGCAAGTGGCCCGGCTGGCGCGCCGCCTATCCCGGCGTCGAACTGCACATGATCGGCCCGCTGCAATCCAACAAGGCCAAGGCTGCGGTCGAGCTGTTCGACGCCATCCACACGCTGGACCGGATGACCCTGGCCCGCAAGCTGGCCCAGCAGATCGCAGGCGGGGGCCGCAGCCCGCAGCTGTTCATCCAGGTCAACACCGGGGACGAGCCGCAAAAGGCCGGGATCCTGGCCGACGAACTGCCGGTCTTCCTGTCCTCCTGCCGCGATCTGGGCCTGTCGCCCCAAGGGTTGATGTGCATCCCGCCCGAGGGCGCCGATCCCCTGCCCCATTTCCGCCTGCTGCGCCGCCTGGCCGCCGATCACGATCTGCCGAATCTCTCCATGGGGATGAGCGCGGATTTCGAGGCGGCGATCGCGGAGGGCGCCACCCATGTGCGCGTCGGTTCCGCCATCTTCGGCGCCCGCGACTACGGCTGATTTCCCGCTTGCGAAACGCGGCAGCCCCGCGTATGTCCGGCGGCGGGACACCCTTCCCCAACGAAGGGCCGCGTTCATCCTTTTTTTCTCCTTTTATTTCTAATATCTAGCACTTTTCCTGCGGCAGTTTGTGCAGAATTTGTGCGAAATACAGCATCGGTTACGGTGCGATCTTCGATGGCGTGGGCATAGGTCCGCAGCACCACCGAAGCGTCCTTCCATCCTCCCCGCGCTGCGACCGTCTTTACGTCGAAACCAGCGCGCAGCATCAGTGTGGCGAACCCGTGGCGGCAGCAATGAGGGCTTCGGTACGGCAGCTGCGCGCGCTTGATAGCGTTCTTCCACGGCTGGGTGACGCTATCCCGGCCAACATATCCGAAGACGTACTCGTCCGGGTGACGGCTGCTAGGGATGCTCTCTAGGGCATCGGTAACCTGCTGAGGCAGGTGGGCTACATGCTCCTCATGGTTCTTCCGGCTCATCGGAATACGCGCCTCGCGCTTCTCCAAGTCGATGTGTCGCCACTGGATAGCCAGCGCCTGGCTGATCCGTGCGCCTGTCCCAAGCATCAGAAAGCACAATGCACCCAGGTGAGGTGATGCATGGGTCGCGAAGGCTGCGGCCCATCCGGGCGTGACGATCTGCTTGACCTTCACCTCCACCGGGAAGCGCTTCACCTTCATTGGGCTGCACCAGTTCAGTCCAGCCGCGTGGTTGATGATGGCCTGTGTCGGCACGATCACCTGCCTGTTGCGGGTCGCGCCCTTGGCGTTGGGATATAGCTTGAATGCCGACTGACGGACGGCTTCGGCCGTAATATTGCGCAAGGCTGTATCCTTCCAATGCGCCGCGATCGGAGCAATGAAGCGATCAGACTTTTCAGCTTCCAGATAAGCCAACGCAGCCTGCGCAAAGGTTACATGGGCGTGCGGCCCGTCGAGGTGCCGCTTCCATTCAGCTGCTTCCGCTTCCGCCCGGATCCTTTCCGCGATTGTCTTGTCAGACGTGCCTGTAGATCGACGTAGCTCCCGCCCGGCGACGGTGCCGCTGATGTGCCAGTATCTGCCGCGCTTCTTGAGCCTGAGGGGCATGTCATCGCCTCCGTGAGCATTTCGACATGGTGCGGGAAAACCACCATACGGTTGCCAAGGGTGCCATAGGCCCCTAGCGTCCGCAGCTTGGCGCGGACTGTACGTTCCGGCACCCCGAAGTGCGCGGCGAGGTCGGCGGGCAAGACATAGGCCGGCAAGATGGAAGCGTTCTCCATAGGTGCTACCTAAGCCAGCGAGATCAGGTGAAGTGAAAAGGCAGCGGCAAAGTATTGCCGTTGACTCGATAGCGATAAAGGTCGCCGCGCTTGATGAGCCTCATACCGTTGGGCTGCGTTTCATCGGCGGCGTACAAGTCGCGGCGAAACACGCGCTCATCCTCCGACTGTAGGACCGTCTCGTCGAGCGTGAAGAACTCTACACGCCCAACATAATGTCCAAACTCAACCGCTTTAGTTCTGACCATAACTTAGACCTCGCCCAGCTCACGGAACAGCGCATCAACACGGTCCACAATCTGCCGCTGCGGAATAGCAACCACAGCACCCGTGGTTGACTTCGCGGCCATATCCTTAAGCGTCTCGGTCGTTGGATCGTTGGTCGCGACGCCCGTAGAGAAGTCGCCAGCCGGGAAAACCACCCAGTCTCGCACATCCCCTACTTTGCTGCTGCGGATCAGCGCATTTGCCAGGGCGATGGCCGACTTCGGCGGCATTCCGCTTCTGACAAATGCGGCCGTTCCCGCCAGTTCGAGCACGTTATCGCGGCTGTATTCCTGGGCGCGGCCCGCGACGGTCGGCTTATACTCCGTCAGCAACCCGACGCGCTTCCGCCAGTTGTCTGCATCATGCCTCGATATGCCCAACTTTTCCGAAAAGTCTGTGATAACCAGCATCAAAACCTCCATCAGTGATGCACACTCTAGCGGCACACCTTAGCTGCGTCAACTACCGAGGTTCAGAGACCCATTGCATAGCCTCCCGCAAGATTGTCGCGGATAGCCGGCCGTTGTCGTCTGCAAAGTGCCGCCCGCCAAAGGTGAATGCAGTCAGCTTGGCACAGACATCTGCCGCATCTAGCGCCGAGGTCGCGACCATTCTCTCGACCAGGTCCTGGACCTCCGCATGAAATGGCGCCAACCGTTCATCTGACCAGCCACGCGTCCCAGGCCCTTCAACGAAAGCATGGACCGCCTGCCATTGGCGAAACAGTGCCATCACCGGGCTTTGCGTTTCCTGCGCCTGCGCGCCGCTGACACTCAGCACGGCGGCAGGGAAGCCCGCCAGAACCGCACGCCGGTTCATGATGCCACCATGAAGCCGGGGACACCGATAAGCGCGCGGGCTTCGTCCCACAGCCCTTTGTCCTGGTCCTCGCCCATGCTCAGCATTCCAAAATCCGCGATGGCCGAAACCTTGGCAGTCCAGTCAAGCGGAGTTGTTGCGGGCGCCGCCCGCAGCTCGTCCTCTTTCGCACTCACGCGAGCCGTGGCGGCATCCTTGGCGGTGACGCCAGCGCCGATGTCATATAGACGCTGTTCCTCGATCCGCAGCATCTGCCATTCACGGAACAGCTTCATGATCGGGGTAGCTTCGGGAACCGCAGCGAAGCCGGGCGCAGCAACGACAGTCGGCGCGGCCACAAGGAAGGCGCGGCGGTTCATTGGGGCACCCCCATCAGGCGTTCCGTGCGGCGCAGGGCAGAGCGGACATAGGACCGCGCCTCGCGCTCGGCTTGGGTATAGCTGTGCGGCCGCTCCGAGGCGTCCAGCGCCAGCGTCAGGGCGTCATGGATTTCGGCAAGGGTTTCCACGGGCAAGCCGGGGGTGATATGGCAATGCATAGCCATTCTCGATCTCCCATAAGATCGGGTTTCGGTTAGGGTCGAAGGCGAGGTGCAACTTTCCTTCGGCCCGCTTACTGTGGTACCAGCGTTGATATGGTCGAGCAAGAAAAAACTGTGCATCCACGGAAAGGGAAACGCGGCCCTGCCCCCACGGGCAAGGGAACGCCCATCCAAGTACGTTTACAACCCGACCTACTGGCGCAGATCGACGCCGAACGCGCCAAGCTGGACCCTGAACCCACCCGGCCCGAGTTCATCCGCCAGGTGCTTGAAGAACGCATGAGCATCGTAGTCGAGCCGTTGCCGCCTTCGGCCGAGACGCCCGAGACCGCGCCGACCTGGATCCGCGAAGCCGCCGCCCGCTTCCTGCTGCTGGGCGCCCGCCTGATCCGAGGCCGCAAATCGAACGCCGCACGCCTTGCCCAAGCGGCCTTCTATGAGCAGCTGGCCGAGATTGCCCGCAGCGGTCACGTATCAACGAAACTGCCCCCCGCCCGCGACTGATCTGGCACACATCATCGGCCCGGCTGCACCCAGCACAGGCAGGGCAAACCGGCGGGCCAGAAGTGTAACGCTGCCAAATTGCATTTCCTGCTACAGTAACAGCCGCAGCGCCCGCCTCTTGACCTCACCAGATCAAGGTGTGTGACTCGCAGAGGTTCTTCCTCGCCAACCTGTCAATATTTTTCTATGGCTTCGCGCCGTTTCATGGAATATTGACAGTCGCGACCTATATATGCCTAGGAACGAACGAAGGAGGAACGTCTGTCATGCCAGTCCCGTTCACTCCGCTCGCAGTAGCGAACGCATTTATCACCGAGTATGCCAAGGGCGTCGGCATTGAGCATATGAAGCTTCAAAAGCTGGTCTACTGCTCTTACGGGTGGTGGCTACAGCAGTATGGCCTTAAAGGCCTTAGACTGACGACCGAAGGCCCTGAAATTTGGCGGCATGGCCCAGTATTTTCAAGCCTTTACAAAACCTTGAAGGTGTTCGGGCGTGCTCCAATACTTACGCCACAGTCTTCTGGCCCTTTTGCAGCACCAGATGCGATTGATGATGTCAACGTAGAATCCTTGATCCACTGGATCTGGAGTCGCTACGGCCACATGTCCAGCTTTGCACTGTCGGACCTGACACACAAACAGGGAACACCTTGGTATCGTGTGGCCATGGACCACAACTTTTCTGTACCCTTCCACACGAATATTCCCGATGAGTATATCTTTGAAGAGTTTACGAAACTTGCTAACAATACAGGGCAGGCGTCGCTGGTAGCACAGGCAGAGAATGAGCGAGGAAGACCAACGATTCGAAATTGACCGGAAGCCGAGTCCCACTGCCGAAGCTGAGTCATTCGAATCTCCGGACGAGCGAAGAGACGCACGCGCCAAAGGCCATGAATTGCAGCTCTTGCTGGTCCAACAGGGACCGGTCGGCCGACTTATTGGATGCTCTGACCCGTCACTGACTATTGCACTGATCTTGTTGGTTTTTCTATTTGTTCTGCTCATAGGCGCCATGATTGGCAGCTACGCAGCACCGACAGTTTTCGGCGATCACGTTGGAAAGTTGATTACAGCCATTCTTACCATCGCAGGCTAGGCCGTGTTGACAAAAGGGATTCACAGGACGTGCTGAACGTGATTCAAGCTGGTATCTGCGATGGAGACCAGCTTGGCACGAGACCTGATGTCTGACGAGGAATGGGCGTTTCACGAACGCTTCATTCTGGCCGTCCGCGCACCGAACGGGCGCAAACCCATGAACCATCGTCTTGTTCTGGATGGGATTTTCTGGATAGCCCGCACAGGTTCGCCGTGGCGTGACCTGCCGGAAGAGTTCGGCAAGTGGTCGTCGGTCTACCGCCAGTTCCGGCGCTGGACCCTGGCCGGGCTGTGGGAAGGGATACTGGAGGCCCTGAACGAGAGCGGGGTGGTTCCAGCGGCCTTGCAGATGATCGACAGCACCGTGGTCCGCGCCCATCATCAGGCAGCGGGCGCTAAAGGGGGACTCCGCGACAGGGTTTTGGCCGTTCGCGAGGTGGCTTCACGACAAAGATCCACCTCCGCGTCAATGGCGCAGGCCTGCCCATGAGGTCGGACATCACGCCGGGCCAGACATCGGACTATCTGGGCTTTGACCTCATCATGGACGACAACCTGCCAGAGCCCTCCGTCCTGCTGGCGGATCGCGGCTATGACTCTGACAGGGTTCGAGAAACCATGGAGGCGCGCAACGTCGTGCCGGTGATCCCGATGCGAAAGTCCCGCAAGCTGCGCGTGGCCGTGGACCGAACCCTTTACCGGCTGCGCAACCTCGTCGAGCGCTGCTTCAACAAGCTCAAGAATGCCCGCCGCGTCGCCACCCGCTACGACAAAACCGCAGAGAGCTTCCTGGGCTTCATCGACATCACCTCGATCCGCATCTGGCTCCGCCATTTGTCAACATGACCTAGGTAATGGGTAAATCGCAAAGCGGTAAAGAATAAGGATGGCACAAGTTAATAGATAAACCGTAGCTATTCATTCCAATTTTGAGACTTCTCCTAAAGAGGAAGCGGCCGCAGCTTAGCCCCGATCTTCACAGGTATCTCGTGCATGGTCGGAGCAGATAGAAGATCCGTGACCTTTACCAACTCTGGCCAGCGCCAGATCAACAGAGCCGCCACCTGGTTAAATGGCGTCTTCTGATAGGCAGGCGTGAGGACGAAGCCATGAAGCCCGGCAGTTCGCAGGGCTGCACGCTCGGCCGGGTTCTTCATCACACGCCCATCCCCGGTGATGAATATCCAGACATCCCGGCTTTGGCGCAAGAACTCGATCCATTCCAAGTCCTTCGACTTACGCCCGTTCGGCAACGCAGCAACGTCTCGGATATGATGGGCAGAATGGCCGTCGCCCTGAATGAACGCGTTCAGCGTCTCGGCATAGACCGGCGCAAGGCAGTTATCGAAGAAAACCTTCACGCGGCTAGCCGTTGCTCCAGAGAAGCTTCGAAATCCAGTGCGTGGCGCACTGAAACCTCGGACACGTCATAAGCCGCCGCCGTTGCCTTAATCCCGTGTTCACGGGCAACATTCGCCAGTACCGCAGTCGGAACATGCGATTCCGCATCTATCGGTGCGCCGAAAGCATGATCGGGCGAAACCACAACACGGACGCGCCGCCCCTCTGGCCACCAGGCGAACGGGTTTCCGTCATCTCCAAAGTCCACCGTCTTGAGGATAGGTTCGATGATACCGCTGAACTCATACTGGCGCTTGAACAGATTCAGCAGCCGCTCACGCTCGGCACCGTCTTCGTCGGTTTCAATGACGTGCAGGAAAATCTCGCGACCGTCGGTGCGGAAGCGGTTGGTCGAAAGCGGATGCTGCTGGGCAATGATCTCTTGCGCCTGGACGATGGCAGACCGGACCCGCTGCGGCGACACGCCGTGCTGGATGAAAGCGGCCGCCACCCGGACCTCCATCAGATCACGGAAGCCGAGGAACACCTTGCCGTCGCCCAGGCTGACCTCGGGCGTCCAGAGCGGGTCGTATGGCTTGCCCTTCACCTGATGACCGCGCAGCCAACGGGTGATCTTCGCAGGCGAGACATGAAGAAGCCGCCCGGCCTCGGCGGGCGTGTACAATCCCACGCCGATCAGATCATCCATGGCACACCCTTCCGAAGCGGTAAGCGGTTCTTACTGCTTACCACAACATAACCGTCGCGATTCCGCGCGACTAGCTGCCATTTCGGAAATCTTACTGCGGCCCGCCGCTAGGTGAAACGGCCAGCCCCGGCGTTCGCCGTGCTGGCCTGCGCCGCGCCCCGGAGGTTCCGATGGGGCCGCGCCTTGTCGGGGTTTACCCACTCACCGACTGACGGGGGCGTTTGGCAGCGACGGACGCTGCCCGGCTGCCCTGCCGTTTCTTATTAAAACTGGCCGTACGTGAGCGCCGTAGGCTGCTTGACGGCAAGGCCCAGGCGCTCCTCTGCAAGGATGGCGACCTTGTTCGACGTGAAGAAGTCTTCATGGTGGCTGCTGACCTCCACGCGGGCCTGCCAACGGTCATAGACCGTTGCCGCCATCTGAAAGTTGCCGACCAGGAAAGACCCTGCCGCGATGGCCTTGGTCGCGACCACGGGCAGGCCGAACAACACCGGCTCCACCGCGGCGCCAGGCGCGCCCAGGATGTACTTGCCATCCCCATCCTTCAGCATCCTCATGCGCATCCAATCCGAAGGGTGGACCACGATGCCATCGGCCGGGAAATCGGCCAGGGCATTCTGAAGGATGGCCGCGCCCAGAATGTCGATCTGCGTCGGTTCGGCAAGGGCCTGCGGATCGGCAAAGGCTGTCGCGCTCGGGATCAGGCCGTGCAGGTTGGACCCGATGCCGTTGCCGTTCAGAATTTGCGCTTCCTCGGCCTCCATCAGCCCGTAGCGCAGTTCACCATCAACCAGGTCACGCAGTTGCGGCAGGTCATCGAGAACCTGCCGCGAGGCGGCAATCCAGTGCGCGATCACCTGCGTCGGCACCGTGCGCAGCACAAAGGTCATCGAGCTTTCGGGCTTGGCCGCACCTTCCGCTACGGTCGCGGCCGCATTCGGGCGCGAAGTCTGGGCCGCGAATTCGATCAGGTTGGTCGAAACTTCAACGGCCGGGATCAGGTCGCGGATAGTCATGCGGCGCCTGGGCAGGGCGCTGACCACATCACGCGTTGCAGCGCCCAGGCTGCCACTGCTGGCCGGATCGTTGGTAAAGGCCTTCACGTCCAAGCGGAAGCGGCCAGGGCGGCTGGTTTCCTCCGAAAACGACTTGAGGCCGTCTGCCTGGACGAACTGCTGTCCCTAGGTGGCAGCCTCATCGCGGAAGATGCCGAAGCCCCCACCAGCCATGCGGGCCGATTTCTGCGCCAGCTCGATCAGCGACCCGTTCAGTTCCGCGACCTTTTCCTCTGTCTGTTGCATCCGCTTGATGCTGGCGTCGGCCATATCGGCCAGCTTGCGGGACAGGATCTCAATTCCGTCGCCAGCATCCTTGTGCCGCAAGTGCTGCCCGGCGGCAAGGATGGCGCGGGCCGAGGCGGTCAGGTTCATATCATGTTTCATTTCTGGTTTCCGATTTGCTTGGTGATGCGGTCGATCTGATCCGCAAGTTTGGTGACGTGATCCGCCGACACCCCATCTCCGGCCAACGCCGGGAACCCGCCCGCGGCGAAGCGCTGCGCTGCCGCCTTAGACAGCCCCGACTCCCGCAGGAAGGCGATAGCCTCGGCCTTCGATGCCAGTTGCTTGACTTGGGTGATGCGCGCGCGCGCGTTGGCGGGAACCGACACAAGACTGATTTCGACCAGATCGAGATCGTCTAGCGCGAAGGCGCCCTTGCCCAGGTAACTCCGGCCATTTTCGGGCGTGACGTAGCCGATGCTGAAACTCGCAACATCTCCGGCACTGACATGAGCAAAGGCCTCGCGGCCCCGGTCCGTCTTGAGGTTGATCTGACCGGACACGAACAAGCCGGTACTGTCTTCCTCTATCGTCAGCCATTTGCCGATGGGCGCTTCCAGCTGATGCGACCACAGCATGGCCGGAGCAGTCTTTTCTGCCCGGTGTTCGCGCAGGGTGCGCGTGAACGCGCCAGGCGAAACGATGTCGCCGTGCCGGTCAGGTTCACCGCCAAAGGTCGAGGCGTAACCCTCGATCCTGCCGTTGCCTTCGGCTTTCACCTCGAAATCGAGTGCCGGGGCCACGCGCAAGTCCTGCTGATACTTGTGGAATGTCATGGGATCACCTTCAGACATTGAGAAACGGCAGGCAGAATTTGCCCGCTGTGAACCTCGCGCCCGGTTTGGTGGCCGGTGCTGTCGAAGGTGGAAAGTCGGTTTGCGCTCCGCATGACGGTAGCGGCCCGATCAGTCCAACTGCAGCATACCGCAAGGCAAGAATCATCGGCAAGAGGCGCATTCTCCATGCCTCTGAAAATCTTCACTGCCCCCTCAATGCTTGGGCTTTTCCTATCCAATTTCGACTTTGCGCACAGAAACTGTCCACGCCGGTCCCCAGCGATAGAGGCTTTTGACTTTCCAATACCCCCCGGCCCTAGACCGGCCAGCGCAAGATGCCCGACCATCAGACGTTCACCCCGATGCGTCGCAGGTCGCTGGACGTGACCAACCCAGCGCTAAGCATTTCGCGCGCCTCGCCAGGATTGAACGCGCTAGGCGGCACATACCCTCTCGCGTTGATAGTTTTGGCCCATAGGATAGTGTTCGGCCTCACTGGCCCAGGATGGCGGCGCAACGCATCATCGAAATCTTTCCATCGCTGATCCGACAACCAAGCATCCGAACGAACGCGGTACTGACTTTCCGTCCCAGCGCAGACAACCGCATATCGCGATGCCGCTTCAATGATGCGCTCGACCTCGGCACCGCCCTTCTTCGCAGCCTGCCACGCCTGCCACGTGCGATCTCGGCTGCTGGGTCGTGGGTGCGCCTGCCAGAAGCGTTGGAAATCCTCATCGCCCTCATCGCTGACCAGCTGCGCCGTCCCTCGCGGCTGTGCGCGCGAAGGTTCTCTTAAGGGTTCTCTGACAGAGTTAGTGTCCGGATTCCGGACACGGCTTTCTGCATTTTCCGGACACGGCTCGGCACCTTTTCCGGACACGGCTCCATGTCCGGATTCCGGACACGGGCTGTCTGCCACGAAGCCTTCCTCGAACGCGAGCAGGTAACGGGTAGATTCCTGACGGCGGGTCTGGGCGTTCACCCGACGCTCACGGCGAATCAACCCCATCGATTCGAGAATGTTTAGATGCTCGTTCACGGTGGATCGCGACATCTCGCAGTCATGGGCGAGACGCTCCTGCGACGGAAAGCAGCCGAAGTCTGGATTGTGCCGGTCGGCCAGGTGCCACAGGACGATCTTCGTTGCAGGTTTCAGGCCGCGCTGCTTGACCGCCCAATGGGTTGCATCGTTGCTCATGCCACTGCCCCCGCAAGAACGGGATAGAAACATTCTGTGCGGATTTTGTGCGAATTCTCTCTAGCAGTTCCGGTATCGTTCCGCACCGCGCTGCACGAACCAGCACACCGCAACACGCAATCGTCTTTTTCTATTGCAGTATTTTTAGGGTCCAAGTATTCCCGGCGGCGGGACACCCTTCCCCAACGAAGGGCTTTTAGCTGGAAGGCTGACATGAAGGATCTGACGATCCCGGTTGCGCGCCCGGTCAATCCGCGCTTCTCCTCTGGCCCCTGCGCCAAGATCCCCCATTACAAACTGGACATGCTTTCGGACGCCCCGCTGGGCCGCTCGCACCGTGCCGCCATCGGCAAGGCGAAGCTGGCCGAGGCGATCGACCTCACCCGCGAGGTTCTGGGCGTTCCCGCCGATTACCGCATCGGCATCGTCCCCGGTTCCGACACCGGCGCGGTCGAGATGGCGATGTGGTCCCTGCTGGGCGCCCGTCCGGTCGAGGTGCTGGCCTGGGAAAGCTTCGGCGAAGGCTGGGTCACGGATGCCATCAAGCAGCTGAAGCTGGACGCCACGGTGCGCAAGGCCGATTACGGCAAGATCGTGGATTTCGCCGAGGTCGATTTCGCGCGTGACGTGGTCTTCACCTGGAACGGCACCACCAGCGGCGTGCGCGTGCCGAATGGCGATGCGATCCCCGCCGACCGTGAGGGCCTGACCATCTGCGACGCGACCAGCGCCGCTTTCGCGATGGACCTGCCTTTCGACAAGCTGGATGTGGTGACCTTCAGCTGGCAGAAGGTGCTGGGTGGCGAGGGCGCGCATGGGATGCTGATCCTGTCCCCTCGCGCCGTGGAACGCCTGGAAACCTATCTCCCCGCCTGGCCGCTGCCGAAGATCTTCCGCATGACCAAGGGCGGCAAGCTGATCGAGGGCATCTTCAAGGGCGAGACGATCAACACGCCCTCGATGCTGGCGGTCGAGGATTACCTGGTCGCGCTGAAATGGGCCCAGAAAATCGGCGGCGTGAAGGCGCTGATCGCGCGGGCCGATGCCAATGCCGCCGCCGTGCGCGACTTCATCGCCGGCAAGGACTGGATCGCCGATCTGGCCGAGGATCCGGCCACCGCGTCCAACACCAGCGTCTGCCTGCGCTTCACCGATCCGGCCATCAAGGACGGCGCCGCCTTCGCCAAGGCCGTGGCCAAGCGGCTTGAGAAGGAAGGCGTGGCGCTGGATGCGGGCGCCTATCGTGACGCCCCGGCGGGGCTGCGGATCTGGTGCGGATCGACGGTCGAAACCAGCGATGTCGCGGCGCTGATGCCCTGGATCGAATGGGCCTATCGCGCGGAACTGGCCGCGCAAGCGTAAGCAAAGCCGGGGGCCAGCCCCCGGACCCGCGGGATATTTAAACCAAAGTGAAATGGCATCCGAGAGGCTGTGCCCGGATGCCGCATGAAAGGATGAACGACATGCCGAAGGTTCTCGTGTCCGACAAGCTGTCGGAAACCGCCGTCCAGATCTTCCGCGACCGCGGGGTCGAGGTGGATTACCTGCCCGAGCTGGGCAAGGACAAGGACAAGCTGGCCGAGGTGATCGGGCAGTATGACGGGCTGGCGATCCGGTCCGCGACGAAGGTGACCGAAAAGCTGTTGCAGAACGCCGCCAACCTCAAGGTGATCGGCCGCGCCGGGATCGGGGTGGACAATGTGGACATTCCGGCGGCGTCCAAGAAGGGCGTGATCGTGATGAACACGCCCTTCGGCAACAGCGTCACCACCGCCGAACATGCCATCGCCATGATGTTCGCCGTGGCGCGCCAACTGCCCGAGGCGAGCGCCAGCACCCATGCGGGCAAGTGGGAAAAGAACCGCTTCATGGGGGTCGAGCTGTTCAACAAGACCCTGGGCGTGATCGGCGCGGGCAATATCGGGTCCATCGTCATCGACCGCGCCCTGGGGTTGCACATGAAGGTGCTGGCCTATGATCCGTTCCTGTCCGAGGATCGCGCGAAAGAACTCGGCGTGACCAAGGTCGAGCTGGACGACCTGCTGGCGCGCGCCGATTTCATCACCTTCCACGTGCCGCTGACCGAGAAGACCCGCAACATCCTGTCACGCGAGGCGATTGCGAAACTGAAGCCGGGCGTGCGGATCATCAACTGCGCGCGCGGCGGCCTGGTCGATGAGGAGGCCCTGGCCGAGGCGCTGAAGGACGGCCGCGTCGCGGGCGCCGCCTTCGACGTGTTCGCCGTGGAACCCGCCACCGACAGCCCGCTGTTCAACCTGCCGAACGTGGTCGTGACCCCGCATCTGGGCGCATCCACGACCGAGGCGCAGGAGAACGTGGCCCTGCAAGTGGCCGAGCAGATGTCGGATTACCTGCTGACCGGGGCGGTGCAGAACGCGCTGAACATGCCCTCGGTCACGGCCGAGGAAGCCACCGTCATGGGGCCCTGGATCAAGCTGGCGGGCCATCTGGGCGCCTTCGTGGGCCAGATGACCGACGAGCCGATCAAGGCGATCAACGTGCTGTATGACGGCGTGGCCTCGACCATGAACCTGAACGCGCTGAACGCGGCGGTGATCGCGGGGGTGATGAAGGCCACCAACCCGGACGTGAACATGGTCTCGGCCCCGGTCATGGCCAAGGAACGCGGCGTGCAGGTGGCCACCACCACCCAGGACAAGGCGGGCGTGTTCGAGGGCTATATCAAGCTGACCGTCGTCACCGACACGCGCGAGCGGTCGGTCGCGGGCACGGTCTTCAGCGACGGCAAGCCGCGCTTCATCCAGATTCGCGGCATCACTGTCGATGCCGAGGTCGGGCAGCACATGCTCTATACCCGCAACAAGGACGTGCCGGGCGTGATCGGCGCGCTTGGCACGACGCTGGGCGATCTGGGCGTGAACATCGCCAACTTCACCCTGGGCCGGTCGGCCGAGGGGAACGACGCCATCGCCATCCTGTACCTGGACGAGGCGATCAGCGACGCGGCCCTGGCGGCGTTGCAGGCCACCGGCAAGTTCCTGCAAGCCCGCCGGTTGCAGTTCGAGGTTTGACGATCCCGCCGCGCCCCCTTACGCAGGGGACGCGGCTTTTCTTGCGACGGGGCGGTGATGCGGATTTATGTCATTGGCGATGTCCACGGGCATCTGGACCAGCTGAAGGCCGCGCATGACCGCATCTTCCGCGACGGCGGCCGGGACGCGGTGATCGCCCATGTGGGCGACCTGATCGACCGGGGGCCGGATTCGCGCGGCGTCGTCGACCATCTGATGACCGGCCAGGCGCAGGGACGGCCCTGGATCGTCACGCGCGGCAATCACGACCGCTTCCTGCCGCAATACCTCTCGCAGCCGGACTGGGTGGATCCGGGGCTCAGTTCGAAACTGCACTGGACGCTGCATTCCGGCCTGGGCGCGCCGGAAACGCTGCGGTCCTATGGGGTCGATCCCGCCCTACCGCCCCAGCGGATGCTGGCCGAGGCCAAGCGCGCCGTGCCCGCCGCCCACACGGCCTTCCTGGCCTCGCTGCCGCTTTATTTCCTGCATCCGCTGGCCCTGGTCGTTCATGCGGGCGTCCGCCCCGGCGTCGATCTGCAAGACCAGGCCGAGGAGGATCTGGTCTGGATCCGGCAGGGTTTCCTGAACAGCCCCGTGGATCACGGGCCGCTGGTCGTCCATGGCCATACCGCGATCCAGACCGCCACCCATTACGGTAACCGCCTGAACGTCGACGGGGGCGCGGCCTATGGCCGTCCGCTCTGCGCGGTGGTCGTCGAACGGGGCGCGGTTCATCTGCTGACCGATGACGGCCGTGTGCCGCTGGAACCACAGGATTTGCCGTGCGACTGATCGCCCTTGCCCTGCTGATCGCACCCGCCCTGGCCCAGGCCGAGGAGATCGCCAAGATCGGCGTCGATTGGGTCGGCAACGATATCGTGATCGAATCGGTGGCCGACCCGGCGGTCGGCGGCGTCACCTGCCACCTGGCCTATTTCGAACGATCCGTGCTGGACCGGCTCAGCCAGGGAAACTGGTTCGAGGATCCGTCGAACAGCGCCATCCAGTGCAGCCGAACCGGCGCTGTGGATGTCAGCGGCCTGCGCCCCGGCCGCCCCGAGGATGTGTTCAGCGAAGGCCGGTCGCTTTTGTTCAAGTCGCTGCGCGTCAAGCGCATCTATGACGCGGAAAACCGGGTTCTGGTCTATCTGGCCCATGCCAGCGAATTGACCGAAGGGTCGGCCAAGATGGCGATGTCGACCGTGCCGCTGCTGCCCGAGGATGGGGCGGACGCGCCCGCCCGATAGGGCCGGGCCTGTGGCGGACTTGCCCCACGGCATCGTGCAAATGCTGGCGATCCGATGGACAGAATCGTCGTATCGGATTAAAACGCCCGGCAGACCGGCCTGAAGCCTTACGGAATATCCATGCACGGACAGCATCGCATCGCCAAATACGGATTGGGCCAGGTGGTTCGCCATCGGAACAGGCCGTTCCGCGGCGTGATCTTCGATGTGGATCCCGAATTTGCCAATACCCAGGAATGGTATGATTCCATCCCGGAGGACGTGCGCCCCGCCAAGGACCAGCCCTTCTATCACCTGTATGCCGAAACCGAGGCGACCTATTACGTCGCCTATGTCTCGGAACAGAACCTGGTCCCGGACTATTCGGGCGAACCCCTCGACCACCCCGAGGTGTTCGAGATGTTCGGCGATTTCGAGGACGGGCGCTATCCGCTGATGGGTCCGCTGAACTGAGATTGCCGATAGGGGACCATGAAGGCCAGGCAGTTCCGCTGGTCCTCGCGGTAATAGCACAGCGATTGCGTCAGCCCCTGGATCAGGCACCAGCCGAAGCCGCCTTCGGGCAGGTCCAGCGGATCCATCACCGGCAGGCTGCGGGGCAGCAGGCAGTCGGCGGGCAGCCGGCCCCCGTCGTCGGTGATCGCGCAGGACAGGCCATTGTCGTGCATGACCACGCAGAGATGGATCGACCGCGACATCCCCCCCGGCAGCGGCGCAAGGTCGGCATGTTCGACCACGTTGTTCATCACCTCGGCCAGGACCAGTTCCAGCCGGCCCATCGTGTCGGCGCTGATATGGGGCGCGAAGCAGGCACGCAGATCCTTCAGCGCCTGGCGCACGTCATGGGGGTCCGCTTGCAGCACGCGGTGGAACATCGGCTGCGAGCGGGTCAGCGATCGGGGTTTCGGACCGGCGTTCTGCCGTTCGGTGGAACTCATTAAAACGACTCCTGTCTGGGGAGCGGATGCTATTGCTGTTGCGGGGCGGGCCGGATGTCGAACACGCTGTCCATCCGGGTCAGGCGGAACACGCGTTCGACGTTCGGGGTCAGCCCCTCCAGCACCAGAGGCAGCGATTCGGGCAGGGCCTTGCGCACCGCGATCATCGCCCCCAGGCCCGAGCTGTCCATGAAATCGACGCGCCGCATGTCCAGCCGCACCGGCTTGCGGCCGCGCAGCACGATTTCGCGCAGCCGATCCTTGAACCGCGTGGCGATGGCCGCGTCGATGCGCGCATCCTGGATGGTGACGATCAGTTCGGCGTCGGCGTCGTTGACGATCAATGTAGGCATGTCGGTCCTCTGCGCTGTCCCGGTCGGGCCTAAAGGAAAAAGGTTACCATCCGGTAAGCGCCGTCCACCCCGTCAAGGCCCCTCGGACCGCCTTCATCCTGCCCAAAATCGCGGCAGAGGCCGCAGCGTCTGGCCCGTCCTGCCCAAGGCGCGATCCCGATCTGCGGAACTTTCGCGCAGGGCAGGCCATTCCCCTGTGGACTTGGGAAAATCCGTCTCTGATCATTGTCAGGAAGAAGGCCCGCGAAGGGGTCCGGTTTTAGCGGGTGGGATCTATGACGTCTTACAACGAGATGTATGAGGGATCGCAGGTTCGCGACCCTTATGCACGGCTCAGCCAATGGGTCGAGACCATGCCGGCGGATTTCCGGCAGATGAAGCAGGCCGAGGCCGAGGCCCTGTTCCGGCGAATCGGCATCACCTTCGCCGTCTATGGCGAGGGCGGCGACCCCGACCGGCTGATCCCCTTCGACATGATGCCCCGCGTCTTCGAACAGGCCGAATGGCGCCGCCTGGAACGCGGCATCAAGCAGCGGGCGCGGGCGCTCAACGCATTCCTGCGCGATGTCTATGGCCGGGCCGAGATCGTGCGCGCGGGCCGCATCCCCGCCCGGCTGGTCTATCAGAACGAGGCCTATGAGAAGGCCGTGGTCGGCGTCGTCCCGCCGCGCGGCGTCTATTCCCATATCATCGGCATCGACCTGGTGCGCACCGCCAAGGACGAGTTCTTCGTGCTGGAGGACAATTGCCGCACGCCGTCCGGCGTCAGCTACATGCTGGAGAACCGGGAAATCATGATGCGGATGTTCCCCGGCCTGTTCCGGGGCAACCGGATCGAGCCGGTGGACCAGTATCCCGACCTGCTGCGCCGCACGCTGGAATCGGTGGCCCCCGCGAAATGCCACGACCGGCCGACCTGCGTGATCCTGACGCCCGGCCATTTCAACAGCGCCTACTACGAACACAGCTTCCTGGCCAACCTGATGGGCGTGGAACTGGTCGAGGGGCAGGATTTGTTCGTGGACGGCGAATTCGTCTATATGCGCACCACCCAGGGGCCGAAGCGCGTCGATGTGATCTATCGCCGGGTCGACGATCCGTTCCTGGATCCGCTGTGCTTCCGCCCCGATTCGCTGCTGGGCGTGCCGGGGCTGATGGATGTCTATCGGTCAGGGGGCGTGTCGATCTGTTCGGCGCCGGGCGCGGGCGTGGCCGACGACAAGGCGATCTATACTTTCGTGCCGGAAATGGTCCGCTTCTATCTGGGCGAGGAACCTCTGTTGCAGAACGTCCAGACCTGGACGCTGTGGAAGGACGACGATTACCGACACGTCATGGAAAACCTGGCCGATCTGGTGGTGAAGGAGGTCCACGGATCGGGCGGCTACGGGATGCTGGTCGGCCCGAAATCCACGAAAGAAGAGATCGAGGCCTTCCGCGCCAAGATCGAGGCCGATCCCGGCAACTATATCGCCCAGCCGACGCTGGCGCTGTCCACCTGCCCCACCTTCGTCGAGGAAGGGCTGGCGCCGCGCCATGTCGACCTGCGCCCCTATTGCCTGTGCGGCGACCGGATCGAACTGGTGCCGGGCGGGCTGACCCGCGTGGCGCTGCGCGAGGGCAGCCTTGTCGTGAATTCGTCGCAGGGCGGGGGCGTCAAGGACACCTGGGTTCTGTCGGAATAGGAAGGGGACGCACATGCTCAGCCGCACCGCCGCGAACCTGTTCTGGATGGGCCGCCACCTGGAACGCGCCGACACCGCCGCCCGCCTGCTGGATGTGGGTCAGCGGATCACGCTGCTGCCCAATACCGCCTCGGGCTATCAGAACGAATGGAACTCGCTGTTGCAGGCGTCCGGTTCCGCCGATCTGTTCGCCGAGAAATACGGCGAGATCAGCCAGGAGAATATCGAGGAATTCATCTTCTTCGACCGCGACAATCCCGGTTCGGTCATGGCCTGCATCGAAAAGGCGCGCGAGGCGGGCCGGATCGTGCGCACCGCCCTGACCAGCCAGGTCTGGGACGCGCTGAACATGGCCTATCAGGATCTGCGCCGGATCGAACGGACGCCGCGCGACACGCTGGACATGGCGTCGCTGACGGATGTCACGACCAGCCACACCTCGACCGTGCGGGGCGCGATCAACGCCACGCAACTGCGCAACGACGGCTGGCATTTCATGAACCTGGGCTATGGCCTGGAACGCGCGGACGCCACGGCGCGGCTGCTGGACGTGAAATACTATGTCCTGCTGCCCCGGATCGAGTTCGTGGGATCGGGGCTGGACACCTATCATTGGCAGGTGATCCTGCGGGCGCTGTCGGCGCATCGGTCCTATCACTGGGCCTATGGCGGCGACATCACCGCGGGCCGGGTCGCGGATTTCCTGATCCTGAACGGCGAAAGCCCCCGGTCGCTGATCACCGCGCTGTACGAGGCGGTCTGGAACCTGGAAGGCATCGCCAAGCGATACGGCGACACCGTGCCCACCAATGCCCGCGACAAGGCGCGCGAGGTGCTGGGCCGGTTGCAGGCCCATGACATCGACATGATCTTCGACGAGGGGCTGCACGAATTCCTGACCTGGTTCATCGGGGAAATCGGCACGATCTCGACCCTGGTCCACGAAGATTACCTGCTGGGAGGGTCGTGATGAAGCTGCGCATCGTTCATCAGACGGTTTACCGCTATGACCTGCCGGTCAGGAACCTGGTCCAAAGCCTGCGGCTGACGCCCTCGGTCTTCGAAGGGCAGCGGACCCATGACTGGGTGATCGACGTGTCGGGCGGCAGTCGCGGCCCCGGTTTCCGCGACGGCGCGGGCGACTGGATCGAAGGCTGGACCGTGCGCGGCCCGACCGAGGAGGTGATCGTCGCCACATCGGGCCGGGTCGAGACGCGCGATACCGCCGGCGTGTTGCGCGGGCATCGCGAACTGATCCATCCGCTGGCCTATCTGCGCGACACGGCGGCCACCAGGGCCGACGAGGCGCTGCGGGATCTGGCGGCCGGGGTCACGGATGCCTCGGATCCGCTGGGCCTGGCGCATCGGCTGTCGGCGGCGGTGTCCGAGGCGATCGCCTATCGGCCGGGGCGGACCGAGTTCCACACCACCGCCGCCGAGGCCCTGGCCCAGGGCGAAGGCGTCTGCCAGGACCATGCCCAGGCGCTGATCGCAGTGGCCCGGCTGCGCGACCTGCCCGCGCGCTATGTCTCGGGCTATCTGCACAGCACCGCCGGGGGCGAGGCGCATGAGGCCGCCCATGCCTGGGCCGAGATCCATGTCCAGGGGCTGGGCTGGGTGGGCTTCGACCCGGCGAACCGCTGCTGCCCCGACGAACGCTATGTTCGGCTGGGATCGGGGCTGGATGCGCCCGACGCCGCGCCCATCCGGGGCATCGCGGCGGGCCAGGGGATCGAGACGCTGGACGTCGCCGTGAATGTCGAAGAAGTCGAGCGGTTCCAGAGCCAGAGCCAGACGCAAAGCTGACGGGAAGGGGGGGGTTGCCGCCCCCGTCCGCAAGGGCGGACTCCCCCGCGGATATTTGGACCAAGGCAAAAGGACCGATTGCGGCAGGGTGGCGACGCCACTAGATTGCCCTGCGATCATCACGGGAAAGACGCAGCCATGACCTATTGCGTCGGCTTGAAGCTGAATGCCGGACTGGTGCTGCTGTCGGACACGCGCACCAATGCGGGCTTGGACAACATCGCCTGCTATCGCAAGATGTTCTTCTTCGAGGAGCCGGGCGAGCGCGCCATCGTGGTGATGACCGCCGGGTCGCTGTCGGTCACGCAGACCACGCTGGCCCGCCTGAACGAGGCCATCCATGACGAGATGGCGGACGAGACGACCTCGATCATGAAGGCCCAGACCCTGTTGCAGGTCGCGACCATCATCGGCGACACGCTGGCGCGCACCCGCCGCGAAATCGCCGAACAATGCCGCGACCTGCGCCAGCAGGCATCGGCCAGCATGATCGTCGCGGGCCAGCGTGCGGGCGGCGACATGCGCATGTTCCTGATCTATCCCGAGGGCAATTTCATCGAGGCGACCGAGGACACGCCCTTCCTGCAGATCGGCGAACACAAATACGGCAAGCCGATCCTCGACCGCGTGGTGACGCCCGCGACCAGCCTGGCCGATGCGCAGAAGGCCGTGCTGCTGTCCATGGATTCGACGCTGCGGTCGAACCTGTCGGTGGGGATGCCGCTGGACCTGGCGATCATCGAACAGGGCGCCTGCGCCGTGACCAGCCGCCGCCGCATCCTGGACGGCGACGCCGATTTCGCCCGGATGAGCGCGGCCTGGTCCGCCGCCCTGCGCGACAGCTTCGTCAATATCCAGGTCTGACCCGACATTCCCGCGCGTCCCGGCAAGACAGATTTGCCCGCGAAGGCGGTTGAGCCAGCGGTGACGCGACGTTAAACGGGTCCACCATCCCCGGAGGAACAGAATGTCCGACAAGACCCCCCGCAGCGCCCGCGTCACCCCCGAGGAGGCCTTGGCCTATCACATGGAGCCGCGTCCGGGGAAATTCGATGTGGTGGCCTCGACCCCGATGACCACGCAGCGCGACCTGTCGCTGGCCTATTCGCCGGGGGTCGCCGTGCCGGTCCAGGCCATCGCCGACCGCCCGGAAACCGCCTATGACTATACCACCAAGGGCAACATGGTCGCGGTGATTTCCAACGGCACCGCCATCCTGGGGATGGGGAACCTCGGCGCGCTGGCCTCGAAACCGGTGATGGAGGGCAAGGCGGTGCTGTTCAAGCGCTTCGCCGACGTGAACGCCATCGACATCGAGCTGGACACCGAGGACGCGGACGAATTCATCAACGCCGTGCGCCTGATGGGGCCGACCTTCGGCGGTATCAACCTTGAGGATATCAAGGCGCCCGAATGCTTCATCATCGAGCAGCGCCTGAAGGAACTGATGGACATCCCGGTCTTTCACGACGACCAGCACGGCACGGCGGTGATCTGCGCGGCGGGCCTGCTCAATGCGCTGGAACTGTCGGGCAAGAAGATCGAGGAGGTGAAGATCGTCCTGAACGGTGCCGGCGCCGCCGGGATCGCCTGCCTGGAACTGCTGAAATCCATGGGCGCGCGGCACGAGAACTGCATCATGGCCGACACCAAGGGTGTGATCTGGCAGGGCCGGACCGAGGGGATGAACCAGTGGAAATCGGCCCATGCGGTCGTGACCGAGGCCCGCACGCTGGAGGACGCGATGAAGGGCGCCGACGTGTTCCTGGGCGTCAGCGCCAAGGGGGCGGTGACGCAGGAGATGGTCGCCAGCATGGCCGACAACCCGGTGATCTTCGCCATGGCCAATCCCGATCCCGAAATCACCCCCGAGGAGGCCCATGCCGTCCGCCCCGACGCCATCGTCGCCACCGGGCGGTCCGACTATCCCAACCAGGTGAACAACGTGTTGGGTTTCCCCTATCTGTTCCGGGGCGCGCTCGACATCCACGCCCGCGCCATCAACGACGAAATGAAGATCGCCTGCGCCGAGGCGCTGGCGGCCCTGGCGCGCGAGGATGTGCCGGACGAGGTCGCCGTGGCTTACGGCCGCAAGCTGCAATTCGGCCGCGACTACATCATCCCGACGCCCTTCGATCCGCGCCTGATCCATGTGATCCCGCCTGCGGTCGCCCGCGCGGGCATGGAGACCGGCGCCGCCCGCCGCCCGATCATCGACATGGAGGGTTACGTCCAGTCGCTGAAGAACCGCATGGATCCCACGGCGGCGATCCTGCAAGGCATCCATGCCCGCGCCCGCCAGAGCCAGGCCCGGATGATCTTCGCCGAGGGCGACGACCCGCGCGTGTTGCGCGCCGCTGTCGCCTGGCAGCGCGGCGGCATGGGCCAGGCCCTCGTCGTGGGGCGCGAGGCCGATGTGAAGGAAAAGCTGGAGACGGCGGGCCTTGCCGATGCGGTGCGCGAACTGACCGTGATCAATGCGGCGAATTCGCGGCATCTGGATGCGTATCACGAATTCCTATACGCCCGCCTGCAACGCAAGGGCGTGGACCGAGAGGATGCGCACAAGCTGGCCAACCGCGACCGCCATGTCTTCGCCGCGCTGATGCTGGCGCATGGGCATGGCGACGGGCTTGTCACCGGCGCGACGCGCAAGAACGCCCCGGTGCTGGCGCAGCTGGGCACGGTCTTCGACCTGCGCCCGCAGGACGGCGCGGTGGGCATCACCGCCGTGTTGCACAAGGGCCGCATCGTGATGATCGGCGACACGCTGGTCCATGAATGGCCCGAGGCCGAGGATCTGGCCGACATCGCCACCCGCGGCGCCGCCGTGGCGCGGGGCCTGGGGCTTGAGCCGCGCGTGGCCTTCCTGTCGTTTTCGAACTTCGGCTATCCGGTCAGCGAACGCGCCGTGAAGATGGCCAGGGCGACCGAGGTTCTGGACCGCCGGGGCGTCGATTTCGAATATGAAGGGGAAATGACCGTCGATGTGGCGTTGAACGCCGAATCCATGGCCCGCTATCCCTTCAGCCGCCTGACCGGCCCCGCCAACGTCCTGGTCGTGCCCGCGCGCCATTCGGCCTCGATCAGCGTGAAGCTGTTGCAGGAAATGGCGGGGGCGACGGTGATCGGCCCGATCCTGACCGGGGTGCCGCAGCCGATCCAGATCTGTTCCACGACCTCGACCGTGAACGACATCCTGAACATGGCGGCGATCGCGGCGGGGGGTCTGGGGACGGGCCGCTAGGGACCGTCAGTCGCGGGCGAACAGCTCGCCCCGTGCGACCTGCCGCTGGCGGTCGCGAAACCGCGCGCGGGCGGCATCATCATAGTCGCCGATGCAGCGGTGGCAGCTGACGCCCTCTTCGAAGTCGGGGCGGGCGCGGTCCTCGGGCGCCAGCGGGCGGCGGCAGGCGTGGCAAAGCCCGTGGCGGCCCGGCCGCAAGCCGTGGCTCAGGCTGACGCGGCCGTCGAAGACGAAGCATTCGCCCTGCCACAGGCTGTCATCCTCGGGCACCTGTTCCAGGTATTTCAGGATCCCGCCCTTCAGGTGGAACACCTGATCGACCCCTTGGGACAGCAGCCAGTTCGTCGATTTCTCGCAGCGGATGCCGCCGGTGCAGAACATGGCCACGCGCTTGCCCGCGAAACGCGGGGCGTTGGCCTGCCACCAGGCGGGAAAGTCGCGGAACGACCGGGTGCCGGGATCGACCGCGCCCGCGAATGTGCCGATCTCGACCTCGTAATCGTTGCGGGTGTCGATCACGGCCACGTCCGGGGCGCTGATTAGCGCGTTCCAGTCGGCGGGTTCGACATAATGGCCGACCGAGGCGCGGGGATCGACATCGGGCTGGCCCATCGTCACGATTTCCCGCTTCAGCCGCACCTTCATCCGGCCGAAGGGCATCCGGTCCGCCGGGCTTTCCTTCCAGTCCATATCCGCGCAGCCCGGCAGCGCGCGGATATGGGCCAGCACCGCGTCGATGCCGTCCCGCGTTCCGGCGATGGTGCCGTTGATCCCCTCGGGCGCCAGCAGCAGCGTGCCGCGCACGCCGTTTGCGCAGGCGATCCGGGCCAGCGGCGGCTTCAGCGCGGCGGGATCCTCGAAGCGGGTGAAATGATACAGGGCGGCAACGATCAGCATGGATGCGGCCTTAGCCAGCCGACCCCGGTCTTGCAAGCCATTGACCGCGCCCCGCGCAGTTTCTAGGCATGGTCGCAGGCAAGGGGGAAGCCAATGCAACGGGCATTGATCGTCATCGACATGCAGGTGGATTTCTGCCCCGGCGGTGCGCTGGCCGTGGCGGGCGGGGAGGAGATCGTCGCGCCGATCAATGCGCTGATGGACCGGTTCGACGCGGTGGTGCTGACCCAGGACTGGCATCCCGCCGATCACGCCAGCTTCGCCGCCAACCATCCACGCGCGGCGCCGTTCAGCGTGACGGACATGCCCTATGGGCCGCAGGTGCTGTGGCCAAGCCATTGCGTCATCGGCATGCCGGGCGCGGATTTCCACCCCGGCCTGAACACGCGACGGGCCGACCTGGTGATCCGCAAGGGCTTCCGGGCCGCCATCGACAGCTATTCCGCCTTCTTCGAAAACGACCGCAGGACGCCGACGGGGCTTGCCGGATACCTGCGCGACCGGGGTCTGGCGGATCTGACCTTCGCGGGCCTTGCCCATGACTTCTGCGTCGCCTGGAGCGCCGTCGACGCCGCGAAACTCGGCTTTACCGCCACCGTGATCGAATCCGCCACCCGTGCCATCGACCTGGACGGCAGCCTTGATCGTGCCCGCGCCGACATGCGCGCCGCGGGCGTTTCCCAGGAGTAAGCCGATGGTCGACATCGCCACCCGCGTCTATAACCACAAATGGAAGATCGACCCCATCGTGCGGTCGCTGATCGACACCGACTTCTACAAGCTGCTGATGTGCCAGTCGATCTTTCGCAACCGTCCCGACACGGTGGTCCGGTTCCAGCTGATCAACCGGACCACCCGCATCCGCCTGGCCGACCTGATCGACGAGGGAGAGCTGCGCGAACAGCTGGACCATGTTCGCGGCCTGTCGCTGGCGCGCGGCGAAAGCACCTGGATGCGCGGCAACACCTTCTATGGCAAGCGCCAGATGTTCCGCCCCGATTTCATGGAGTTCCTGGAAAACCTGCGCCTGCCCCCCTATCAGCTGGAAAAGCGCGACGGCCAGTACGAATTGACCTTCGAAGGCCGCTGGCCCGAGGTGATGCTGTGGGAAATTCCCGCGCTTGCCATCCTGATGGAATTGCGGTCGCGCGCCGTCCTGACGACGCTGGGCCGGTTCGAATTGCAGGTTCTCTATGCCCGCGCCATGACCCGGCTGTGGGAAAAGATCGAAATCCTGCGGACCCTGCCCAACCTGCGCATCGCCGATTTCGGCACGAGGCGGCGGCACAGCTTCCTGTGGCAGGACTGGGCCGTCCAGGCCATGATCGAGGGCTTGGGCGAACGCTTCACCGGCACCTCGAACTGCCTGATCGCCATGCGCCGCGACATCGAGGCGATCGGCACCAATGCCCATGAACTGCCGATGGTCTATGCCGCCCTGGCCGACACGGACGAGGATCTGCGCCGCGCCCCCTATGAGGTTCTGGCCGACTGGCACGAGGAACATGACGGCAACCTGCGCATGATCCTGCCCGATACCTATGGGACCAAGGGCTTTCTGAAAGGCGCGCCCGACTGGCTGGCGGGCTGGACCGGGATCCGCATCGACAGCGGCGATCCGGCAGCGGGCGCGGAAACCGCGATCCGCTGGTGGCAGGACCGGGGCGAGGATCCGCGCCGGAAGCTGGTGATCTTTTCCGACGCGCTGGACGTGGAAAAGATCGTCGAGCTGCACCACCAGTTCCATGGCCGGGTCAAGGTCAGCTTCGGCTGGGGCACGCTGCTGACCAACGATTTCCGGGGCCTGGTCGCGGGCGACGGGCTGGCGCCCTTCAGCCTGGTCTGCAAGGCGGTCTCGGCCAACGGCCGCCCGACGGTCAAGCTGTCGGACAATCCCGCCAAGGCCACCGGCCCCGCGGACGAGATCGCCCGCTATCGCCGGGTCTTCGGCGTGGACAACCAGGCGCGGATGGACGTGGTGGTGTAACCCCGCCCTCAGCCCCCCATCAGCCCCCCATCAGCCCCCCATCAACCACAGCATCGCCAGGCAGCACAGCCCGCCCAGCAGCGCGGTGATCGGCACCGTCACGACCCAGGCCACGGTGATCGTCACGACATGGCTGCGGCGGATCAGCTGGCGGCGGTGCCGTTCCTCGACCGGCATGGCCGCGCGCCGACGGTCGGCGCGGCGGTCCAGCATCTCTCGCACGAAGCCCACGCCGAAGACCCCGCCCACGGCGACATGGGTCGAGGACACCGGCAGCCCCCAGCCCGAGGCGAACAGCACGATCATCGCCGTCGCCAGCGTGATGCAGAAGGCGCGGGCCGGGTTCAGGCGGGTGATCCCCTCGCCGATGACGCCGACCAGCCGCCGCCCGAACAGAAGGGCGCCCAGGGCGATGGCGGTGCCCGCCACGGCCAGCAGCAGCAGCGGGACGGGCAAGGGGTCGCGATGCGGCGGCGACAGGATCACCAGCAGCGGCCCCGCCACGTTGCCCGCATCGCCCGCGCCATGGGCAAAGGCCATCATCACGGCCGCGAACAGCAACGGCATCCGCAGGATCCGCTTCATGCCCGGCCGGTCGCCCGCCGCCTCGGCCAGGATCTGCCCGACGCGGCGGCGCATCAGCAGCATCGCCGCCAGGCCCGCCGCCGCGCCCGGCAGCAGCGCCTGGGGCAGCCGCAGCGACAGGGCGGGAACCAGCGTCGCGACATAGGCCGTAAACAGCCCGACCATGGCGCCGATGAGCGGCGGCAGCCAGGCGCGGGCGGCGTGGCTGCGATCCGGCGCCTCGGCCACCTTGATCCGCAGCAGCGCCAGCAGCGCCCCGGCGAGGATCGCGGCGGCGAGGGGGGTCAGGATCCAGGCCAGCGCCATCATGGCGATGCCGCCCCAGGACACCGCCGCCGACCCGGCCGCCGCCAACCCGGACCCGGCAATCGCCCCGACGATGGAATGCGAGGTCGAGACCGGCAGGTTCGCCCCCGTCGCAACCGTGATCCAGCCCGCCGCCGCGATCAGGGCGGCCAGCATCGCGATCTGCCCGCCCGCGCCCGCCAGCACGCTGATGTCCGCGATCCCCTCGGCCAAGCGATGCGTCACGACATGGCCCGCCAGCGTTGCGCCCGCGACTTCCGCCAGCGCCACAAGCACAAGCCCCGGTCCGAGGGCGATGGCCCCCGCCCCCACCGCCGGGCCAAGCGCGTTGGCGATGTCGTTCGCGCCGATCGACAGCCCCAGCCACCCCGCCACGATCAGACCAGCGCCGATCAGGACCAGGCCGGGTTGCTGGCCGGTGATACCCAGCGCCAGGAAGATCAGCGACACGCCCAGCAGAATGCCCGCGCCCAGCCGCAGGACCGGGCGGACAGCATGGAACTGGGCGGATTCCGCGACGGTGATCCGCCGCAGATCCCGGTCAAGAACATCGAATTTGCGGTCGGGCGGCCTCATGCTCCGTTGTCAGCCGGGTATCGGCGGCAATGCAAGCAGGATTTCCCGCAGTCCGCGTTCCGCCACCAGGCGCGCGGCGTCAGCGGGGGCGAACCAGCGGCGCTTGCGCTGCTTCGCCTCGGGGAAATCGGCGCGCTGGCGGTCGGCCTCCAGCAGGAAGACGCGAACCTCGATCGGGACGGAAAAGCCCCGGTCCTGTTCCTTGTCATAGCGATAGCGGCCCAGTTCGGCGTCCTGCACCCGCCCCTCGATCCCCGCTTCCTCCCAGGCCTCGGTGGCGGCGGCGGCGGGCAGGCTCTTGCCCTCCATCGGCCAGCCTTTCGGGATCACCCAGCGCCCGGTTCCCCGGCTGGTGATCAGGACGACATCGCCGGTCCGGATGCAGCGGCAGACCGCGCCAACCTGCAAGGCAGGCGGCCGTCGCCCGATCAGCAGGCCCAGCAACTGGCCGATCGCGTTCATTCGCCCTCCTCTACCCTGCCACGCAGGGCCTTGACCTCTCCTCGTGAGGACTTGGCCTTCAGGCGGCGCTGCTGGCTGCCCCAGGTCGGCTTGGTCGCGACCCTGGGCCGGGCGGCCTCGGTCGCGCGCCGGATCAGGTCAGCCAGCCGGTCGCGGGCGATTTCCCGGTTCCGAGCCTGGCTGCGGGTTTCCTGCGACAGGATCACCACCGCGCCGTCGCGCGTCCAGCGCCGCCCCGCAAGCCGTTGCAGGCGGCGCTTGACCGCGTCGGACAGGTTGGGCGAACGCGCGGCTTCGAACCGCAGTTCGACCGCGGTTTCGACCTTGTTGACATTCTGTCCGCCCGGTCCCTGGGATCTGGTGAACTGTTCGGTCAGCTCCCACTCCTCGATGGTGATGGTGTCTGTGATATGCAGCATAGCTGCGGAATATGGCACTGAAAGGCGCAGTGACCAGTGCCATGGATGAATAAAACGAATTGTTTAAGAAATGGTTTCCGTGCCCGTCAGGCCAGCGCCTTCGCTTTCGGGCCAATGGGCGAAGGGCAGGACCGCGCCGTTGCGGCGGCTGTCGGCCACGCGGGCCAGATCGACATCGGCCGTGACCCAGCCGGGCTGGTCCATCGGACCTTCGGCGATGATGCCGGTTTCCGGCCAGAACCCGTCCGGCGGGCCATAGATCGCCGCCCGCCCCCGGTTTACGTCCAGGGCGGGCATCCAGTCGCAGGCCCCGACCGTGGGCGCCTGGACCACCACGCATTGGCTTTCCAGCGCGCGGGCCATCGCCCCGATCCGCACCCGGTTGAAGCCGGCAACCGTATCCGTGCAGCTTGGCACCAGCAGCAGTTCCGCCCCCGCCCGCGCCAGCACCCGGCCCAGCAGGGGAAATTCGCTGTCATAGCAGATCAGGACGCCGATCCGGCCCAACGCGGTCTCGAAAACCCGCAGGCCGGGGGCGCCGGTCACGTCCCACTCCTCGCGCTCGAACCGGGTCATGATCTGCTTGTCCTGATGGCCGATGATGCCCTGCGGCCCATAGAGCACCGCGCGGTTGACCGGGAGCGGGCCTGCAAAGACCGGACCCGAGGCGCCGAGGATGTGGCAGCCATGGCGGGCCGCCAGATCCAGATGCAGCGCCTGGACCTGCGGCCAATGCCGCGCGACCTCGTGCAGCGATGCCTCCAGATCGCCCGCCACCGCGCGCCCGCCCAAGGAGGCAAGCTCCATCGCGCCGTATTCGGGGAACACCAGCAGGTCGGCCCCTGCCGCGTCCGCGACCCAGCGGGTCAGCTTGGCCTGGTAATCGGCGAAGCTGTCGAACCAGTCGATGGGATAGGCGGCGGCGGCGATCCTCACAGCGGGCGCATCCAGAATTGCAGGGGCTTTTCGGTTTCCCGCGCCTCGCCCAGATCCTTCCAGGAAAACCGCGCGACGACGCCGGGCAGCGGCGCGTAGCCGCGCTTGCGCCAGAATTCGTCCAGCGGGCGGTAATCGGCCGGCCGGGCGGGATGGTCGGCGGGGCGGATCACGCTGCAAAAGGCGCTGTAGGTCAGACCCAGGTCGCGGGCATGGGCTTCGCGGGCGTCGAAGAACGCATGGCCGATGCCCCGGCCGCGATAGTCCCGCAGCAGCACCGATTCCGCGCAATAGAAGATCTGGTCCAGCGGCTCGGGTCGGTCGGCGAAGGCGGCGGCGAAATCGGCGGCGTGATCGACCATCGGCGCGCCCGTCGCGGCGCCGACCACGCGGGCGCCGTCCATCGCCGCCACGACCACCGCGCCGGGCGACTGATAGGCGCGCAGATAGTCCTGTTCGTAATCCTGATCCCCGTCATAGAGATAGGGGAAATCGTGGAACACCCGGATCCGCAGACGCGCGACATCCTCCAACGCCGCGCCAAGCGCCTCGCCGGTCAGCACGCGCGTCGTGACGGTCATTGGCTGACCTGCCGCGTCCAGTCGGCCAGGTTGTAATAGGTCGTCACCCGCGCGATCTTGCCGTCGCGGAGGGTGAAGAACGTTCCCGCAGGCAGGCGATAGGTCTGGCCCTTCGCAGGCGGCAGGCCCTCGTCGGTCTTCAGATAGGTGCCGTTGACCACGAATTCCGCCGCCGCGCGGTCGCCCGCCTCATTGGCGAAGATCACCATGTCGGTCAGGCTCTCCTTGTAGCTGTCGGTCATGTGGCGGTTGAACTGGGCGAACAGCGCCTTGCCCTTGCGGATGCCGCCTTCGTTGACATGGTGTTCCACGTCATCATGCAGCAGGGCCAGCATCTCGTCGGTGCGGCCCGCGTTGAAGGCGTCGTAATAGGCGGCGATCAGGGTCTTGGCGTCCATCGGCATTCTCCTTGGTCGGGAACGGTTCTAGCGCCCTTCGCGTTTCGCGTCACCTAGACCAGAAGGACCAGATGCGCCTTGAAATTCCATGGCGTCCTGCTAGCGCTTGGTCTGTTCCGCAGTTCAGCAAGGATTTACCCCATGAGCGACAAAGGCAACCTGGGCCATCGCGAGATCACCTGCTTCAAGGCCTATGACGTTCGGGGCGAGTTGGGCAAGAACCTGGACGCGGACGTGGCCTATCGCATCGGCCGGGCCTTCGCGCAGGCGCGGGGGGCCAGGCGCGTCGTGGTGGGTCGCGACAGCCGCGAAACCTCGCCCGAACTGGCCGCCGCGCTGATCGAGGGGCTGACGGATGGCGGCGCGAATGTGCTGGATCTGGGCCTGGCGGGAACCGAGGAGGTCTATTTCCACACCGGCTTTCATGACACCGATGGCGGGATCGAGGTGACGGCCTCGCACAACCCGATCAACTACAACGGCATGAAGATCGTCGGGCGCGGATCGGCGCCGCTGGATCCGGCCACCGAACTGCCGCCGATCGTGGAACTGGCGACCAGCGGCGTCTTTGCGCCGGCCGAAAAGGGCAGCGTCACCGATTTCAGCCAAGCCCGCGCGGACTATGCCAAGGCGATGGCGGATTTCGTCGATGTTTCGGTCCTGAAACCGATGAAGATCGTGGTGAACGCGGGCAACGGCACGGCGGGGCCGACCTTCGACGCCATCGCGGCCGAGCTGGAAAGGCGCGGCGCGCCGCTGACCTTCGTGCGGATGCACCACAACGTCGACAGCAGCTTCCCGAACGGCATCCCGAACCCGCTGCTGCCCGAGAACCAGCCCGTCACGGTCGAGAAGGTGAAAGAGGAAGACGCCGATCTGGGCGTCGCCTGGGACGGCGATTTCGACCGCTGCTTCTTCTTCGACGAGAACGGCCGCTTCATCCCCGGCGAATATATCGTCGGCCTCTTGGGCGCGGCCTTCCTGGAGAAATCGCCGGGCGAGAAGATCGTCCACGATCCCCGCGTCATCATGAACACCAAGGCGATGATCGAGGAAGCGGGCGGCGAGGCGGTGGTCAGCAAGACCGGCCATGCCTTCATCAAGCGCAAGATGCGCGACGTGGGCGCGATCTATGGCGGCGAGATGTCGGCGCATCATTATTTCCGCGACTTCTATTACTGCGACAGCGGCATGATCCCCTGGCTGCTGATGATCGAGCTGCTGTCGCGCAAGGGCCAGACGCTGGCCGAACTGCTGGAGGAGCGGATGCGGCTCTACCCGTCCTCGGGCGAGACGAACTATCACATCGACGACCCCGATGCGGCGATTGCCCGGCTGATCGCGAAATACGAAGCGCAGGCCGACAGCCGCGACGACTTGGACGGCGTGTCACTGGATTTCGGCAACTGGCGCTTCAACCTGCGCAAGTCGAACACCGAGCCGGTGGTGCGGCTGAACCTGGAATCCGACGGCGACGCGGCTTTGGTGCGCGAAAAGCAGGCGGAACTGGCGGCGCTGTTGCAGGGGTGATAGCCCGCCTGCGGTCCCGCTTGGACCCGGTCCGGCAGGCCGCGCGGCTAGGTGTTTGATCCCACGGTTTGATGGTGCGATCCTTTCTCAGGGATGGAGGGAAGCATTATGGGCCAGGTTCGTCACGGGAGCGCCACGACCACGCACGCCGTCAGAGCTGCAATACAACGATCGCAAGCTTCGCTCGCGACGCTGAGCCGGGAGCTCGGCATTAACCCCAAGACAGTGGCGAAGTGGCGCAAGCGAGCGACGGTCGATGATCTCAAGACAGGGCCGAAGGAGCCACGCTCCACGGTTTTGACAGAAGCCGAGGAGGCGGCCATCGTCGCGTTCAGGCTGCACACGCTTTTGCCGCTGGACGACTGCCTCTATGCCCTGCAGCCATCAATTCCACACCTGACACGCTCAGCGCTGCATCGGTGCCTTCAGCGCCACGGCATCTCTCGACTGCCCGACGTGGAAGGCGACAAGCCGAAACGGTCGAAGTTCAAGCGCTACCCTATCGGCTTCTTTCATATCGACATCGCCGAGGTGCAGACTGCTGAAGGCAAGCTTTACCTGTTCGTCGGCATTGACCGCACGAGCAAGTTTGCCGTGACCCAGCTCGTCGACAAGGCGGACAGGAAGACAGCTTGGGAGTTCCTGCAGCACATGCTCGAAGCCGTGCCCTATCAGGTCCATACCATCCTCACCGACAACGGTATTCAGTTCGCCGAGCAGCCTCGGAACCGGAACACCATCTATTCCAGACCTATGCGCTTTGACATGATCTGCGAGGCCAACGGCATTGAGCACCGCCTGACGAAGCCCAACCACCCGTGGACCAACGGTCAGGTCGAGCGGATGAACCGCACGATCAAGGACGCCACCGTCAAACGCTTTCACTACACCAGCCACGACGAGCTCCGCACGCATCTCGCCGACTTCATGGCAGCCTACAACTTCGCGCGTAGGCTCAAGACCCTCGGCGGCCTCACGCCCTACGAATACATCTGCAAGATCTGGACATCAGAGCCAGACAGATTCATCCTAAACCCGATCCACCAGATGCCGGGACTGAACACCTAGAGGTCCAGCATCATCGCCGCCATCGCCGGGCGCCCGACCGACCAGGCCCGCCGCAGCGCCGGGACCGGGCCGCCGGTCACGCCTGATAGGAGCCGTTCTGATGCCACCGCCAGGCATCCGCGATCATCTGCCTCATGGTGGACCGATGCGGCTGCCAGCCCAGTTCCGCCTTGGCGCGGGTGCTGCCGCAGACCAGCTTGACGGCATCGCCGCCCCGGCGCGGACCGTCCACCATCGGCACCGGGCGGTTGGTGACATGGCGGGTCGCGTCCACGACCTCTCGGACCGAAAAACCCTCGCCGGTGCCCAGGCAGAAGACCCGGCTGGCCTTGCCCGCGCGCAGCCATTCCAGGCCCCGGACATGCGCATCGACCAGATCCATCACATGCACATAGTCGCGGATGCAGGTGCCGTCCGGGGTCGGATAGTCGGTGCCATGCACCGTCAGTGCCGCGCGCTTGCCGTCCACCGCATCCAGGATCAGCGGGATCAGATGCGTTTCCGGGCGATGGTGTTCGCCCACCTCTCCGTCAGGATCGGCGCCCGCGACGTTGAAATACCGAAAGATCACCGAGCGCAGACCGTGCGAGGCGCTGAAATCGGCCAGCATATCCTCGATCGCGCGCTTGCTGGCGCCATAGGCGTTCAGCGGCGCCTGTGGCGTATCCTCGTCCAGAACCTCGCCGTCGCGGTCGCCATAGGTGGCGCAGGTCGAACTGAAGACGAAATCCCGGCAGCCGGCGTCAATGGCGGCCTCGATCAGGTTCAGCGATCCGCTGACATTGTTGCGCCAGTATTTTCCCGGTTCGGCCATCGCCTCGCCCACCTGGCTCAGCGCCGCGAAATGCAGCACGGCGGCGGGACGATGTTCGGCGAAGGCCGCGTCAAGCGCCGCGCGGTCCAGCAGATCGGCCTGCACGAAGGGACCGAATTTCACCGCATCGCGCCAGCCGGTCGACAGGTTGTCCAGCGTGACGGGAACATAGCCCGCCGCAGCCAGGGCCTTGCAGGCGTGCGAGCCGATATAGCCCGCACCCCCCGTCACCAATACCGTCTGCGACATGCGTTTATTCGGCCGCCCGGCGCATCGACATGATGTCATGCAGGTATTCGGCGAATTCTTCCTTCAGCTCGTCGCGCTCCAGGCCGAAGGCCACGGTGGCTTGCAGGAAGCCCGCCTTCGATCCGCAGTCGAAACGCTGGCCCCGGAAGCGCAGGCCGAACACGTCGCGGCCCGCCGCGATGTCGTCGGCGATGGCGTCGGTCAACTGGATTTCCCCGCCCGACCCGGCCTTCAGCTTGTTGAGGTTCTGCATCACCGTCGGCGCCAGGATATAGCGGCCGATCACCGCCAGGTTCGATGGCGCGGTGCCCAGGGGCGGCTTTTCGACCATGCCGCGCGCCCTGACGATGGCGCCCATATCCTCGGCCACGTCCAGCACGCCGTAAGCCTGGGCCTTTTCGGGCGCGACCTCCATTGTGGCGACCATGCTGCCGCCGGTCTCGCCATAGGCCTCGATCATCTGTTGCAGGCAGGGGGGTTCGCCCATGATCACGTCGTCGGTCAGCACCACCGCGAAGGGCTCGTCATCGGCCAGAAGGCGGCGCGCGCACCAGACCGCATGGCCCAGGCCAAGCGCCTTGTGCTGGCGGATATAGGCGATGGCGCCCGATTCCATGTTGGTGCCGCGCAGGGTCTCCAGCAACTCGGTCTTGCCGGATTTCTTCAGGCTGCTTTCCAGTTCATGCGCATGGTCGAAGTAATCTTCCAGCGCGCCCTTGCCGCGCGAGGTGACAAAGATGAACTCGGTGATGCCGGCGGCCCGCGCCTCGTCGATCGCGTATTGGATCAGCGGCCGGTCGACCAGGGTCATGATCTCTTTCGGGATGCTTTTGGTGGCGGGAAGGAACCGTGTCCCCAGACCAGCCACGGGGAAAATGGCCTTGGTTACTTTGCGAGTCATCGTACTGACACCTTTTTCGATCTTCGCGGCGGACAATGGCCGGACGCAGCTTAACGCTAAGTCACCCACAAACGCTGCATCTGCAAGCGGATCATAGCGGCGTCGGCAGCTTGGCGCCAATGCAATTGCAGAAAAGCGCGTCTGTTTTACAACGAATACTGCCGATCGAGGAAAAACAAGGGATTCAGTCCAGATTCATCCTCCGCATCATCTCCTCCAGCCGCGGCACATCCTGGGGATTGTTCAATTCCCAGAACTGGCGGCCCCGCGATTCGACCTCGACGCACAGGATCCGGCGGCCGCGTTCCAGGAAACGCAGCTGCTCCAACCCCTCCAGCCGTTCCAGCGGGCCTTCGTCCCAGGTCGCGTATTCGGCAAGCGCGGCGGGGCGATAGGCATAGACGCCGACATGGTGAAAGACCGGGCTGGGATCGTCGTCGCCATAGGGACCGGCTGCGAAGGGGATCACCTCCTTGGAAAAATACAGCGCCTGCCGGTCCTGGCCGAAGACCGCCGTGGTCCCGCCCACGCGGCCCGCATGGCGGTCGGCGATCAGGTCGGCCCGCATCCGCCCGGTGCAGCGCAGCACCGGGGTCGCCACGTCGGCGCCGGGATCGGCGCGCAGCCCGGCCACCAGATCCTCGACGAACCAGGCGGGGGTCAGGGGCGCGTCGCCTTGCAGGTTCACCACGATTTCAGGCGTCAGGCCCAGATTGGCCACGGCCTCGGCGCAGCGTTCGGTGCCGTTGCGGCAGGTCGTCGCGGTCATCACCACCTGCGCGCCGAAGCCCCGCGCATGGTCGCGGATGCGGTCGTCGTCGGTGGCGACCACCACCCGGTCGATGCCCGATACCGCCATGGCCGCGTCCCAACTGCGCCGGATCAGGCTGCGCGCCTGGCCCGACGCGCCGCGCAGATCGACCAGCGGCTTGCCCGGATAGCGGGTCGAGGCATGGCGCGCGGGAATGACGATCAGGACCGTCATCAGGCTTTCACCAGCAGCACGCCCGGCGCGAAGGCGATGAAGAACGGGTTTTCGAACCCCGGCTTGCCATAGGCCAAGGGCGTGTGGTCGTCAAAGCGCACGACCTCGCCGCCTGCGCCGCGCAGCACCGCGTCGCCCGCCGCCGTGTCCCATTCCATCGTGCGGCCCAGGCGCGGATAGAGATCCGCCTCTCCGGTCGCGACCAGGCAGAATTTCAGCGAGGATCCGGCACTGGTCATGTCGCGCACCGCGTATCGGGCGATGTAATCGTCGGTCGCGGCATCCCGATGCGATTTCGACGCCACCACCATCAGCCCGCGATTGTCGGGGATCGGGTTCACGCCGATGGGCACGACCTGGCCGGGCGTGTCCCCGAACGGTCCCGTCTCCTCGACCGAGCGGCCGTCGGCGGTGGTATAGAACAGCCGCCCCTTTGCGGGGGCATAGACCACGCCCAGCCGCGGCACGCCGTTTTCGACATAGGCGATGTTGACGGTGAAATCGCCGCGCCGCTGCACGAATTCCTTGGTCCCGTCCAGCGGGTCGACGATCAGGAAGGTCTGCGCCGTCCGGGCATGGCTTGCCGCCTGTTCCTCGGTGATCAGGGGGATGTCGGGAAAGGCCTGGGACAGCCCCGCGCTGATCAGCGCGTCGGCGGCCTCATCGGCGGCGGTGACGGGCGAATCGTCGGATTTGGCGCGAACCTCGAAATCCTCGGCCTGATAGATCTCCATGATCCGGGCTCCGGCCTGCAACGCCAGGCGCCGCATCTGTGCGATCAGTCGTTCAAATTCCATGGTCTTTCCTTCCCGCACGGCCCGCCTGACGCGGTCCCGCCGATTGTGACGGGCACCGGTTCCCCTTATGATCGCGGCCGACGGCTTGGGCAAGCGCCCCAAGGTCGCAGGCAAGGGGGGGTGCGGGCTTTGTTCAGCCAGCGGCAGAGCAGAACGATCGTCCGGGCCGCGGGCACGACCCGGGGCGGCGATGATGGTGGGTCGGCCGATCGACTTCACCACCCGCGAATACGAAACCCTGGCTGGACGGCGGCCGGTTAATCGCGCGCAAAATGCCCGCATCGGGCGCTTGCGGGGCTTGAAACCATCCCTATATACACCCCCGAAGCGTCCGGGTTCCCGGACCTGGAACCGCATTTGGGATCGGGCCTCGGGGGCCATAACGGACCTGAAGCCCTCTGGAATCGCCGCAAGAAGGAAACAAGCATGTCAAAAGTCATCGGCATCGACCTCGGCACCACCAACAGCTGCGTCGCGATCATGGACGGCAGCCAGCCCAAGGTCATCGAGAACAGCGAAGGCGCCCGCACCACGCCCTCCATCGTGGGCTTCACGGATGGCGAACGCCTGGTCGGCCAGCCCGCCAAGCGCCAGGCCGTCACCAACCCCACCAACACCGTCTTCGCGGTCAAGCGCCTGATCGGCCGCCGCATCGGCGACGAGGCTGTTGAGAAGGACAAGAAGCTCGTCCCCTACAACATCGTGGACGGCGGCAATGGCGACGCCTGGGTCGAGGTGAAGGGCGAGAAATATTCCCCCGCGCAGGTCAGCGCGATGATCCTCCAGAAGATGAAGGAAACCGCCGAATCCTATCTGGGAGAGACGGTGACGCAGGCCGTCATCACGGTCCCCGCCTATTTCAACGACGCCCAGCGTCAGGCGACCAAGGACGCGGGCAAGATCGCCGGCCTGGAAGTCCTGCGCATCATCAACGAACCGACCGCGGCCGCGCTGGCCTATGGGCTGGACAAGAAGGACAGCAAGACCATCGCGGTCTATGACCTGGGCGGCGGCACCTTCGACATCACCATCCTGGAAATCGACGACGGCTTGTTCGAGGTGAAGTCCACGAACGGCGACACCTTCCTGGGCGGCGAAGACTTCGACATGCGGATCGTCAACTATCTGGCCGACGAGTTCAAAAAGGAACACGGCGTCGATCTGACCCGCGACAAGATGGCGTTGCAGCGCCTGAAGGAAGCCGCCGAAAAGGCCAAGATCGAACTGTCGTCCTCCAGCCAGACCGAGATCAACCAGCCGTTCATCTCGATGGACAAGAACAGCGGCACGCCGCTGCACCTGGTCATCAAACTGACCCGCGCCAAGCTGGAAAGCCTGGTGGGCGACCTGATCAAGCGCACCATGAAGCCGGTCGCCGACGCCATCAAGGACGCGGGCGTGTCCAAATCCGACATCGACGAGATCGTCCTGGTCGGCGGCATGACCCGGATGCCCAAGGTGATCGAGGCGGTGACCGAGTTCTTCGGCAAGGAACCCCACAAGGGCGTCAACCCCGATGAGGTCGTGGCCCTGGGCGCCGCCATCCAGGCGGGCGTTCTGCAAGGCGACGTGAAGGACGTGGTCCTGCTGGACGTGACGCCGCTGTCGCTGGGGATCGAGACCCTGGGCGGCGTGTTCACCCGCCTGATCGACCGCAACACCACGATCCCGACCAAGAAGTCGCAGATCTTCTCGACCGCCGAGGACAACCAGAACGCCGTGACGATCCGGGTCTTCCAGGGCGAACGGGAAATGGCCGCCGACAACAAGCTGCTGGGCCAGTTCAACCTGGAGGACATCCCGCCCGCGCCGCGCGGCCTGCCGCAGATCGAGGTGACCTTCGACATCGACGCCAACGGCATCGTCTCGGTTTCGGCCAAGGACAAGGGCACCGGCAAGACCCAGAACATCACCATCCAGGCCTCGGGCGGCCTGACCGACGAGGATATCGAGCGGATGGTGAAGGACGCCGAAGCCAATGCCGATGCCGACAAGCAGCGCCGCGAACTGGTCGAGGCCCGGAACCAGGCCGAAAGCCTGATCCATTCGACCAAGAAATCGCTCGAGGATCACGGCGACAAGGTGGACAGCTCGACCGTCGAGGCGATCGAACTGGCCGTCGGCGCGCTTGAGGAATCGCTGAAATCGGACGACGCGGGCAAGATCCGCGGCGGCATCCAGAACGTGATGGATGCGTCGATGAAGCTGGGCGAGGCGATCTACAAATCGCAGCAGTCCGCCTCTGACGGCGGCGACGATGAGGGCGACCAGCCCCGCAACGTCGACGACGACATCGTGGACGCCGATTTCGAGGATCTCGGCGAAGACAAGAAGCGCGGCTGATCCGGGCCGCACCCTCTCGGGCCGGTCCGCCGAATGACGCGGGCCGGCCCTTTCGTTGGGGAACCAGACAGGACGAAAGATGGCCAAGCGCTGCTATTACGAGGTTCTGGGCGTGACGCGCGGGGCCTCGGCCGAGGAAATCAAGAAAGCCTATCGCCAGAAGGCGAAGGAACTGCATCCCGACCGCAACAAGGACAATCCCCAGGCCGAAACCCGCTTCAAGGAGGCGAACGAGGCCTATGATTGCCTGAAGGACGACCATAAGAAGGCGGCCTATGACCGGTTCGGCCATGCCGCCTTCGAGGGCGGCGGCGGCGGCGGTTTCGGCGGGCGCGGCGCGCATCCGGGCGATTTCGGCACCGCCTTCGCCGATGTGTTCGAGGATCTGTTCGGCGATATGATGGGACGCCGGGGCGGCGGCGGCCGGACCCGCGCGCAACGCGGCCAGGATCTGCGCTATAACCTGCGCGTCAGCCTGGAAGACGCCTATACCGGCCTCAAGAAATCCATCACCGTTCCCGGCTCGGTCGCTTGCGACGAATGCGCGGGCACCGGGGCCGAGGGCGCGACCCAGCCCGCCACCTGCCCGACCTGCGGGGGCATGGGCAAGGTCCGGGCGCAACAGGGCTTTTTCACCGTCGAACGCACCTGCCCGACCTGCGGCGGCCTGGGCCAGATCATCAAGAATCCCTGCCCGGCCTGCCAGGGCACCGGCCGCATCGAACGCGAACGCACCCTGTCCGTGAACATCCCCGCGGGTGTCGAGACCGGCACCCGCATCCGCCTTGCCGGAGAGGGCGAGGCCGGGCTGCGCGGCGGTCCCGCAGGCGATCTCTATATCTTCATCGAGGTTCAGGACCACCCGATCTTCCTGCGCGACGGCAAGATCCTGGCCTGCCAGGTGCCCGTCAGCATGGCCACCGCCGCCCTGGGCGGCGAGGTCGAGGTGCCCACCATCGACGGCGGCCGCGCCCGCGTGAAGGTTCCGGCGGGCAGCCAGTCCGGCCGCCAGATGCGCCTGCGCGGCAAGGGGATGCCGCCGCTGCGCCACGGTCCCGGCGCATCGGGCGAACCGGGCGACATGCTGATCGAACTGACCGTGGAAACGCCGGTGAACCTGACCGCCCGGCAGCGCGACCTGCTGCGCGAATTCGAGGCCGAGCAGGCCGACAACAGCCCGCAGTCGGACAGTTTCTTCAACAAGGTCAAAAGCTTCTGGGACGGCATGACGCGCTGATCCTGCGTTAACCTTTTCTTCACCGGCACGGGTCCATGCTGCGTTCATGGATCCGAATCGTACCTTTGGCGAAATGCCCCTGCCGCTGTTCGCGCCCGCCCCGGACGAGGCGCCGCCGCTGCCGCTGCCCCAGGGCAAGGCGCCGTCCTATCTGGCCGATCACCGCGCCCGGCTGCGCGACCGCTTCATGCAGGGCGGCGCCACCGCCATGCCGGACTATGAATTGCTGGAACTGGTGCTGTTCCGCGCCATCCCCCGCCAGGACGTGAAGCACCTGGCCCGGCGGCTGATCGAAACCTTCGGCGACTTCAACCGCGTGCTGACCGCCCCCGCCGCCCGGCTGGACCAGATCGAGGGGGTCGGCCCCGCCGTCATCACCGAACTCAAGATCGTCGAGGCCGCGGCACAGCGCATGGCCCGCGCCCGCGTCATGCACCGCCCTGTCCTGTCGGGCTGGGACGCGCTGCTGGATTACTGCCACACCGCCATGGCGCATCGCGAGATCGAGCAGTTCCGCGTCCTCTATCTCGACCGCAAGAACGTGCTGATCGCGGACGAGGAACAGGCGCGGGGCACCGTCGATCATGTCCCGGTCTACCCGCGAGAGATCATCCGCCGCGCCCTGGAACTGAACGCCTCGGCGCTGATCCTGGTCCACAACCATCCTTCGGGCGATCCCACCCCGTCGGATGCCGACATCACCATGACCGCCCGCATCGCCCAGGCCGCCGACAGCATGGGAATCACCATCCACGACCACCTGATCATCGGCAAGTCGCGCGAACTGTCCTTCCGCAGCCAGGGCCTCCTCTAGGTTCTTCTTCATGAAAATATCCTCGGGGGGTGAAGGCCGCGATCGCGGCCGAGGGGGCTGAAAGCCCCCTGCGCGCCCGACCCTGCGACGAAATGCCCGCGACAATTTTCCAACAGCGGCAGGGGAATGGACCGGCAGGGCGGGGCTTACCCGCTGGACTGACGCAGAATTGAAGGCTAGAACCGCGGGCGCGAAGGCTGCGACGATGCGCGGCCCGGATTGTCGTATCGGCCGGTCCCCGGCCCGAATTGGAGAATGACCCGTGTCCCACGCAGACGAACACGTAGGCACCCGGAGGGATTTCCTCTATTATGCCACGGCGGGCGCAGGCACGGTGGCTGCCGGAGCCGCCGCCTGGACGCTTGTGAACCAGATGAACCCCTCGGCCGATGTCCAGGCGCTCGCCTCGATCCAGGTCGATGTCAGCGGCGTCGCGGAAGGCACGCAACTGACCGTCAAATGGCTGGGCAAGCCCGTGTTCATCCGCCGCCGCACGCCCGAGGAGATCGAGGCGGGCCGCGCCGTCGATCTGAACGACCTGATCGACCAGAACGCGGAAAACGCCAACAAGCCGGGCGAACCGGCCACCGACCAGAACCGCACCCTGGACGAGGCCGGGGAATGGCTGGTCCAGATCGGCGTCTGCACGCATCTGGGCTGCGTTCCCATCGGCGACGGCGCCGGCGATTTCGGCGGCTGGTTCTGCCCCTGCCACGGCTCGCATTACGACACCGCCGGGCGCATCCGGCGCGGGCCCGCGCCGCAGAACCTGCATATCCCCGTCGCTGAATTCATCAGCGACACCACCATCCAGCTGGGCTGAGGAGGCTTCGCATGGCCGGAATTCCGCACGACCATTACGAGCCGAAGACAGGCTTCGAGAAATGGCTCCACCGCCGCCTGCCGATCGTCAGCCTGGTCTATGACACGCTGATGATCCCCACGCCGAAGAACCTGAACTGGTGGTGGATCTGGGGCATCGTCCTGGCCTTCTGCCTGGTCCTGCAAATCGTCACCGGCATCGTCCTGGTGATGCACTACACGCCGCATGTCGACCTGGCCTTCGCCTCCGTCGAACATATCATGCGCAACGTGAACGGCGGCTACATGCTGCGCTATCTGCACGCCAACGGCGCCTCGCTGTTCTTCTGCGCGGTCTATATCCACATCTTCCGCGGCCTCTACTACGGCAGCTACAAGGCCCCGCGCGAGGTGACCTGGATCGTGGGGATGCTGATCTATCTGTGCATGATGGGCACCGCCTTCATGGGCTATGTGCTTCCCTGGGGCCAGATGTCCTTCTGGGGCGCGACCGTCATCACCGGCCTGTTCGGCGCCATTCCCGGCATCGGCGGGGCCATCCAGCAATGGCTGCTGGGCGGACCGGCCGTTGACAACGCCACGCTGAACCGCTTCTTCTCGCTGCATTATCTGCTGCCCTTCGTGATCGCGGCCCTGGTCGCCGTGCATATCTGGGCCTTCCACACCACCGGCAACAACAACCCCACCGGGGTCGAGGTGCGCCGCGCCAGCAAGGAAGAGGCGGATAAGGACACCCTGCCCTTCTGGCCCTATTTCGTGATGAAGGATCTGTTCGCGCTTGGCCTCGTGCTGATCGTGTTCTTCGCGGTCGTGGGCTTCATGCCGAACTATCTGGGCCACCCCGACAACTATATCGAGGCCAACCCGCTGGCGACGCCCGCCCATATCGTGCCGGAATGGTATTTCCTGCCCTTCTACGCGATCCTGCGCGCCTTCACGGCGGATGTCTGGATCGTGCAGATCGTCCAGTTCCTGTCCTTCGGCATCATCGACGCCAAGTTCTTCGGCGTTCTGGCCATGTTCGGCGCGATCCTGGTCATGGCTCTGGTGCCTTGGCTGGACACCAGCCGCGTGCGCTCGGGCCGCTATCGCCCGCAGTTCAAGTGGTGGTTCTGGCTTCTGGCCTTCGACTTCATGCTGCTGATGTGGTGCGGCGCGATGCCGGCCGAGGAACCCTATGCCTCGATCTCGCTGGTCGCCTCGGCCTATTGGTTCGCCTATTTCCTGATCATCCTGCCCCTGCTGGGCGTGATCGAGAAACCCGAGCCGATGCCCGCCACGATCGAGGAAGACTACCTCGCGCATTACGATTCGCCCACGCGCATGGCCGAGTAAGGAGAGCCGGACAATGACCCTGAGAACCAAGACGCTCTCGGCTGCTCTGGCGCTGGCGATCTCTGCGGGGGGCTATGCCCTGGCGCAGGACGCGGCCACGCCCGCCCCGGTCCAGCAACCGACCGGGACGCAGCAGTCGTCCGAACCGGCCGCGACCCCTGCCCCCGCCGGGCAGGCTCCGGCCCAGACGCCCGCCGCCCCGGCGGAAGCCGGGTCCGGGCAATCCCCGACCGGGGAAAGCGCGACCGCCCCCACCCAGTCGTCCGAGCCGACATCGACTCCGGCCCCGGCCGAGCAGACCCCGATGGAGGCACCCGCCGCGCCGTCGGCCACCGCCGACACCGCGCCCGACACTGCGCCCGACACGGGGGCCGACACTGCGGCCGAGCCTGCTGCGGACGCGGCGGCGCCCGCGCCTGCCCAAGCGGCCCCCGCCGCCGAGGAACCGGCGGCCGAGGCAGCGCCTGCGGCCGAAGACCCCGCAGCCGAAGAACCTGCCGCCGAAGAACCTGCTGTCGAAGAGGCCCCCGCTGCGGAGGAACCCGCGGCTGAAGCCCCGGCTGCCGAGGGCACCCCGGCCCAGGAACCTGCCGCCGAGGAACCTGCCGCCGAGGCCGCCGAGCCGGAGGCGGCCGGTGAACCGGCCGCGGATGCCGTGCAGGTGACCGAGGGCGAGGAGGCCGCCGCTCCGGCCGAGACGACCGAGACCGTGGTGGCCGAGGAAGGCCATGACGACGTCGAGGGGGCGGCCGGGGAAGAACACGCCGCCGCCAGCCACGGCGCCCCGCATATCGAGGACATCTCGTTCAGCTTCGAAGGGCCGTTCGGCAAATACGACCAGTTCCAGCTTCAGCGCGGCTTGCAGGTCTATACCGAGGTCTGCGCGGCCTGCCACGGCCTGAAGTTCGTGCCGATCCGCACGCTGCACGACAATGGCGGCCCCGGCCTGCCGGAAGATCAGGTCCGCGCCTATGCGGCGAACCTGACGCCGATCCTGGATCCCGAGACCGGCGAGGAGCGCCCGCGCCTGCCGACCGACCATTTCCCGACCGTGTCGGGCGATGGCATGGGCCCGGATCTGTCGCTGATGGCCAAGGCCCGCGCGGGCTTCCATGGTCCGCAGGGCACCGGCATCAACCAGTTCCTGCGCGGCATCGGCGGGCCGGAATACATCCACGCCATCCTCACCAGCTATACCGGCGAGGACGTGGAACAGGCGGGCAGCGTCTTCTATCAGAACACCGCCTTCGCCAGCGGCAACATCGCCATGCCGCCGCCGCTGTCGGACGATCTGGTGACCTATGAGGACGGCACCCCCGCGACGGTCGACCAGATGGCCCGCGACGTGTCGGCCTTCCTGATGTGGACCGCCGAACCCAAGCTGACCGACCGCAAGCAGGTCGGCCTGGTGTCGGTGCTGTTCCTGATCGTGCTGACCTCGCTGCTGTATCTGACCAACAAGCGGCTGTGGGCGCCGCACAAGCGCAAGCTGCACCGCAAGCAGTGACCCGCAGTTCGACGAACCGGACGCGCCCCCAGCGGGGCGCGTTTTCCATTGCGCGGCCGGGCTGGACAAGCCGCGCGCTTCCGGCAACATCGCGCCAGGCAGCGGAGGGGGCGGTCTTATGGCAATCTGGAACCTGGGGTCGATCAATATCGACCATGTCTATCGGCTGGACCACCTGCCGCGACCCGGAGAGACGCTGGCCGCATCCCGCTATGTCCAGGGGCTGGGCGGCAAGGGCGCGAACCAGTCGGTCGCGGCGGCCTGCGCGGGCGCCGACACCCATCACCTGGGCGCCATGGGTCCGGCCGACGACTGGGTGATCGACCGGCTGTCGCGGCGGGGCGTCGTCACCACCGACATCCTGCGGATGGCGGACCAGGCCACCGGCCATGCCATCATCCTGCTGGACGGGCAGGCCGAAAACGCCATCGTCATCCATCCCGGCGCCAACCGGGCGCTGACGCCCGCGATGCTGGCTGATCCGCTATCGGAAATCGTGGCGGGCGATACGCTGCTGGTCCAGAACGAAACCAGTTGCCAGGTCGAGGCCGCGCGCGCCGCCCGGCAGGCTGGCGCCCGCGTGATCTATTCCGCCGCGCCCTTCGACATCGCCGCCCTGCGGGCGATCCTGCCCCATGTCTCGATCCTGGCGATGAACGCGGGCGAGGCCGAGGCGCTGTTCGCCGCCATCCCCGGCGACCTGCCGGTCGAGGGCCTGCTGATCACCCGAGGCGGAGAGGGTGCGGAATATCGCGATCTGGCCACCGGCACGGTGCATCGGCAGGCGGCGTTTCCCGTCGATCCGATCGATACCACGGGCGCGGGCGATACGTTCGCGGGGTATTTCGCGGCCTCGCTGGATCGCGGCGATCCGATTCCCCAGGCCCTGCGGCTGGCTTCCGCCGCCGCCGCGCTGAAGGTCACGCGGCACGGCGCGGGCGAGGCGATCCCGACCAGGGCCGAGGTGCTGGACTTCCTGGCCGCCCGGCCCGCAGGTCAACCCGCCAATCAGCCCACCAATCAGCCCAGCGAATAGCCGGTGCCGCGCACCGTGCGCACCGGGTTGTTGCCGCCGTTCTGCATCAGCGCCTTACGCAGCCGGCCCACATGCACGTCTATGGTGCGCGTATCCACATAGATGTCGCGGCCCCAGACCCGGTCCAGCAGCTGTTCGCGGGTCCAGACCCGGCCCGGCTTTTCCATCAGCGTGGACAGCAGCCGGAATTCGGTCGGTCCCAAATGCAGCGCCTGGCCCGCGCGAAAGACGCGGTGTTCGGCGGCATCCAGGATGATGTCGGCGAAGGACAGGCGTTCGCCCATGCTGGCAGGCCGGGTGCGGCGCAGCTGGGTGCGAAGCCGCGCCATCAGTTCCACCACGGAATAAGGCTTCACCACATAATCGTCGGCCCCGGTTTCCAGGCCCCGCACGCGGTCGGTTTCCTCGCTGCGCGCCGACAGCATGATGATCGGGATGCCGCGGGTCGCGGGGTCGGCCTTGACCTGGCGGCAGACCTCGATCCCCGAGACCTTGGGCAGCATCCAGTCCAGCACCATCAGGTCGGGCTGCTCCTCCTGGACCAGCAGCAGCGCGTCCTCGCCATTGTCGGCAACCACGACCGCGAAACCCTCGGCTTCCAGGTTGTATTGCAGAACCTCGCGCTGCGCGCCTTCATCTTCGACCACCAGGACGCAGGGGGCTTGCCGCGCCATCGCCTCAGCCCCCGGTGGTCGCGTCCGTCTCGACGAACGGCACGCTGTTGTCCTTGGGGCGCGAATCGTCGGGCAATTCGCCGAGAACCAGATAGATCACCTGTTCGGCGATGGCGGTGGCCAGATCGCCCATGCGCTCGACGTTCTTGGCGATGAAATGCAGGTGCATGCAGGCGGTGATGTTGCGCGGATCCTCCATCATGTGGGTCAGGAATTCGCGGAACAGCGCATTATACATCTGATCCACTTCCAGGTCGCGCTGGCGCACGTCCTCGGCCAGTTGCGCGTCGCGGCGGATATAGCTGTCCAGCGCGTCCTGGACCATCTGGCCGACGGCCGTGCTCATCCGGCGCAGGGCCAGGCCCGCGCCCTCGATGGGCGGCATCTGCGACAGGACATGGGTGCGCTTGGCCATGTTCTTGGCATAGTCGCCGATCCGTTCCAGCGAATGCGAGATCTTCATCACCGCCAGCACCATGCGCAGGTCGGTGGCGGTCGGCGCGCGCAGGGCGATCAGCCGGGCGGCATCCTCGTTCAGTTGCAGTTCAAGCGCGTCGACGGACTTGTCTCGGCGGCGGACCTGTTCGGCCAGCTCTTCGTCGCGGGTTTCCAGGGCGGTCGCGGCGTCCTGGATCGCGGCCTCGACCATGCCGCCCATCTTGACGGCAAGGGCCTGGATGGTTTCCAGGTCGCGGTCGAAGGCCGACGAGATATGTTTTTCGCGGTTCATGGATCCTGCCCTTTTGCTGCCTCAGCCGATCCGGCCCGAGATATAAGCCTCGGTCCGGCTGTCCTGCGGCTTGGTGAAGATGTCGTCGGTATCGCCGTACTCGACCAGGCTGCCCAGGTGGAAGAAGGCGGTCTTCTGGCTGACGCGGGCGGCCTGCTGCATCGAATGGGTGACGATCACCACGGAAAACTGGCTGCGCAGTTCCTCGATCAGTTCCTCGACCTGGGCCGTGGCGATGGGATCGAGGGCCGAACACGGCTCGTCCATCAGCAGAACCTCGGGCGAGGTGGCGACGGCGCGGGCGATGCACAGGCGCTGCTGCTGGCCGCCGGACAGGCCGGTGCCGGGTTCCTGCAGGCGGTCCTTGACCTCGTTCCACAGGGCGGCGCCGCGCAGGGCCTTTTCGACGATGGCGTCCAGCTCCGCACGGCTGCGCGACAGCCCGTGGATGCGGGGGCCGTAGGCCACGTTGTCATAGATCGACTTGGGGAAGGGGTTCGGCTTCTGGAACACCATGCCGACCTTGGCGCGCAGCTGCACCGGATCGACGCGGCGGTCATAGATATCCTCGCCGTCCAGCAGGATCTGGCCCTCGACGCGCGCGATGGGGATCGTGTCGTTCATGCGGTTGATGCAGCGCAGGAAGGTCGACTTGCCGCAGCCCGAGGGGCCGATGAAGGCGGTCACGGTCTTGTCCTGGATGTCCACGTCGACATCCTTCAGCGCGTGCTTGTCGCCGTAATAGACCTGGACCTTGCGGGCCGAGATCTTGATGTCTGTCTGGGTCACGGCGGTCTCCGCGCGGTTTATGTCGTACATCATAATGTCCTCTCTCGGTCCGATTACCAGCGGCGTTCGAACTTGCGGCGCAGCCAGATGGCAAGCAGGTTCATGCAAAGCAGGAAGACCAGCAGCACGATGATCGCCCCTGACGCCCGTTCGATGAAGGCCGGGTCCGACCGCTGCGTCCAGTTGTAGACCTGCACCGGCAGGGCCGAGGCCGGATCCATCAGCCCGCCCGGCAACCCGTCGGGGAAGTTGCGCACGAAGGCCACCATGCCGATCAGCAGCAAGGGCGCGGTCTCGCCCAAGGCCTGGGCCAGGCCGATGATGGTGCCGGTCAGGATGCCCGGCATCGCCAGCGGCAGGACGTGGTGGAACACCGACTGCATCTTCGACGCGCCGACGCCAAGCGCGGCGTCGCGGATCGACGGCGGCACCGCCTTCAGCGCCGCGCGGGTCGAGATGATGATCGTCGGCAGCGTCATCAGGGTCAGCACCAGGCCGCCGACGATGGGCGCCGATTGCGGCAGGCCCAGGAAGTTGATGAAGGCGGCCAGGCCCAGGATCCCGAAGACGATGGACGGCACCGCGGCCAGGTTCGAGATATTGACCTCGATCACGTCGGTCAGGCGGTTCTTGGGGGCGAATTCCTCAAGATAGATGCTGGCGGCGACGCCGATCGGCACGGCCAGGACCAGCACCACCAGCATCATGTAGAACGATCCCAGGATGGCGATGCCCACGCCGGCGGCTTCGGGACGCTGGTCCGAGGCATCGGCATTGGTCAGGAAGTTCCAGTTGAAGCGGGTGACCATCTCGCCCCGGTCGGCCAGTTCCTGCGCCAGCTGCAACTGCTGGGGCGAGGTGTTGCCGTCGCGCGCGGCGCTGTCCATGGTGACGCGGCCCTTGAAGAAGCCGTCGATCCGGCCCCCCACCAGCACGTCGAAATCGACGGTCTGGCCGATCAGGTCGGGATCGGCCAGCACACGGTCGCGAACCTGGGCCGAGGCGTCCTTGGAAATCAGGCTGTCGATGTCCTTTTCGGTCAGCCCCTCGATCTGGATGCCGTGGCGGGCGACCGTCGCCTCGACGGCGGTATCCAGCACCCGGCCATAGGCCAGGGTCAGAACCTTGGCCATCTCCTCGGGGTCGCGGTTGCCCTTGGGATCCAGGGCGGCGGCGTCCAGCGTCACGGGGATGTTCAGGTAGGTCTGGCGGAAAGCGCCCGACCCGTCGCGCAGGATCGTCGCCAGCAGCACCACAAGCGCGATCATGGAAATCGCGATTGCAGCGACGCCATATCCGCGGAAACGGCTTTCGGCGGCGTTGCGGCGGCGGGTGCGGGCGTCCTTGGCCAGCAGCGATCCGGTGCGGCGCGCGGGCGCGGCGGCGGGCTTGGAAAGCGGCATGTCGGTCATTCGTACTGCTCGCGATATTTGCGCACGATGTAGAGCGCGACCACATTGAGGGCGAGGGTAATGACGAACAGCGTCAGCCCCAGGGCGAAGGCCACCAGCGTCTCGGGCGAGTTGAAGTCGCTGTCGCCGGTCAACTGGCTGACGATCTTGACGGTGATCGTGGTCATCGCCTCCAGCGGGTTGAGGCTCATCTGCGCGGCGGCACCCGCGCCCAGCACCACGATCATCGTCTCGCCGATGGCGCGGGACGCGGCCAGCAGGACGGCGCCGACGATGCCCGGAAGGGCCGCGGGCAGCACCACCTGGCGCACGGTTTCCGAGGGCGTGGATCCCAGGCCCAGGGCGCCGTCGCGCAGGCTTTGCGGCACGGCGTTGATGATGTCGTCGGACAGCGAGCTGACGAAGGGGATCAGCATGATGCCCATCACCAGCCCCGCCGTCAGCACCGACGACCCCGAATTGCCCAGGCCCAGCGGTTGCGCAAAGTAATCGCGCAGCAGCGGCCCGACGGTGATCAGGGCGAACAGGCCATAGACGATGGTCGGGATCCCGGCCAGCACCTCGATCGCGGGCTTGGCGATGCTGCGGACCCGGCGGGTGGCGTATTCCGACATGTAGATCGCCGCGAACAGCCCGATGGGGACCGAGACCAGCAGCGCGATGAAGCTGATATACAGCGTACCCCACAGCAGCGGCACGATGCCCAGCTGCGAATTGCCCTGGAAGCGCGGCGTCCATTCGGTGCCGAAGAAGAAGGTTTTCCAGTCGTAAAGCTGGAAGAAGCGCCCGGTCTCGAAGACCAGCGACAGCACGATCCCCGCCGTGGTGACGATGGCGATCAGCGAACACAGCATCAGCAGGCCCAGCACCATCCGTTCGACCGCGTTGCGGGCCTGGAACTCCCGGCCGACGCGCATCACGCCCAGGCCCAGCCCGGCCACGGCGACGGCCAGCACCACCAGGCCGGCGACGGAACCGGAATTATCGGACAGCACCCCCGCCATGCGCAGGATCGAGGCGACGACCAGCACGGCCAGCGGCGGCAGCAGCGCGGTCAGCGCGACGCTGTAGCCGTGATAGGTCGGACGGCTGTGCAGCTTGCGGATATCCGGGCCGGCCGCCGCGAGGGCGCGACTGCGGCCAATGACATAGCCGGCGGCAGCCAGCAGGAAACTTGCGAAAACGGCCCATGACAGCGGCATTCGGGCGGTCCTTCATGAGGAACGGGAAGGACGGGCGGCACGGATCACCCGCGCCGCCCGCCTTAAGCGTTATTGCATGGTGGTTTCGTTGGCGACGGCTTCCTGGGTTGCGGCCAGTTCCGGGTCCGAGACCAGGCCGTATTCGGCCAGCGGGCCGTCGGGACCGGCAACCTCGTCCGAGACGAAGAATTCGACGAATTCCTTCAGGCCGGCGATTTCGCCGATATGCGCCTTCTTCACATAGAAGAACAGCGGGCGCGACACCGGGTATTCGCCCGAGGCGATGGTTTCGGTCGACGGGGTGACGCCGCTGATCGTGCCGACCTTCAGCTTGTCGGTGTTGTTTTCATAGAAGGACAGGCCGAACACGCCGATGCCGTTGGGCGAGCTTTCGATGCGGGCCAGCGTTTCCGTGTAATCGCCGTCGATGTCCACGGCCTTGCCGTCGGTGCGCAGCGTGGTGCAGGCTTCCTCGGCCGCGTCCTCGTCCATGCCCGAGGCCTTGAAGGCTTCCAGCGCGCCCGATTCCTCGCAGCCCGCCGCGATCACCTTCTCTTCGAAGACCTCGCGGGTGCCGTGCTTGGTGCCGGGGATGAAGGCCAGGATCTCTTGCTGGGGCAGATCCGGGTTCACCTGGTCCCAGGTGGTGTTCGGGTTGTCGACGACCTGGCCGTCCTTGACCACCTTGGCGGACAGGGCGTTGAACCAGTCGGCGGGGGTATAGGTGAAGTCCGGGCCGCTGGCGGCGTTGGCGAAGACGATCCCGTCATAGCCGATACGGACTTCCATGATGTCGGTCACGCCGTTGGCGGTGCAGGCCTCGCGTTCCTTGTCGCGGATCGGGCGGCTGGCATTGGCGATGTCGATGGTGTTTTCGCCGACGCCCTCGCAGAATTTCTGCAAGCCGCTGCCGGTGCCGCCGGATTCCACGACCGGAACGGGGAAACCGGCGTTCTCACCGAACAGTTCGGCCACGATGGTGGAATAGGGCAGGACGGTGGACGAGCCCGACACCTGAACCTGATCGCGGGCGGCAGCGGCGGTGGCCGAGGCGGCGATCACGGCCAGGGCCGAGACGGTGAATTTCACGGTGGACATGGATCTCTCCTGTTACTTCACGCCCAGAGTGGGGCTGTGCGTGACCTAAGCGCCACAGGTGACGCTTGTGCGAAAGAAACATGACAGTCGTGTGACAAGTCGCGGATTCATGGCGATTCCGCGCCGAAATTGTGACAATCAGCCGATCCGGCCGCGCGCGCCGCCGGTCTGGGCGCGGTCCATCAGCAGGTGGTCCAGAATCACGCAGGCCGCCATCGCCTCGGCCACGGGCACCGCGCGGATGCCCACGCAGGGGTCGTGGCGGCCCTTGGTGATCAGGTCGATGTCGCGCCCGTGGCGGTCGATGGTTCGGCGCGGCGTGGTGATGGAACTGGTCGGCTTGACCGAAAAGCGGACGATGATCGGCTGGCCGGTGCTGATGCCCCCCAGGATGCCGCCCGCGTGATTCGACAGATAGATCGGGCCGTCATTGCCCATGCGGATCTCGTCGGCATTGTCGGTGCCGGTCAGGGCGGCCGCCGCCATTCCCTCGCCGATCTCGACGCCCTTCACGGCATTGATCGACATCATCGCGGCGGCAAGGTCGGTGTCCAGCTTGGCATAGACCGGCGCGCCCAGGCCGGGGGGACAGCCCTCGACCAGCACCTCCACTGCGGCGCCGACGCTGTCCTGCGCCTTGCGGATGGCGTCCAGATAATCGGACCACTGATCCACCGCCGTCGCGTCGGGCAGGAAGAACGGGTTGTCGCCGATGGCGCGCGCGTCGAATTTCGCGCGGTCCAGATGCAGGGCGCCCATCTGCACCATGTATCCGGTGATCCGCAGGTCGGGCAGCAGATCGCGCAGCACCGCCTGGGCCACGCCTCCCGCCGCGACCCGCGCCGCGGTTTCGCGGGCAGACGAACGCCCGCCGCCGCGATAATCGCGATGGCCGTATTTCAGGTGATAGGTGATGTCGGCATGTCCCGGACGGAAGGCCTGCGCGATCTCTCCGTAATCCTTCGACCGCTGGTCGGTATTCTCGATCATCAGCTGGACGGGCGTGCCGGTGGTGCGGCCCTCGAAGACGCCCGACAGGATGCGGACCTGATCGGCCTCGCGCCGCTGGGTGGTGTGTTTCGAGGTGCCGGGGCGGCGGCGGTCCAGGAATTGCTGGATAAACCCCTCGTCCAGCGCCACGCCGGGCGGCACGCCGTCAACGGTCGCGCCCAGGGCGGGGCCGTGGCTTTCGCCCCAGGTGGTGAACCGGAATGCGCGGCCGAAGGTGTTGTAGCTCATGCGGTCTCTCCGGTCAGGGCCTTGAGTTCATAGATCAGGTCCAGCGCCTCGCGCGGGGTGAGGGCGTCGGGATGGATATCCTTCATCCGCGCGTCCAGCGGGCTCGGTTTCGCCCTGGCGGGCGGCGGCGCGGGTGGGGGGGCGCGGAACAGCGGCAGGTCGTCGATCAGCGCGGCGGGGCGGGCCGCGCCCTCGCGTTCGCCCGATTCCAGCGCGTCCAGCACGGAGCGGGCGCGGTCCACCACGGATGCGGGCAGCCCCGCCAGCCGCGCCACCTGCACGCCATAGCTGCGGTCGGCCGCGCCCTTCCTGACCTCGTGCAGGAAGATCACCTCGCCGTCCCATTCGCGCACCGCGACGGTGGCATTGTCCACGCCGTCCAGCTTGGCCGACAGGGCCGTCATCTCGTGGTAATGGGTCGCGAACAGCGCGCGGCAGCGATTCGCCTGATGCAGATGCTCCATCACCGCCCAGGCGATGGACAGGCCGTCCCAGGTCGCGGTTCCGCGCCCGATCTCGTCCAGGATCACCAGGGCGCGGTCGTCGGCCTGGTTGAGGATCGCGGCGGTTTCCACCATTTCCACCATGAAGGTGGACCGGCCCCGCGCCAGATCGTCGGCGGCGCCCACGCGGCTGAACAGCTGGCTGACCAAGCCGATATGGGCGCGGCGCGCGGGCACGAAGGCCCCGGCCTGCGCCAGCACGGCGATCAGCGCGTTCTGGCGCAGGAAGGTCGATTTCCCGGCCATGTTCGGCCCGGTCAGCAGCCAGATCGCCGGAGTCATGCCCTCGGTCAGCGCGCAGTCGTTGGCGACGAAGGCCTGCGCCTTGCGCTTCAGGGCGCGTTCCACGACCGGGTGGCGGCCCCCCTCGATGACAAAGGCGCGGCTGTCATCGACCTGCGGACGGATCCAGCCCTCGCCCGTGGCGATGTCGGCGAAGGCGGCGGCAAGGTCGATCTCGGCCAGGGCGCGGGCCGCCTGGCCGATCTGCGCCGCGCGGTCCAGCACGGCGGCGCGCAGGCGGTCGAAGATGCCCCGCTCGATCTCCAGCGCGCGGTCGCGGGCGTTGAGGATCCGGGTCTCCAGTTCCGACAGATCGACGGTGGTGAAGCGGATCTGGTTGGCGGTGGTCTGGCGGTGGATGAAGGTCGCGTTCAGGGGCGGGGCCATCATGCGTTCGGCATGGGTGGTGGTCGTCTCGATGAAATAGCCCAGCACATTGTTGTGCTTGATCTTCAGGCTTGGCACCCCGGCCAGCGCCGCATAATCGGCCTGCATCCCGGCGATCACGCCGCGCCCCTCGTCGCGCAACCGGCGGGTCTGGTGCAGGTCGGCGTCATGGCCCGCCGCCACGAATCCGCCGTCGCGGGCCAGCAGCGGCGGTTCGGCCACCAGCGCGTCGTCCAGCAGCCGGATCAGGTCATCCTGCCCGGTCAGGTCGCGCGCGGCCTCACGCAGCACCGGCACGGCGTCGCCGGCCAGGCGCGCCGCGATGGCCGCGCCCTGCGACAGCCCCGCCCGGATCGCCGCCAGATCGCGCGGCCCGCCCCGGTCCAGCGCCAGCCGCGACAGCGCCCGGTCCATGTCGGGCACGCGCGCCAGCGCGTCCCGCAGATCGGCCATCAGGCGCGGATCGTCCACCAGCGAGGCCACCGCGTCCTGCCGCGCATGGATCAGCGCCAGATCGCGGCTTGGCGCACCGATGCGGCGTTCCAGCAGCCGCGCGCCCGGTGCCGTCACCGTGCGGTCGATGGCCGCCAGCAGCGATCCCTCGCGCCCGCCGGACAGGGCCTGGGTCAGTTCCAGGTTGCGCCGGGTCGCCGCGTCGATCTGCATCGCCCCGCCCGCCCGTTCGCGCAGCGGCGGGCGCAGCAGCGGCAGCTTGCCCTTCTGCGTCAGATCCAGGTAATCGACGATGGCCCCCATCGCCGCCAGTTCCGCGCGGGTGAAGCTGCCGAACCCGTCCAGCGTCTCGACCCCATACAGCGCACACAGCCGCCGCCGCCCCGCCGCGCTGTCGAAGGCGGATGCGTGCAGGTCGGTCAACGCCGCCCCCGCATCCGCCGCCAGATCGTCCAGCCCCGACCCGTCGCAGGCCAGCAATTCGCGGGGCGCCAGCCGCGCCAGTTCCGGGGCCAGGCGCGGCAGCGGGCAGTCCATCACCTGAAAGGCGCCCGTGGAAATATCCACCCAGGCCAGCGCGCAGTCCTCGCGCACCTGCGCGAAGGCCGCCAGATAGTTGTGGTGCCGGGCCTCCAGCAGCGATTCCTCGGTCAGGGTGCCGGGCGTGACCAGCCGCACCACGTCGCGGGCCACCACCGATTTGGACCCGCGCTTCTTCGCCTCGGCCGGATCCTCCATCTGCTCGGCGATGGCCACGCGGAACCCCTTGCGGATCAGCGTCAGCAGATAGGATTCCGCCGCATGGACCGGCACGCCGCACATCGGGATCGGTTCGCCCCGATGCGTGCCGCGCTTCGTCAGCGCGATGTCCAGCGCGGCGGATGCCGCGATGGCGTCGTCGAAGAACATCTCGTAGAAATCGCCCATCCGATAGAACAGCAGCGCGCCGGGATTGGCGTCCCGGATCGCCAGGTATTGCGCCATCATCGGGGTGGGTTGATCGGTCACGTCCTTCGTCATGGCCGCTGTTCTAGCGGCTTGCGTGCCCGCGTGAAATCCCTACATTCAGCAGAACCTCGGGGAGCCATCCGGCTGAGACGCGGCGACGCGGACCCGTTGAACCTGATCCGGCTAACACCGGCGGAGGGAAGGTGGCGCTGTCCTTTCTTTCGTAATCCCATGAGAGGAGGCAGCGATGAAGATCCCCCTGATGATGGCCCTGCTGGCCGCGACCCCGGCCTTCGCGCAGGACAAGCCGGTCCTGACCGTCTATGCGGGCGAATCCATCACCAGCGAATGGGGCCCCGGCCCGAAGATCGAGCAGGGGTTCGAGGCCTTCTGCGCCTGCGACCTGCGCTTCCTGTCCGGCGACGAGCTGTCCCGCCTGCTGATGGAGGGCGAGCGGACCGAAGCCGATATCGTCTTCGGCCTGAACACCGACGTCACCGCGCGCGCCCGCGCATCCGGCCTGTTCGCGCCGCATGGGCAGGATACGTCCGATCTGTCGCTGCCGATCGCATGGACCGATCCGATCTTCCTGCCTTACAATTGGGGCGAAACCGCCTTCGTCTATGACGAGACGCGTCTGGAAAACCCGCCCGAAAGCTTCGCCGACCTGCTGGACGCGCCGGACGACCTGAAGATCGTGATCCAGGATCCGCGGTCCTCGGTCTCGGGGCTGGCGCTGCTGCTGTGGGTCAAGGCTGTCTATGGCGACAAGGCGCCGGACGCCTGGGCGAAGCTGGCGCCCAAGGTGCTGACCGTGACCAAGGGCTGGTCGGAATCCTACGGCATGTTCACGGAAGGAGAGGCCGACATGGTCCTGTCCTATACGACATCGCCCGCCTATCACATCGCCTCCGAAAACGACCGGACCAAGAAGGCCGCGATCTTCCCCGAAGGCCATTACTTCATGGCCGAGGTGGCGGCGCAGGTCCGCACCACCGACCAGCCGGAACTGGCGCAGCAATTCATGGACTGGATCCTGACGCCCGACTTTCAGCGGGTGATCCCGCTGGCGAACTGGTCGCTGCCCGCCAAGCTACCGCAGGCCGAATGGCCGCAGGTGATGCGCGGCCTGCCGCGCCCCGAAAAGACCCTGTTCTATACCGAGGACGAGGCCGAGGCGCTGCGACAGCCCGCGCTTGACGAATGGTTGCGGGCATTTTCCGGCTGACGCGAGCCGAGGTCGGGGGCGCAGCCGTCGCCACCGGCCTGGGGCTGCTGATCCTGGGCACGCTGACCGCCGTCACCTGGTCCGCGCGGGGGCTGACGGGGCTTGGCCCCTGGGACTGGCGCGCGGTGTGGTTCACGATCTGGCAGGCGGCAGTATCGGCCACGCTGTCGGCGGCCCTGGCGGTCCCGGTGGCGCGCGCCCTGGCCCGGCGGCGCTTTCCGGGGCGCGGGGTTCTGGTCACGCTGCTGGGCGCGCCCTTCATCCTGCCGGTGATCGTGGCGATCATGGGGCTGATCGCGGTCTTCGGCCGCAGCGGCGCGGTGAACGACGCCCTGCGCCTGATCGGCCTGCCCGAGGTCAGCATCTATGGCTGGCAGGGGGTGATTCTGGCGCATGTCTTCTTCAACCTGCCGCTGTCGGTGCGGCTGATCCTGCAAGGCTGGCAGGCGATCCCGGCGGAACGCTTCCGTCTGGCCGCGTCGCTGGGCTTTGCCCCCCGCGACACCGCGCGGCATCTGGAACGGCCGATGCTGCGGGCGGTGCTGCCGGGTGTCTGGCTGGCGGTGTTCCTGGTCTGCCTGACCAGCTTCACCGTCGCCTTGGCGCTTGGCGGCGGGCCGCGCGCGACGACCGTGGAACTGGCGATCTATCAGGCCTTCCGCTTCGATTTCGACCTGGGCCGGGCGGCCAGCCTGGGGCTGATCCAGATCGCGATCTGCGTGGCGGCGATGGGCCTGGCCCGATGGATCGCGATCCCGGCAGCGTTCGGGGCGGGGCTGGACGCGGCCCACCACCCCGCCGTGCCGGGGGGCTGGCGGCGGCTGGCCGATGCGCTTGTGATCACAGGGGCGGCGGGCTTCCTGATCTGGCCGATGGCGGCGGTCACGGCGCGCGGCCTGCCCCGCATCCCCGCCCTGCCGCCCGAGATGTGGGAGGCCGCGCTGCGGTCCATCGTCATGGCGCTGATCTCGGCCCTGCTGGCGCTGATCCTGTCGCTGGTGCTGGCCCTGTCGCTGGCGCGCGGGCGGATGCGCTGGATCGAGGCGGCGGGGATGCTGCCGCTGATCGCCTCGCCCCTGGTGCTGGGGACCGGGCTGTTCATCCTGCTGCGCCCCTGGGTCGCGCCGCAGGCGATGGCGCTGCCGGTGACGGTCGCGATCAACGCGGTCATGGCCCTGCCCTTCGGCCTGCGGGCTCTGATCCCGGCGGCGCGGAGCCTGCATCAGGACTATGGGCGGCTGGCCGATTCGCTGGATCTGCGCGGGCTGGCGCGGCTGCGGCTGCTGACCCTGCCGCGCCTGGCCCGGCCGCTGGGCTTCGCGGGCGGGCTGGCGGCGGCCTTGGCGATGGGCGATCTGGGTGTGATCACATTGTTCGCCGCCGACCGGCCGACGCTGCCCTTGCAGCTGTATCAGCTGATGAACGCCTATCGCATGGACGATGCGGCGGCTTGCGCGGTGCTGCTGATGGCGATCAGCTTCGGGCTGTTCTGGATCTTCGACAAGGGGGGCCGCCTTGCTTGAATTCGACGCCCTCCGCGCGACGCGCGGCGCCTTCAGCCTGACCGCCGACCTGACCGTCGAAGCGGGCGCGCGGGTGGCGGTGATCGGCCCGTCGGGGTCGGGAAAATCCACGCTGCTGTCGCTGGTGGGCGGGTTCCTGGCGCTGGATCGTGGGCGGATCCGGCTGGCCGGTCAGGACATCACCGCCCTGCCGCCGGGGCGGCGTCCGGTGTCGATGCTGTTCCAGGACCAGAACCTGTTCCCGCACCTGACGGTGGCGCAGAACGTGGGCCTGGGCCTGCGCCCCGACCTGCGGCTGTCCGAACCCCAGCGCTGCCGCGTGGCGCAGGTTCTGGCCGAGGTCGGGTTGGAGGGGATGGAGAATCGCCGCCCCGCCAACCTGTCGGGCGGCCAGCAAGGCCGCGTGGCCCTGGCCCGCGTGCTGCTGCGGGCGCGTCCGGTGCTGCTGCTGGACGAGCCCTTCGCGGCCCTTGGCCCGGCGCTGAAGGCCGAGATGCTGGGGCTGCTGGGGCGCATCGCCGACCAGACCAGGGCCACGGTGCTGATGGTGACGCATGATCCCGACGACGCCCGCAGCTTTGCCCCGCAGACGATCCTGGTCGATGACGGCGTGGCCCATCCGCCGGTCGCGACCGGGCCGCTGCTGGACAATCCGCCGCCGGGGCTGCGGGCTTATCTGGGGTGATCGACCGGAGTTGGCGAAGGCCATCGCCTTCCCCCCGTCGCGCCATATCAAGCTGAACCGCCGGGCCTTCAAGGCCCGGCCAGCGCCCGCCCCGCCCTCGGCGGGCGCCGGCCTTCCGTGGTCGTGGGACTGCGCCGTCTCTGGTTGCACCGTAGCGCGAAGGGCGGGGGAAACGCAGTGCGTTTCCTGATCCCGCCCTCCAAAGCGGGCTACAGGTTGAATACCCGTTCCGGCTGCACCGTGCCACCCTGATAGCGGCCGATGCAGACCGGCCCCTTGGCATCCGCGACCCAGACCAGATCGCCCCATTCCGCCGTGCCCGTCACCTGTCCCGGATTGCCGTTGCGGATCCGCACCGCGCCCTCGGGCGTGGCGCGCAGCATCGGCAGGTCGGCCAGCGCCACCTCCAGCGGCAGAAGCTGGCCGTCGAGCCAGTCCTGCGCCTCGCGGTCGATGCGGTCGAAGGGCACCGCCTCGCTGGCGTCGAAAGGCCCCGACCAGATGCGGCGCAGATGCGCGACATGGCCCAGGCAGCCGAGCGTGCGGCCCAGGTCGCGCGCGATGGAGCGGACATAGCCGCCCTTGCCGCAAACCATCTGAAACCGCGCGGTGTTGTGATCACAATCCAGCAAGCTCAGGCTGTCAACCCAGAGGGGACGGGCGGCCAGGTCCAGTTCCTCGCCCTCACGCGCCAGGTCATAGGCGCGCAGGCCATCGACCTTGACGGCGGAAAAGGCCGGGGGAACCTGCATGATCTGGCCGGTAAAGGCGGGCAGCGCGGCCTGGATGGCGGCACGGTCGGGCCGGGCCTCGGACCGGCGCAGCACCTCGCCCGAGGCGTCGTCGGTCGTCGTCTCGGCCCCCCAGGTGACCGTGAAGTCATAGCATTTCAGCGCGTCGGTAATGGTGGCGACGGTCTTGGTCGCCTCGCCCAAGGCCACGGCCAGGACGCCGGTCGCGTCGGGATCCAGCGTTCCCGCATGGCCCGCCTTCTTCGCATCCAGCGCCCAGCGGACCTTGGCCACCACCGCGGTCGATCCGACCCCGGCGGGCTTGTCCACGATCAGCCAGCCATTGATGTCGCGGCCCTTCTTGCGTGCCATGGGCTCCCCTTGCAAACGGAAGGCGGCGGCATAGCCAGCCGCCCGCGCAAGGTCAACCTGCGCTGTCCACCAGCCCGATGATCGGCCCCAGCGACCGGCCGAAATCGGCCCGGTTCACCCCCGGCGCATAGAGCCTGCTGATCGACCCGTCGAAATAGAGCGCATCGCGCACCCCCAGCCCGTCGCGGAACAGCCGCCCGAATTCGTGGAAGGTCACCGCCCGGTCGGAAATCGCGAACCACGCCCTCTGCCCGTCGGGCGACACGCCGACGCCGTTGCGGATATAGCGGCTGTCGGAATCGACCAGAAAACGCGGGTGCAGGTCGCCGTCGATCACCAGCATCGGCCCGGATTGCGTGGCAAGGCGGCAGTTGGGGCGGGCGGCGGCAAAGGTGCGGCTTTCGATCACCTGGAAGGGCCGCGCGCCGCCGGTGCAGAAGACGCCGTTCGGCAGCATCCCGAAATTGTCGTTGCTGCCGCCGGTGACGAGGGGCTGCAACTCCTCCCCGTCGATGACCAGCAGGCCCACCGGGCGGTAATCGGCGTGATACATGCCCGCGTTCATCGCGAAGGCCAGGCTCTCGCCCTGTGCCAGCGTGGCGCGGACATTGTTGAAATTGCGCAAGGGCTGGCCGTCCGGCCCGTCCTGCCACAGCCGCAGCGCGGGTTCCTGATCGGCGGATACCTCGCACACCACATAGCCCTGGCCGTCATGGGTTATCCGCCCGCAGCCGTCCGCCGCAGCCGGGATCGCCATCGCCAGCAGCATCCCGGCCGCCACGCCCAGGGGACGCAGGTCAATCGTCATCCGCGCCTTCCACGTCGCGGCGCACGCGTTCCTCGGCGAACAGGCGGCGGGTGTCGTCCATGCGGTCGAAGGTCTCGTCCAGCTGGAAGCGCAGTTGCGGCGCGTATTTCAGCGTCATCGCCTTGGCGACCAGATGGCGCAGTTCGGGCGCGTTGCGGCGCAGGGCGGCCAGCGCGTCCTCGGCATCGTGACCGCCCAGCGGCAGGACATAGGCGGTCGCCACCTTCAGGTCGGGCGAGGTGCGGACCTCGCCCACGGTGATCGAATGGCGGTTGAGATCCGGGTCGTGCACGCCGGCGCGCAGCAGCACGTCCGACAGGGTGCGGCGGATCAGCTCGCCCACGCGAAGCTGGCGCTGCGAGGGGCCGGGGCCATGGGAAAAACGGTTCTGTGCCATGCGTCCCGATGTAGGGGGTCGCGGGCCGCGCCGCAACGGGATATGACGCGGGGGACAGCCAGCGGAGGCCCTCATGAGCGATTTGCAGAACACCGACGCGCCCGCCCTGCCGGGGATCGTCGTCACCGGCGCCTCGGGGCGGATGGGGCAGATGCTGGTCCGGCTGATCGCGGACAACCCCGAGGTGCGGCTGGCGGGCGCGCTGGAACGGCCCGGCCATGCGTGGATCGGGCGCGACGTGGGCGAGGCGATGGGCGGCGCGCCCTTGGGCGTCACGGTCAGCGACGATGCGGTGGCGGTGATCGCGCAGGCGCAGGCGGTGATCGACTTCACCGCGCCCGCCGCGACGGTCGCCTTCGCCGAACTGACCGCGCAGGCCCGCGCGGTGCATGTGATCGGCACCACCGGGCTGGAACAGGCGCATCTGGATTACCTCAAGGCCGCCGCCCGCCACGCGCCGATCATCCGCGCGGGCAACATGAGCCTGGGCGTCAACCTGCTGGTCGGCCTGACCCGCAAGGTCGCCGCCGCCCTGGGGACCGATTGGGACATCGAGGTGGTCGAGGCGCATCACCGCATGAAGGTCGACGCGCCCTCGGGCACCGCGCTGATGCTGGGCGAGGCCGCCGCCGAGGGGCGCGGCGCTGCCCTGGCCGACCTGCGCACCCCCGCGCGCGAGGGGATCACCGGCGCGCGGGTGCCGGGGTCCATCGGTTTCGCCGCCATCCGCGGCGGCGACGTGGTGGGCGAACATGACGTGATCTTCGCGGGCGAGGGCGAACGGATCGTGCTGCGGCACCTGGCGACCGACCGGGCGATCTTCGCGCGCGGCGCCATCCGCGCGGCGATCTGGGGCCAGGACAAGGGGCCGGGCGAATACGACATGCAGGACGTGCTGGGGCTGAACTGATGACGGCCGCCGAAGATTGCCTGTTCTGCCGGATCGCGGCGGGCGAACTGCCCGCCCATGTCCTGCACGAGGACGACCATATCCTGGCCTTCCTGGATCTGTATCCGGTGCGGCCGGGCCATGCCCTGGTGATCCCCAAGGCGCATCATGTCTGGTTCGAGGATCTGCCCCCCGATCTGGCGACCCGCATCACCACCTGCGCGCAGGGACTGGCCCGCGCGATGAAGCGGCTTTACGGCGTGCCGCGCGTGGCGATGGTCTATACCGGCGTCCATGTCGCCCATGCCCACGCCCATGTCGTGCCGATGCATCATGTCCATGACGTGACCTCGCTGGCCTATCTGGGCGAGGGGCCGGACGGCTTCACCACGCCGCCGCAATTGCCGCCCGAGGAGATGGCGCGGATCGCGGGCGACCTGAAGGCGGCGCTTCAGGGCTGAATCAGGCAGCAGCCCGACAGCATCCGGGGCCGGTCGCCATGGATCACCAGCGTTGCCGACAGCCCATGAAGCCGGTCCGACATGCCGTCCGAACAGATCCGCGGCTGCGCCACCAGCGTCATGTCCCGCGCCACCACCACCCGCGCCGGATCGCGGAAGATGCCCGTGTCCAGCACCGCCTGGACGGGGCGGCGGTCGCCCCCCTGATCCTCGGGGCTGCGCAGGACCAGATCGCCGTCTTCGCGCTTGGCGTCCCAGAACGGCTCGGTCCCCAGGCAGCGGAAACCGGCGGGCAGCGCGCCCGGCTGCCAGACATCGCTGCGATAGGCCAGATGGCGCATCGAGACCCAGCCCGACGACTCACCCGCGTTGACCCGGCCCCAGCCGCGCCGTTCCTCGATCACCTCGATCCGCCGGGCGTCGGGGGCCAGGGTGCCGATGACCGTCGCCTGGGCGTTCGGTTCGGCCCGGATGTTCAGGACATCGCTTGCCACGACGCCCGTCACGTCGAACAGGGTGGGTAGGATATAGTCCTGCGTCGCGGCGGCGGGCCGGCCAGGGCCAGCGTCAGGGCAAGGGTGCGGAACATGAGCAATCCTTTTTCCGGCAGTCTAGCGGTTTCGGCGCCGAAGGCCACCGGGGTCCGTTCACGGATGGTTCCCCCCGCCCGCCGAAGCGGCTAGAACAGCCCCATGACGACGCGCCTGACCGCAGACCAAGACCTGACCGCCGCCCTGGCACGGATGCTGGCCGCCACGGCCCGGCCCGGCGACACGATCCTGCTGGACGGGCCGGTGGGGGCGGGCAAGACTCATTTCGCCCGCGCCTTCATCCGCGCCCGTCAGGGCGAGGCGGCCGAGGACGTGCCCAGCCCGACCTTCACGCTGGTCCAGACCTATGACGACCCGCTGGGCACCGAGATCTGGCACGCCGATCTGTATCGCCTGACCGATCCGTCCGAACTGGCCGAACTGGGCCTGGACGAGGCGCTGACCGACGCCATCTGCCTGATCGAATGGCCCGACCGGCTGGAGCACCTGCCGGACGGCGCGATCACCGTTGCCATCGCCGCCCAGGCCGACCCGGATCTGCGCGACATCACCCTGATCGCCCCGGACGCCGCCCGCATCGCCGCCCGCGCGGGGTTCGTGGCGCGGGCGGGATGGGGGGATGCGCGGGTGGTGCCGCTGGCCGGCGACGCCTCGGCCCGGCGCTATTTCCGGCTGGTCGGGAAGCGGGGCAGCGCGGTGCTGATGGACGATCCCTCGGGCGGCTGCGCGGCTTTCCTGGCGATGACCGGCTGGCTGCGCGGCCACGGCTTCGGCGCGCCCGCGATCCTGGCGCAGGATCCGGCGGCGGGGCTGCTGCTTGTTCAGGATCTGGGCGACGATCTGGTCGCCCGCGTGCTGGAACGCGACCCGGCGCTGGCCCCCGCGATCTATGACCGGATCGCGGATCTGCTGGTCGATCTGCACCGCCATCCGGTGCCGGATTTCGTGTCGCCGCTGGATGGGCCGACGCTTGCCGACCAGGTGGGCCTGTTCGCGGAGTGGTATCCCCAGGCGGCGGGCGCGGCGGGGGGTCAGGACATCGCCCCCCTGATCGCCCGGCTTCATGCCGACCTTGCCGCCGACATCCCCCCGGTCCTGTCCCTGCGCGATTTCCATGCCGAGAACCTGGTCTGGCGCGGCGACGCCCCTCTGGGTCTGATCGACTATCAGGACGCGGTGACCTGCCATCCGGCCTATGACCTGGTGTCCGCGCTGCAGGACGCGCGGCGCGACGTCGACCCCGCCATCGAGGCCGCCTGCGTCAGCCGCTATCTGGCCGCGACCGGCATGGACGCCCGGCGATTCCGCGCCGCCTATGCGCTGCTGGGGGCGCAGCGGAACCTGCGGATCCTGGGCATCTTCACCCGGCTGTGCCTGCGCGACGGCAAGCCGCGATATCTGGACTTCATGCCGCGCGTCTGGGGATATGTCGGGCGCAACCTCGCCCATCCGGCGCTGGCCCCGCTGGCGCGGGCGGTCCACGCCCTGCCCGCCCCCGACGCCGCCGTTGTCGAAAGGATCCGCGCCCGATGCGCCCGCTGATGATCTTTGCCGCCGGGCTCGGCACGCGGATGCGGCCGCTGACCGACACCCTGCCGAAGCCCCTGATCCCGGTCGCGGGCCGCACCCTGCTGGACCGGGCGCTGGATCTGGGGCGGGACGCCGGGGCCGGGCCGGTGGTCGTGAACACGCATTACCTGGGCGACCGGATCGCCGCGCATCTGGCGGGCCGCGACGTGGCGATCAGCGATGAACCCGGCACGATCCTGGACACCGGCGGCGGCTTGCGCCAGGCGCTGCCCTTGCTGGGCCAAGGCCCGGTGATGACGCTGAACCCCGATGTGGTCTGGACCGGGCCGAACCCGCTGGCCGCGCTGAACGCCGCCTGGCAGGCCGAGATGGAGGCGCTCTTGATGCTGGTGCCGCTGGACCGGGCCACCGGGCGGCAGGGGGCGGGCGATTTCAGCCTGGACGCGGCGGGCCGCATCAGCCGCCGGGGCGATTTCGTCTATGCCGGCGCGCAGATCATCCGCACCGACCGGCTGGCCGGGATCCCCGAGGCCGCCTTTTCGCTGAACCGCCTGTGGGATCTGCTGATCGCCGAGGGCCGGGCCTTCGGCATCGTCCATCCGGGCGGCTGGGGCGACGTGGGCTATCCCGAGGCGATCCCCCTGGCCGAGGCGGTGCTGGATGCGTGAGCCTGCTTTCCGCGGCCTTTTCGCCCTGCCGCCGGGCGTCGATTTCGCCCATGAATTCGTGGCGGGCTTCCTGGACCGCATGGCCGGACAGCCGCCCGAGGCGATGGCCCGCGTCACCATCTATGCCAATGCCGCGCGCACGCTGGCGGACCTGAAATGCGCCTTCGACCTGCGCGGCCCGCTGCTGCTGCCGCGCCTGCTGCCGGTCACGAACCTGGACATCCCCGCCCTGCTGAACCAGCCCGAGGCCGCGCCGCTGGCCCGGCGGCTGCAACTGGCCCGGCTGGTGGCGGGGCTGCTGAAGACCCGGCCCGACCTGGCCTCGGGCCATTCCATCGCGGCGCTTGCCCGGTCGCTGGCCGATCTGATGCAGGAAATGCAGTCCGAGGGCCTGGCCGCCGACGCGCTGGAGGGCATCGACACCGGCGATCACGCCCGGCACTGGCAGAACGCCCTGATCTTCCTGCGCATCGCCGCGCGGTTCCACCTGGACGGCCCGCCGATGGACCGCGCCGCGCGCCAGAGGCTGGCTGCGGAAACCCTGCTGCATGACTGGTCGCGGGGCGTGGACCTGCCCGACGGGCCGGTGATCGTCGCCGGATCGACCGGATCGCATGGCGCCACGCGGCTGTTCATGCAGGCGGTGGCCGGCCTGCCCGAAGGCGCGGTGGTGCTGCCGGGCTTCGATTTCGACCAGCCGCAAGCGGTCTGGGACGGCCTGGACCACGCGGTCGAGGATCATCCCCAGGCCCGCTTCGCCCCGCTGATCCAGGCCCTGGGCCGCCCGGCCCGCTGGACCGCCACCCTGCCGCCGGTGCCCGCCCGCAACCGGCTGGTGTCGCTGGCGCTGCGCCCCGCGCCCGTCACCGACCAGTGGATCGCCGAAGGCCCGCGCCTGCCCGACCTGATCGCGCCGACCGAGGGGCTGACCCTGATCGAGACCGAACAGCCGGGGCAAGAGGCCGAGGTGATCGCCCTGATCCTGCGCGATTGCGCCGAACGCCACGCGCCCGCCACGCTGATCGCGGCGGATGGCAACCTGATCCGGCGGGTCGGGGCCGCGCTGGACCGCTGGCGGCTGTGCCCGGACGAAAGCGCGGGCCAGCCGCTGTCCTTGACCGCGCACGGGCTGTTCCTGCGCCAGATCGCCGCCCTGTTCGGCGAGGCGCTGAGCATCGACCGCCTGCTGGTGCTGCTGAAACATCCCTTGGCCCTGACCGGATCGCCCCTGGTCGGCGCGAACGAGGCGCGGCTGCTGGCCCGCGACCTGGAACTGGACCTGCGCCGCAACGGCCCGGCCTTCCCGGACGGCGAATGCCTGCGGAACTGGGCCGCGAGGGGCGACGCGCTGCGCAAGACCTGGGCGGAATGGCTGGCCTCTATGCTGGACCGGATCACCCCCTTTGCGGCCGACCGCCCGGCGCGGCCCCTGCCCGACCGGCTGCGCGACCTTCTGGCCCTGGCGGATGCGCTTGCCGCCGGTCCCGGCGGCGATCCCGCCGCGTCCCGGCTGTGGCAGGACCGCGAAGGCTCGCTTCTGCGATCGACCATGGATCATCTGGCGGAACACGCGGCCCAGGGACCGGATCTGGGCGCGCAGGATTTCTGCGCCCTGCTGCTGGACGAACTGCACCAGCAATCCGTGCGGATCGACGGCGACGCCCATTACCTGCATATCCGCGGCCCGCGAGAGGCGCGGATCGTCGGCCACGGCCTGGTGATCCTGTCGGGGCTGAACGAAGGCGGCTGGCCCCAGCAGCTCAAGCCCGATCCCTGGCTGTCGCGGCAGATGCGGCTGGCCGCCGGGCTGCCGCTGCCGGAACGCCAGATCGGCCTGGCCGCGCATGACTTCCAGCAGGCGATGGGGGTGGAACAGGTGATCCTGACCCGCGCCCGCCGCGATGCCGAGGCCGAGACGATCCCGTCCCGCTGGCTGAACCGGCTGACCAACCTGATGGGCGGCCTGCCCGAACGCGGCGGCCCGCAGGCGCTTGCGGCGATGCGGGCGCGGGGCGACGCCTGGCTGGCCCTGGCGGCGGCGGTGTCCCGGCCGGCGCGCGCGCGGCCGCCCTGCGCCCGGCCCGCGCCGATCCCACCCGCGCCGCCCTTCCGCGACCTGCCGGTGACGGATGTGTCGCTGCTGATCCGCGATCCCTATGCGGTCTATGCCAAGCGCGTCCTGGGCCTGCGCCCGCTGCCCGCCCTGCGCCCCGAACCCGATGCCGCCCTGCGCGGCCAGACGCTGCACTCCATCGTCGAGGCCTGGCTGGGCACCAGGCCGGATCCCGGCATGACCCACGCGGCGCTGAAGGCCCGGTTCCTGGCCCTGACCGCCGCGATCCTGGAACGCGACGTGCCCTGGCCCGCCGCCCGCGCCTTCTGGGCCGCGCGGATGGAGCGGATCGCCGACCGGATCGTGGCCGACGAACTGGTCCGCCTGGCCGAGGGCCGCCCGGTGATCGTCGAAAAGCGCGGCAAGGTGGCCCTGGGGGGCATGGATTTCACCCTGACCGCCAAGCCCGACCGGATCGACCTGCTGCATGACGGGCGGGTGATGATCTATGACTACAAATCCGGCAAGCCGCCCACCGACAAGCAGATCGCGGCCTTCGACAAGCAGCTGATCCTGGAAGCCGCGATGGCCCGGCGCGGCGGCTTCGACGCGCTTGGCCCGGTGGATGTCGCGGGGATCCGCTATATCCAGCTTGGCGGAGAGGGCGAGACCCAGATCCGCGACCATTCCCCCGATCTGGAGGACGAGAACTGGGACGGCTTCCTGCGGCTGGTCGCGGCCTATCTGGCGGGGGATACCGGCTTCACGTCGCTGCGGGCGCCCGAACAGACCACCTATGCGGGCGATTACGATCATCTGGCGCGGTTCGGCGAATGGTCGCTGGCCGATGCCCCGCAGGTCGAGAAGGTCGGGGTGGACCAGGGAAACGCGCATGAATGAAGCCAGCCTGAACCAGATCGCCGCCGCCGATCCCTTGCGGTCCACCTGGCTCACGGCCAATGCCGGGTCGGGCAAGACCCGCGTGCTGACCGACCGGGTGGCGCGGCTGCTGCTGGCGGGGACCGCGCCCGAACGCATCCTGTGCCTGACCTATACCAAGGCCGCCGCGACCGAGATGCAGAACCGCCTGCTGCGCCGCCTGGGCCAATGGGCGATGCTGCCCGAGGACGCGCTGCGCCGCGAACTGGCCGACCTGGGCGAGGACCGCGAACCCGACCTGGCCGAGGCGCGCCGCCTGTTCGCCCGCGCCATCGAGACGCCGGGCGGGCTGAAGGTCCAGACCATCCACAGCTTCTGCGCGGCCCTGCTGCGCCGCTTCCCGCTGGAGGCGGGCGTGCCGATGGGGTTCCGGGAACTGGACGACCGCTCGGCCCGCGTGCTGCGCGCGCAGATCCTGGACCGGATGGCCGCCGACGGCGATCCGGCGATCCGCGACCTGACCTCGCTTGTCTCGGGCGACGACCTGGACGGCTTCCTGTCGGGCCTGGCCGAGGCCGATTTCGCCCGCGACCCCGATCCCGCGCCGATCTGGCGGTCCTTCGGCCTGCCCCCCGGCCTGGACGAAGGATCGCTGCTGGCCCGCGCCTTCGACGGGTCCGAGGGCGACCTGCTGGGCGCGCTGATCCCGATCCTGTCGGGCAGCGGCGCCAAGGACAGCAAGCTGGCCGAACAGCTTGCCAAAGGCAATTGGCGCGATCCGGGCCTGGCCGACCTGCATCTGCTGTGCAGATGCCTACTGTTCGGCGCGACCGCCAAGGCCCCCTTCGGTCCCAAGATCGGCGACATCCCGACCAAGGCCCTGCGCCAGGGCGCCTGCGCGCCCTTCATGGCCGATCTGGACGCGCTGATGGCCCGCGTGGCCGATGCGCGCCCCCTGGCCCTGGGCCTGACGTTGGCGCAGAAGACCCTGGCCCTGCACCGCTTCGCCCACAGCTTCACCCGGCTGGTGGCGGTGGAAAAATCCGCGCAGGGCTGGCTGGATTTCGACGACCTGATCCGCCGCACCGCCGAACTGCTGGAGGAATCCAGCATGGCGCAATGGGTTCTGTGGCGGCTGGACGGCGGCATCGACCATATCCTTGTGGACGAGGCGCAGGACACCAGCCCCGAACAATGGCGGGTGATCCGGCGGCTGACCGACGAATTCACCAGCGGCCAGGGCGCGCATGACCGTCCCCGCACGCTGTTCGTGGTGGGCGATCCGAAACAGTCGATCTATTCCTTCCAGGGCGCCGACATCGCGGTCTTCGAATCGGTCCGCGACCGCTTCCGCCAGGATTTCGAGGCCGTGGCCCAGCCCATGCAGCAGCGCGAGCTGGCTCATTCCTTCCGGTCGTCCCCGGCGATCCTGTCGCTGGTCGATACCGTCTTCCAGAGCGACGCCGCGCAGGGCCTGGGCGACCCGCCCCGCCACATCGCCTTCCGGGACAGCCTGCCCGGCCGGGTGGACATCTGGCCGCCGCTGCCCGAACCCGACAAGCCCGACCGCGGCGACTGGACGACGCCGGTCGACGCGCCCGCCGAAAACGCCGCCGACACGCAACTGGCCCGCGCCGTCGCGCGCGAGGTCGGGGCCATCGTCGGCACGCCCATCACCGACGCCAAGACCGGCCAGGTCCGCGCCATCGGGCCGGGCGACATCCAGATCCTGGTGCAGCGCCGGGCCGGGCTGTTCGACGACCTGATCCGCGAATTGAAGGCGGCAGGCCTGCCCGTGGCGGGCGCCGACCGGCTGAAGCTGGCCGCCGAACTGGCCGTGCGCGACATCACCGCCACGCTGTCTGTCGTCTCGACCCCCGAGGACGACCTTTGCCTGGCCGCGATCCTGCGCTCGCCCCTGTTCGGGCTGACCGAGGACGACCTGTATCGCCTGGCGGCAGGCCGGGGGCCGCATTACCTGTGGGAACGGCTGCGCGCATCGCCGCATCGCCTGGCCTACGAGGTGCTGAACGACCTGATGTCGAAGGCCGACCAGCTGCGCCCCTATGAACTGATCTCTCGGCTGCTGGTGCGCCACGGGGGCCGCGCCGCCCTGCTGGCCCGCCTTGGACCCGAGGCCGAGGACGGCATCGACGAACTGCTGTCGCAGGCCCTGGCCTATGACGCGGTGGAAACGCCCTCGCTGACGGGGTTCCTGGTCTGGCTGGGCCGCGACGACGTGCAGGTCAAGCGGCAGTTGCCGGGCGGCGGCGGCGGGCTGATCCGGGTGATGACGGTCCACGGATCGAAGGGGCTGGAAAGCCCGGTGGTGATCCTGCCCGAAACCCGCAGGCGCCGGGCCGGGCGCGGCCAGCCGCTGATCCGCCTGGACGACCGGCCCGCCTGGCGCGGCAGCGCCGCCGACCGCCCCGACCCGGTGGCGGAAGCCGTGGCCGACCTCGAGCTGCGCCAGGAACAGGAACGGCGGCGGCTTCTGTATGTGGCGATGACGCGGGCGGAAAGCTGGCTGATCGTGGCGGCGGCGGGCGATTGCGGATCGGGGCTGGACTCGTGGCATTCGATGATCGCCAGCGGCGCCGAACGCTGCGCCCTGCCCCGCGCCGACATCGAGATCGAAGGCATCGGCACCGCGCAGCGCCTGTCCTTCGGCGACTGGCCCGATCTGCCGGTCAGCCTGGCGCGCGCGCCCGCGCCGCCGGTGCGCCGCCCCGACTGGTCCGACCGCCCCGCCCCGCCGCCGCCGCCGCGCCTGCGGGCCGTGGCCGCCACTGCCCTGGGCGGGGCCAAGGTGATCGGCGGCCCGGAGGGGGACGGCGATCCGACGGCGGCCATGCTGCGCGGCACCCGGCTGCATCTTCTGCTGGAACGCCTGCCGCACCTGCCGCCCGCCGATTGGCCGCAGCGCGCGCGCGCCCTGCTGGCGGGGGCCGATGGCGGGCTGCCCGACGCGGCGGAACTGGCGGATCTGCTGGCCGAGGCGGCGGCGGTCATCACCGCCCCCGACCTGGCGGGGATCATGACGCCCGGTCCCGGCGCGCAGATCCTGTCCGAGGTCGCGCTGACCGCGCCTCTGCCGGTCCTGGGCATGATCCATGGCGCCGTCGACCGGCTGATCGTCACCGACGACCGGATCCTGGCCGTGGACTATAAATCGAACGCCGTCGTGCCCGACCGCCCCGAGGACACGCCCGAAGGGATCCTGCGCCAGATGGCCGCCTATCGCGCCGCGCTGCGGATGATCTGGCCCGCCCGTCCGGTGCGGATCGCGGTGCTGTGGACCGCCGCCCGCCGCCTGATGCCGATCCCCGACCCGGTCCTGGATCAGGTCATGGCCGCCCTTGACCGGCGCGCCATGGCTTCTTAGCTGTAGAGACCAGCCTTGCCGCATTCCCGCCGGCACCCATGAAGGAGCGAAAGCATGGCCACCGTGCATGTCAACGACAACCAGTTCGACAGCGAAGTCCGTCAGTCCGACACCCCGGTCGTGGTGGATTTCTGGGCGGAATGGTGCGGCCCCTGCAAGCAGATCGGCCCGGCCCTGGAAGAACTGTCCGCCGAATATGCGGGCCGTGTGAAGATCGTGAAGGTCAATGTGGACGAAAACCCCGAACAGGCCGCCGCCCTGGGCGTGCGCGGCATCCCGGCCCTGTTCCTGTTCAAGGGCGGAGAGGTCGTGTCGAACCGCATGGGCGCCGCCCCCAAGGCCGCGCTGAAAAGCTGGATCGACGAATCGATCTGACCTGTCCCCGCCGGTGAAGGGGCGGCGGCCTTGCATGGGCCGGCCGCCCTTTTTCATGGCCGCGGACAGCCGGCTTGCGAAGCCGGGGACGCGGCCATATCTGCAAGCCGAACGGTAAGGAAGATCCCGATGGCAGATGACAGATTCCCCGGCTGGCACGGCACCACGATCCTAGCGGTCCGGCGCGGCGGCAAGGTGGTGGTCGCGGGCGACGGACAGGTCAGCGTCGGCCCCACGGTGATGAAGGGCACCGCCCGCAAGGTGCGCCGCCTCAGCCCCGGCGGGCGCGACGTGGTGGTGGGCTTTGCCGGATCGACGGCGGATGCCTTTACCCTGCTGGAGCGGCTGGAAAAGAAGCTGGAGGCCGCGCCGGGCCAGTTGCAGCGCGCCTGCGTCGACCTGGCCAAGGACTGGCGCATGGACAAATACCTGCGCAACCTCGAAGCCATGCTGATCGTCACCGACGGGCAGGGGCTGTATGTCGTGACCGGCGCGGGCGACGTTCTGGAACCCGAACATGACGTGGCCGCCATCGGATCGGGCGGCAACTTCGCCCTGGCCGCCGCGCGCGGGCTGCTGGAAGGCGGCGGCGACGCGGAGGCCGTGGCCCGCAAGGCGATGGCCATCGCGGCGGATATCTGCGTCTATACCAACGGCAACCTGACGGTCGAGGTCATTGGCGGCTGACATCTCCTTCACGCCGGTCACCACAGCGGACCTGCCGCTGCTGGCGGCTTGGCTGGCGCAGCCGCATTGGCGCGACTGGTGGCGGGACGACGCCGAAACCGAGCTTGGCTCTATCCGCGACATGATCGAGGGCCGCGACAGCACGCGGCCCTTCTTGTTCCGGCTGGACGGCCAGCCCGTGGGCTATGTCCAGGTCTGGCGCATCGCGGATGCGCGGGTGGACCCCTGGATCACGGATGCGCCCTGGGTGATGGCCCTGCCCGACGATGCCGTGGGGGTCGATCTGTCCATCGGCCCTGCGGACCTGCTGTCGCGCGGCCTCGGCTCTGGCGCGCTGGCGGCCTTCGTCGCCCTGCTGCGGTCCGAGGGGCACCGGACGATCCTGATTGACCCCGATGCCGCCAACCTGCGGGCGGTGCGGGCCTATGAAAAGGCGGGGTTCCGGCCGATCCCGGAATTCCTTGGCCGCACCGGCGGCTGCCTGCTGATGCGGCACGAGGCGGATCCGGCTTCCTGACCCGCCCGTGGGCCGCCGCGCTGTTCCGCCGCCCTTCAAATTTCCGGCCTGAACATATATCTGCCGGACAGACCACAAAGGCAGACCCATGACCGACCTGACCCCGCGCGAGATCGTATCCGAACTGGATCGCTTCATCATCGGCCAGAAGGACGCCAAGCGCGCCGTGGCCGTGGCGCTGCGCAACCGCTGGCGCCGCAAGCAGTTGGGCGACGACCTGCGCGACGAGGTATACCCGAAGAACATCCTGATGATCGGCCCGACCGGCGTCGGCAAGACGGAAATCAGCCGCCGCCTGGCCAAGCTGGCGAACGCGCCCTTCATCAAGGTCGAGGCGACCAAGTTCACCGAGGTCGGCTATGTCGGCCGCGACGTGGAACAGATCATCCGCGACCTGACCGACGCCGCGATGATCGACACCCGCGACCGGATGCGCGAGGCCGTCAAGGCCCGCGCCCACAAATCGGCCGAGGATCGCGTGATCGAGGCCCTGGCCGGCAAGGACGCCCGCGACGGCACCCGGCAGATGTTCCGCGACAAGCTGAAGCGGGGCGAGCTGGACGACACCGTGATCGAGCTTGAGGTGCAGGACACCTCGAACCCGCTGGGCGCGATGGAGATCCCCGGCCAGCCCGGCGCCAGCCTGGGCGGGATGATGGACCTGTCGGGGCTGATGAAGGCCTTTGGCGGGCGGCGCGTGCGGCGCAAGGTCAGCGTGGCCGAAAGCTATGACCTGCTGATCGCCGAGGAGGCCGACAAGCTGCTGGACGACGACGCGGTCAAGGCCGCGGCCCTTGAGGCCGTGCAGCAGAACGGCATCGTCTTCATCGACGAGATCGATAAGGTCTGCGCGCGATCCGACGCCCGCGGCGGCGATGTCAGCCGCGAAGGCGTGCAGCGCGACCTGCTGCCGCTGATCGAGGGCACGACCGTCAGCACCAAATACGGCCCGGTGAAGACCGACCATATCCTGTTCATCGCCAGCGGCGCGTTCCATGTGGCCAAGCCCAGCGACCTGCTGCCGGAATTGCAGGGCCGGTTGCCGATCCGGGTCGAATTGCGCGCCCTGACCGAGGATGACTTCATCCGCATCCTGACCGAGACCGACAACGCCCTGACCCGGCAATACACCGCCCTGATGGCGACCGAGGGCGTCACCGTGGGCTTTGCCGACGACGGCATCGCGGCGCTGGCCCGCATCGCCGCCGAAGTGAACGCGGCGGTGGAAAACATCGGCGCCCGCAGGCTGTATACCGTGATCGAGCGCGTGTTCGAGGAACTGTCCTTCAGCGCCCCCGACAAGGGCGGCGAGACGGTCCAGGTCGACGCGGCCTATGTCGAACGCCATCTGGGCGACCTGGCGCGGTCGACGGATCTGTCGCGTTACGTCCTTTGACGGAACCGCCCGGCCCGGTCTAGGGTTGGCCAAGCGGAACAAGGGGACAGGGCGACATGGGTTACGTCTTTGGAATCATCGTCTTCGTGCTGGATGTCTGGGCCATCGCCTCGGTCATCAACACGAATGTCAGTCTGGGCACCAAGATCCTGTGGATCGCCCTGATCGCGATCCTGCCGGTGGTGGGGCTGATCATCTGGTATTTCATGGGGCCGAAGGCCAATTACGGCTAGGCGCGCGGGGACTGGTCCCGCGGGCATTTCTCTGACAGGTTTGCCGCAACCGTTTCCGTAAAGGTGGCGTTTGCGGCATCTTCTTTTGACCTTCGTCCTGATCCTCGCGGCCTGCGCGCCGCGCGGCGCCCTGGTCATGGCGCCGCCGGGGTTCCAGCCGCCCATCGCGGAAACGATCTGGGTCGCCTCGCAGCGCAGCCTGTCGGGCCAACACCTGCCGCAGCCCTGGTATTCGCGCCTCGACGTGTCGGTTCCGGTGGACCGGGGGCCGGGCATCCTGGCCTATCCCCGGTCCGACGGCGATCCCGACAGCCAGTTCCTGATCAGCGGCGGCGGCCGCCTGGCCGATGCGGCGGCCTTCCGCCGCGCCATCGAACGCGACCTGGCCCGGCGCGCGCCGGACGACCGCGACATCATCCTGTTCGTGCATGGCTATAACTACAGCTTCGCCGAAGGGGTCTATCGCAGCGCGCAACTGGCCCATGACCTGCAACTGCCGGGAATCCACGCGCATTTTTCCTGGCCCTCGCAGATGAAGCCCTATGCCTATTCCGGGGACCGGGACGCGGCGCTGTATTCCCGCGACGGGCTGGTGCAGGTGATCGACCTGCTGGCGCAGGCGCGGGGCCGGGGCCGGATCGTGCTGATGGCGCATTCCATGGGCGGGCAGCTGCTGATGGAGGGGTTGCGCCAGATGGCGCTGTCGGGGCGGCGCGACCTTCTTGACCAGATCAATTCGGTGATCCTGATCTCGCCCGACCTGGATCTGCGGTTGTTCCGGTCCCAGGTCAGCGCCATCGGGCGCCTGCCGGAACCCTTCATCATCATGACCTCGCCCCGCGACCGGGCGCTGCAACTGTCGGCGCTGATCTCGGACGAGCCGCTGCGGCTGGGCAATATTCCCGATGCGCGGCCGGTGGCGGACCTGAATGTCGTGGTGGTGGATACCGGCGCCTTCGACACCGGCTATGGCCATTTCAACGTGGCCAATTCCCCGGCCCTGCAAAGGATCCTGGCGCGGACCCGCGACCTGGACCGGATCCTGCCCGACCGGGGCGGGTCCGGTCCCGACCCGATCGGCGGCGCGGTCAGCCGGATCGAACAGGCGGTGCAGGTGGTGCTGTCGCCCGCCTTCTAGCCGCCCCGCTCTTCCGTCTGTCTGCGCAGATAGACGTAATAGGCCCCCTCGCCCCCGTGCCGGTAATGCGCGGCCGTCACCTGCTGGACCACGGGCGCCAAGGGCGGCATGTGCAGCCAGTGCGGCACCTGATGGCGCAGCGCGCCGGGGCGGGTGGGCAGCGGGCCGTGATCGCCGCGCCCCTTGCCGGTGATGACCAGGACCAGCCGCCGTCCCTGGGCATGGCTGGACAGGATGAAGCCGATCAGCCGGGGATGGGCGGCGGCCAGGGTCAGGCCGTGCAGATCCAGCCGCGCCTCGGGGGCGATCTTGCCCTGGGCCATGCGGCGATGGACCTTGTGATCCATGCGCAGGGGCTGCTGCGACAGCCGCTGCGCGGGCGAGGGGAAGTGCGGCAGGGGCGCGGCGGCATGTGCCCGGTCCGTCTGGCCGATGCTGAAATCGGCCAGGGGCGCGCGCGGCGGCATCGGCGGCTTGGAGGCCGGGCGGATGTCGGGATCGGCGGCGGGCCGGGGGCGTTCGGGATGCAGCGGCACGGCGCTGCGGGCGACGCGCGACCACAGTTCGCGGTCCTCGGGGGTCAGGCCCCGGCGCCGGGCCATCAGCCGGTCGCGACCAATTGCCAGTTCGGATCGTCCTGACCCATGCGGCGGGCAAAGGTCCAGGTGTCGCGTTGCTTGCGCGACGCCCTGGGATCGCCCTCGATGACGGTGCCGTCGGCGTCGCGGGTCGCGGCGATCAGTTCGCCCACGAACCGGACCGAAATCTCGGCCATGCCGGTGTCGCGGTCGTATTCCGCCCCGGCCAGGGCGGTCTCGCGCGTGCCGATATACTGGGCCGTCACCGTCTGGCCATTGGCGGCGCGGGCGTCGATGACCGACTGGAACGCCTGGGCCACGGGTTCGGCCAGGAAGGCCCGCACCTCGGACAGGTCGCCGCGTTCGAAGGCCATCAGGATCATCTCATAGGCCGATTTCGCGCCGTTCAGGAAATCCGTCACCCCGAAGGACGGCTCGGCCGCCTTCATCGCGGCCAGGGCGTCGGCCGAGGCGCTGCCCGCCGGCGCGTGGTCCAGGATGTCCTGATCCTCCTCGGTCGCGGAACCCTCGATCACGTCGAAGCGCGGGCGCGGCGCTTCGGGGGCATCGACCTGAGGAGGCTCGTACCCGCCGCGCGTGCCCAGGACATTGCGCAGCCGCAGGATCAGGAAAATCGCGATCCCTGCCAGGACAAGCAACTGCAACAGCGGGTTATTCATGCGATGGGCCTCATATCCGTCTTGGCTGGTATCTGCGATCTGCGCCATTATGTAGGGATCAGGGCGGGGCAAGTCCAGTTATCCCCGGCCCGAAAGGGGAATCCGCATGTGGTTGTTGTGGCTGTTCGTGTTGCTGCCGATCGTCGAGATCGCGCTGTTCATTCAGGTGGGCGGGCTGATCGGGGTCTGGGCGACGCTGGCCCTGGTGGTGCTGGCCTTCGTGCTGGGCGTGGCGGTGATCCGCAGCCAGGGCAACCAGGCCTGGGTGCAGGCGCAGCGCAGCCTGGCCGAGTTGCGCGACCCGTCCCGGCCGCTGGCCCATGGGATGATGCGGATCCTGGCGGGCGTCCTGCTGATCGTGCCGGGCTTCTTCACCGACGCCATCGGGCTGCTGCTGCTGATCCCGCCGGTGCGCGACCTGATCATGCGCCAGGCGTCGCGGCGGATGCGGGTCACGACCGTCCACATGACCCGGCGGGAAACCCATCGCCCGCCCTATGCCGACGGGGTGATCGACGCGGATTACGTGGTCGAGGACGCGCGCCCCGTCCGCAACCCTCGTCCGCCGGTGGACCTGCCCGAGGATCTGGCCGACGATGACGGCCGCCCTGCGCCGCGCGGCAATTCCGGCTGGACGCGGCATTGAGGCCGTGGCCCGCGCCTGATAGAAAGCGGCCGACAGCGATCCTTCAAGGAAAGACCCATGGCCGACGAAACCAACCCGAACGGCGCCGCGCCCGCAGCCGCGCAGGTGCGGATGCAGATCCTGGCGCAGTATATCCGCGACCTGTCCTTTGAAAACGCGGTGGCGACCAAGGGCGCGCCCCAGGGCGAGGTCCAGCCCGAGATCACCGTCCAGGTCAGCCTGGACGCCCGCAAGCGCGCGGGCGACAACCAGTACGAGGTGATCTCGAAATTCCGCGTCACCTCGACCAACAAGGGCGACAATTCGACCCTGTTTCTGGCCGAGCTGGACTATGGCGGGGTGTTCCTGATCGAGGGCGTGCCCGAAGACCAGATGCACCCGTTCCTGATGATCGAATGCCCACGGATGCTGTTTCCCTTCGTGCGGCGGATCATTTCGGACCTGACGCGCGACGGGGGCTTCCCGCCCTTCAACATGGACCCGGTCGATTTCCTGGCCCTGTATCGCCAGGAACTGGCGCGCCGGGCGCAGTCCCAGCAGGCGGGCGCCCCGGCGGATCAGCGGCTGTCCTGACCGGCCATGGCCGCCCGACCGCGCCGCGCCTGGCAGCGGATGCTGTCGGGCCGGCGTCTGGATCTGCTGGATCCGACGCCGCTGGATATCGAGATCACCGACATCGCCCACGGGCTGGCCTTCGTCGCCCGCTGGAACGGCCAGACGCAGGGCGACTGGCCTTATTCGGTCGCGGAACATTCGCTGCTGGTGGAAGATATCCTGGGGCGCCTGAATCCGGGGGTGGAGGCCCGCTGGAAACTGGCCGCGCTGTTGCATGACGCCCCCGAATATGTGATCGGCGACATGATTTCCCCGGTCAAGGCGGCGCTTGGCGCCGAATATGGCCGGATGGACGAACGCCTGGCCGCCGCCATTCACCGCCGTTTCGGCCTGCCTGCGGCCCTGCCTCCGGCCATCAAGACGAAAATCAAGACCGCCGACCGGATTTCAGCGCGGCTGGAGGCCGTTCAAATCGCCGGTTTCAGCGAAGCCGAGGCCCGGCGCCTGTTTCCCTTGCAAAACGACGCCATTATGTCTGTCCTGCATATCCAATTGCGCCCCCCGACGCAGGCGCGGGCGGCGTTTCTGGATCGTTTTCACGCATTGATGGAAACGGCAGACGATCCCGCCTGATCCAGGCCGTCCGCAGCGCGGGGCGGCCTTCGCAAAACGGCGCTCAGATCAGCAGGTCGTCCAACTGCTTGCCGCCATCCAAGCTTTCCTGGACCCAGCGGGGTTTGCGGCCGCGGCCGGTCCAGGTCATCGTCGGATCGCTGGGATTGGCATATTTCGGGGCGACCGTGCCCGACCGCCGGGGTTTTGCGCCGGTCAGGTCGGACAGGTTGAAACCATGCTCGCGCGCCGCTTCCTCGACCGCCGCCAGGGCTTCGCGGCGTTTCCGATCTTCATAAGAGTTAATCGCGCGGTCCAGTTTCCCCCGAAGATCACGCAGCTCCTTAAGCGTCATCTTGTCCAGGTCAAAGTTCATCTCGTTTACATCCGTATTGAATTGCTAATTCGCAATTTGATACAAGTGCGTTTCAATTACAAGATCGCTTAATATCTTTAACGCGGCCCGCGTTTGGCAAGAATTCGCTGAAGCGTGCGCCGATGCATATGCAATCGCCGCGCGGTTTCGCTGACATTGCGGTCGCATTGCTCGTAAACACGCTGGATATGTTCCCATCTGACCCGATCGGCCGACATCGGATTATCGGGCGGCGGCGGCAGGGATTCGCCGCTGGACAGCAACGCAGACGTAACGTCATTTGCGTCGGCGGGCTTTGCCAGATAATCCGTCGCGCCCATCTTGACCGCCGCCACGGCGGTCGCGATGGCCCCGTATCCCGTCAGCACGATGATGCGCGCGTCGGCCCGCAGGTCGCGCAGCGCCTCGACCACGTCAAGGCCGTTGCCGTCCTCCAGCCGCAGGTCGACCACCGCATAGGCGGGCGGCTGGCTGCGGATCATCGCCAGGGCGTCGGCGACGCTGAGGGCGGTGCGCGTGGCGAAGCCGCGCTTTTCCATCGCGCGGGCCAGCCGCGTCACGAAGATTTCGTCGTCGTCCACCAGCAGAAGCGACGGATCGGGACCAGGATCCGGCTGGGCAAAGTTGTCGTGTTCCATCATCCGCGTATCCGACCTTGGGTAAACGGCAACACTGCCGCAAGGACGGGTCGGGGGCAATCACTTCTCAGCCAAGGGCATCCACGAAGCAGCCGACGCGCTCGGCCATCGCCTCGGGCGCGGTGTCGCGCGGGAAGAAGGCGACGGTCTGGTTTCCGGGCAGGACCAGATAGGTATTGGTCATGTGATCGACCAGGTAATATTCCTGGTCCTCCTGGTCATTGACCTTGTAGTAATTCCGCCAGCCCTTGTTGACGGCGGCGATTTCATCCTCGGATCCGGTCAGGCCGATCATGTCGTCGGAAAACAGGCTGGTGAAATCGGCCACCACCTCGGGCGTGTCGCGGCCCGGATCGACGGTGATGAAGACCGTCTGCACATCCTTGCCCCGTTCGGCCAGCAGGGCCGCGGCCTCGGCATTCCGCGCGCTGTCCAGGGGGCAGACATCCGGGCAGAAGGTATAGCCGAAATACAGCAGCGAGGGTTTGGTGAAGACCTGGTCTGCCGTGACGCGCTGCCCGTCCTGGCGGGTCAGGGTGAAGTCGGTGCCGAAGCTGTCCATGCCGCCCGCGACCGTCCCGGCGCTGCATCGGGCGAAGCGGTCGCCGCCGTCGCGGCTTGCCAGCCAGGCGCCGCCCGCCCCCAGCAGGGCCAGGGCTGCAACGCAACCGATCAGCAGGATTTTGCGGTCGGCCATGATCAACCTCCTTCATTGCGCCCGAAGCGGCGCATTGATCGCCCATCCCGCCCCGCGTATCAAGATCCGCAACGTCGCACCCCCCCCCTTTCGGACCCCATGCCCGACCCCGTCGCCCCTCCCTCCGGCCCAGCTATCCAGGCCGAGCCGATCCGGATGCGGACCCTGGTCCTGCTGCGGTGGTTCGCGATCGCCGGGCAGACGGCGGCGGTGGTGGTCGCGCATCTGATGGGCATCGGTTTCGCCATCGTCCCCGTGCTGGCGCTGATCGCCGCCGCCGCCGCCCTGAACCTGTGGCAGGGGCTGTGGCCCCGGCGCCGCACCTCGGCCCGGCTGGCGGTGGTGCATCTGACCTTCGACGTGATCCAGATTTCGGCCCTGATGGCGCTGACCGGGGGGCTGGCCAATCCCTTCGCGCTGCTGGTCCTGGCGCCGGTGACGGTGGCCGCGACATCGCTGGACAGGCGCCAGACGGTGGCCCTGGGCCTGGCGACGATGATCCTGGTGTCGCTGGCGTCGCGCTTTGCGCTGCCCCTGCATGACGCGGGCGGGGGCGAGCTGATGCTGGCGCCGGTCCTGGCCTTGGGGCACTGGGCGGCGCTGATGATCGGGGTGGTGTTCTTCGCCGGCTATGCGCATCGGGTGACGGCGGAATTGCAGGCGACCTCGAACGCGCTGTTCGCGACGCAGATGGCCCTGGCGCGCGAACAGCGGCTGCAACATCTGGGCGGCGTCGTGGCGGCGGCCGCGCACGAGATGGGCACCCCCCTGGCCACCATCAAGCTGATCGCGGCCGAGCTTGCGGACGAGTTGGACGACCGCCCCGACCTGCAAGCCGACGCCATCGCGCTGCGCGATTCCGCGGTGCGCTGCGGCGACATCCTGCGCAGCATGGGCCGGGCGGGCAAGGACGACCTGCACCTGCGCAGCGCCCCCCTGCGCACCGTGCTGGAGGACGCCGCCGAACCCCATGCCGGACGCGGCCCCGTGGTCGAGATCCGCGCCGACGGCCCCGATATCCGCCGCGACCCCGCCATCATCCACGCGCTGCGCAACCTGATCCAGAACGCCGTCGATTTCGCCGCCGCCCGCGTGGTGATCGAATCGCAGGCCCGCGACGGCTGGCTGGCGGTGACGATCCGCGACGACGGTCCCGGCTATCCGCCCGCGCTGCTGGCGCGGATCGGCGATCCCTATCTGACCAGCAAGCGCGGCGGGCCGCAGCGCGCGGGCTATGACGGGATGGGCCTGGGCCTGTTCATCGCCAAGACGCTGCTGGAACGGTCGGGCGCGCGGCTGGATTTCGGCAATGGCGGGCCGGGCGCGGTCGTGACCGTCCGCTGGCCGCTGGACCGGATCGCCGTCGAGGCGCGCGGGGCCCTGGGCGACAATCCCCGGATGACATGACGTTTTTAACTGTTCGTTAAGCCCCTTCGCTTTAAGGTCGGCCAAACGCGAAGGAGCTTCTGATGTCCCTGCACGGTATCGGGCTGGTCTTGCTGGCGGTCTCGACGGGCACCGTCTCGGTCCTGCTGGCGGTCGCGCTGCTGCGGTGGTGGGACAGGGGTCCGGGGCAGCGCGGGCCGCGCCTGCCACAAGGACTGGACGGCAGCCTGAAGCCGATGGTGCTGCTGTTCCGGGGCCAGCGCCTGGTGGACGCGACGCCGCCCGCCCGCGCGCTGCTGGACCGCATCTCCGCGCCCGAAAGCGAATGGACCCGGCTGCTGCAATGGATCGGCCCGCGCTTTCCCGAGGCGATCGCCGGGCTGTCGCGGATCGGCCGGGCGGGCCGATTCGAATGCCTGGGCCAGTCCGGCACCGGCAGCGCCACCCTGCGGCTGCTGGTCGAACAGATCGATTCGGACCTGCTGCGGATCACCATCACCGACCCCCAGGCCGAATATGCGGGCATCGTCGTCGATTCGATGTCCCAGCAGGCGATGGAGGAGGAGCTGGACCTGCTGCGCCGGTCGCTGGACCAGACGCCGATGCTGGTCTGGCGCCAGGATGCCGAGGAACGCGTCACCTGGGCCAACGCCGCCTATCTGCGCAAGGCCGAGGCGCAGGCGGACGAACCCATCGGCTGGCCCCTGCCGCGCCTGCTGGATTCGCCGCGCCCCGTGCCCGGTGCCGGGACGCGGACGCGGCGCGCCTCGCTGACGCAGAACGGGGCGGTGTTCTGGTACGACTGCCACAGCCACCCGATCGGCGACCAGACGATGATGTTCGCCCTGCCCGCCGATGCCGCCGTGCGCGCCGAACGGTCCCTGCGCGAATTCGTCCAGACCCTGACCAAGACCTTTGCCGACCTGCCCATCGGCCTGGCGATCTTCGACCGGCAGCGGCATCTGCAACTGTTCAACCCGGCGCTGATCGACCTGACCAACCTGCCGACCGGCTTCCTGACCGCGCGGCCGACGCTGTTCGACCTTCTGGACAAGCTGCGCGAACTGCGGATGGTCCCCGAACCCAAGGATTTCCGAAGCTGGCGCCAGCAGATGAGCAATCTGGAAAGCGCCGCGGCCACCGGCCACCATGTCGAGGAATGGTCCCTGCCGGGCGGCCAGACCTATCGCGTGACCGGCAGGCCGCATCCCGACGGCGCCGTGGCCTTCCTGTTCGAGGACATCACCTCGGAAATGAGCCTGACGCGCCGCTTCCGTGCCGAAATGACGCTGGGCCACAGCGTGTTGGACGGCTTGGGCGACGCGGTGGCGGTGTTCGGCCCAGGCGGGCAGGTGATCATGTCGAACCGCCCCTATCGCGAGCTGTGGCCCGGCGCCGGAAGCCTGGCCGAGGCGCTGGCCTGCTGGCAGGCCCCGGCCGAGGCGGGACCGGGTGTCGCGGCCCTGGCCGCGCGGCTGACCCAAGCCGAGGCGGGGCTGCGCGACACCGGGCTGATGGCCGGACCGCAGGGGCAATTGCTGGGCTGGGCGGTCACCAAGCTGGGCGCCGGGCGGCAGATGGTGCGCTTTCGCCTGCCCGACCCCGCTGCCGCGACCCTGGCGGAGGACAAGGGGATGCTGGCAAGCGCGGGCTGACGCGCCTCAGCCCAGCCGGGCGAAAGCGGCCAGCACCACGCGTTCGGAGTCGTCCAGATACCCCGCCAGCATGGCCGCCGCCTGGGCCTGCTGGCCCTGGATCAGCAAGTCCAGGATCTGGGCATTGCGGTCGATATAGGGTTCGTGCAGCCGTTCGGGACTGTCCAGCAGCCCGAAGGCCAGCCGCAATTCCGCGATGATCTGCGCAAAGAATCCCTGCAACCGGGCGCTGTCGGTCAGCGCGACGATGGCGGCGTGGAATTCCATATTGGCGCTGCCGACCCTGCGCCAGTCCTGGATCTCGCGCGCGGCGCGGGCCTTTTCGACGGCGAGACGCATCTGCGCCACGGCCTCGTGCCGGGGCCAGGCATGGGCCAGGGCGGGCACCTCGATCAGCCGCCGCACGCGGTAGATGTCGACGATGCTGGCCATCGAGGGCACCGCGACGAACACCCCGCGATTGGGTTCGTGGCACAGCAGGCCCTCGCGCGTCAGCAGGCGGAACACCTCGCGCAGGGTATTGCGCGACACGCCCAGATCGGCGGCCAGCCGGGTTTCCGACAGCCGCCGACCCGGCGGCAAGGCGCCGCCGGTGATGTCATTGCGCAGCCGCGAGGCCGTTTCCTCGGCAAGCCCGGTCAGGTCGGTCCTCATCTTCCCCCCAGCATTCCCCGACCCAGGATGGACGGCCCCGGCAGGACAGGCAAGGCGATCCAGGGCGAATCAGGGGCTTTTCGAGGTCTTCCTGGCGGACAAACCCCGCCCTGCCTCGGCATCATCTGCCCGTTTCAAAGGCTCTCTTAAAATGGTTTGTTCAACAATCATACCACAAGTGTCAAATAAACGTTGACAGCCTGTCGCGCTGGCTTCACTTTTTCAAACATTCCGAAAGCGCCACCCTCCCTTGCAGCAGGAGCATGACTGATGAATGCCACCGCCGTTCCCACGGCCACCACTGCCACCCTGCGGGGCGGGCTGCTGGCGGCGATCTTCCTGATGGCGACCTCGGCCATCGGGCCGGGCTTCATCACCCAGACCGCGACCTTCACCGCCAAGCTGGGCGCGGCCTTCGCCTTCGCGATCCTGGCCTCGATCCTGATCGACTTCGTGGTGCAGCTGAACATCTGGCGGATCACCGCGCTGACCCGGAAGAACGCGTCGGAAACCGCCAATGCCGCGATCCCCGGCTCGGGCTATCTGCTGGCGGTGCTGGTGATGATCGGCGGGCTGGCCTTCAACGTCGGCAATATCGCCGGGGCGGGGCTGGGGATGAACGCCATGTTCGGCCTGGATCCGAAGATCGGCGGCGCGATCTCGGCCCTGCTGGCGATCGGGGTGTTTCTGTCGAAGCGGGCCGGGCTGCTGCTGGACCGGTCGCTGATCGGCTTGGGCATCCTGATGATCGTGATGACGCTGATCGTCGCCGTCACCTCGAACCCGCCGGTGGGCGAGGCGCTGCGCCAGACGATCTTTCCGGCCGTGATCGACTTTCCGACCATCACCACCATCGTCGGCGGCACGGTGGGCGGCTATATCACCTATTCCGGCGCGCACCGGCTGCTGGACAAGGGCCTGGTCGGCGAACAGCACCTGGCCGCCGTCACCCGCGCATCCCTGACCGGGATCGCCGTCACCGGCGTGATGCGCTTCGTGCTGTTCCTGGCGATCCTGGGCGTCGTCGCCTCGGGCGTGACGCTGGATCTGTCCAGCCAGGCGGCCAACCCGGCGGCGCAGGCCTTCGCCGCGGCCCTTGGCGACTGGGGGATGCGGATCTTCGGCGTGGTGCTGTGGGCGGCGGCCATCACCTCGGTCATCGGCGCGGCCTATACCTCGGTCAGCTTCCTGGTGGCCTTCATGGAGATGACCGAGCGCAGCCGCAACATCGCCACGGTGATCTTCATCGGGGTGTCGCTGGCCGTGTTCGTCGCCATCGGCACCGCGCCCGCCGCGCTGCTGGTCTTTGTCGGCGGCTTCAACGGGCTGATCCTGCCCATCGGCCTGACGATCTTCACCTATGTCGGCTTCGCGCGGTCCGACCTGATGGGCGGGCACCGCTATAACCGGCCGCTGCTGATCCTCAGCGCCATCGTCTGCGCGCTGACCTGGTATATGGGGTATCGGTCCATCGGCCCGATCTTCGCCTTCCTGGGCTTGTGAGGAGGACCACATGCGAACCATCGACCTGAACAGCGACCTGGGCGAGGGCTATGGCGCCTGGACCATGGGCGACGACGCGGCGATGCTGGAGATCGTCAGTTCCGCCAACGTCGCCTGCGGCTTTCACGCGGGCGATCCGCTGACCATCCGCGCGACCGTGGCGCAGGCGGCGGCGCGGGGCGTGGCGGTGGGGGCACATGTCTCCTATCCCGACCGGGTGGGCTTCGGGCGGCGTCCGATGGACGTGACCAGTGCGGAACTGACCGCCGACGTGATCTATCAGATCGGCGCCTTGCAGGGGATCGCGCGCGCCGCCGGGACGCGGGTCAGCTATGTCAAGCCGCACGGCGCGCTCTATAACACCATCGCCAACGACGCGCGCCAGGCCGATGCGGTGATCGCCGCGATCCGGGAAATCGACCCCTCGCTGGTGCTGATGGCGCTGGCCGGGGCGCCGATCCTGTCCCGCGCCGCGGATGCCGGGCTGGCGACCGTGGCCGAGGCCTTCGGCGACCGCGCCTATACCCCGGACGGCCAGCTTGTGTCGCGCCGGGAAAAGGGCGCGGTGCTGCATGACGCCGATGCCGTGGCGGCCCGGATGCTGCGCCTGGCGACCGAGGGCGTGATCGAGGCCGTGGACGGGTCCACCCTGCGCCTGTCCGCCGACAGCATCTGCGTGCATGGCGACAGCGCGGGCGCGGTGGACATGGCCCGCCGCATCCGCGAGGAACTGGTGGCGGGCGGCGTCGCCATCGCCCCCTTCGCGGGGACCGTCTGATGCGCCCCGATGTGGACACCGCCCGCGCAGCCCGGCTGGCCTGCCGCAGCACGGTCGCGCCGACCGCCGGCATGGCGCCGGGTTTCACGCAGTGCAACATGATCTCTCTGCCCGGCGATTGGGCCTGGGATTTCCTGCTGTTCGCGCAGCGCAACCCCAAGCCCTGCCCGGTACTGGACGTGACCGATCCCGGCAGCCACCAGACCGCCCTTGCGCCGGGGGCGGATCTGCGCAGCGACATTCCGCTGTATCGCATCTGGCGCGACGGGGTGCTGGCCGATGAGGTGCCCGATGCGACCCAAGCCTGGACCGAGCATCCCGACCTCGTGACCTTCCTGATCGGCTGTTCCTTCACCTTCGAGACCCCCTTGCAGGCGGCAGGGATCGAGGTGCGCCATATCGCCGAAGGCTGCAACGTGCCGATGTATCTGACCAACCGCCCCTGCCGCCCCGCCGGGCGTCTGCACGGGCAGATGGTGGTGTCGATGCGCCCCATCCCGGCGGACCGGGTGGCCGAGGCCGCGATGATCTCGGGCCGCTTCCCGGCGGTTCACGGCGCGCCGGTCCATGTCGGCGAACCCGGCGGCCTGGGGATCGCGGACCTGTCGCGCCCCGATTTCGGCGACCCGGTCCGGATCCGCGACGGAGAGGTGCCGGTCTTCTGGGCCTGCGGGGTGACGCCGCAGGCCGCCGTCATGGCCTCGAAACCGCCCTTCGCCATCACCCATGCGCCGGGGCATATGTTCGTGACCGACATCCCCGACAGCCACTGGCAGCTGTGACGATGCGCGTCCTTCCCGTGGGGCCGCGCACGCTGCTGGTGGAACTGGCCGATCTGGACGAAACGCTGGCGCTGTTCGACGCCCTGCTGACCGATCCCGTGCCGGGCGTGGCCGAGATCATCCCCGCCGCCCGCACGCTGATGGTCCGCGTGGCCCCCGGCTTTGCCGCCGATGGCGCGCTGGCGGCGGCGATCCAGGCGCGCCAGCCCGCGCCGGGCACGGCCCGCGCGGAAGGCCCGGTCGAAACGGTCGAGATCCCCGTGACCTATGACGGCGCCGATCTGGACGACGTGGCGCGCCACATGGGTGTGAGCGTGGCCGAGGTGATCGCCGCCCATCAGGCCGCCACCTGGCAGGTGGCCTTCTGCGGCTTCGCGCCGGGTTTCGCCTATATGACGGGCGACGATCCGCGCTTCGACCTGCCGCGCCGCCCCGCCCCGCGCACGCGGATCCCGGCGGGTTCGGTGGCGCTTGCGGCGCGGTTCTGCGGCATCTATCCGCAGGACACGCCGGGCGGCTGGCAGTTGATCGGCACGACCAGGCTGCCGATGTGGGATCTGTCCCGCGATCCGCCCGCCCTGCTGCGCCCCGGCATCCGCGCCCGCTTTGTCGAGGGCGTGGCCGAGCTGCATCCCGCAGCCGCGATGCCCGAACCCCAGGGCCAGCCCGCGCTGACCGTGGTGCAGACCGCCTTTCCCCTCGTCTTTCAGGACGAAGGGCGGCCGGGACAGGGCGGACAGGGCGTTTCGGCATCCGGTGCGCTGGATTTGGGCGCGATGCGCCGGGCGAACCGCGCGGTCGGCAATCCGTCGGGTGCGCCGGTCTTGGAAATCACCCTCGGCCCCGTCCGGCTGCGGGCGGACCAGCCCGTGACGCTGGCCCTGACCGGCGCGGGCCAGGCCATGCTGAACGGGCAGGCCCTGCCCCTGGCCTTCGCGCTCGATGCGGGCGATGAGGTTCTGATCCCGCCTCCCGCCTCCGGGATGCGCAGCTATCTGGCGCTGCGCGGCGGCTTCGACGTGGCCCCGGTGCTGGGCTCCGCCGCGACCGACACCCTGGCCTTCGTCGGCCCCGATCCGCTGGCCGCCGGGGCGCGGCTTTCTGCGGCGAACCGCCCCGCCGCCGCCATCGCCGCGCCCGAGGATCAGCCGCCGCTGCCCAAACCCGGCGACGTCATCGAACTGCCCGTCACCCTCGGCCCCCGCACCGACTGGTTCACCCCCGAGATGATCGCGCATTTCCTGTCCCAGGACTGGCTGGTCACGCCGCAATCGTCCCGCGTCGGCATCCGCCTGGAGGGCGCCGCCGTCACCCGCGACGAGGCCCGCGAACTGCCGTCCGAAGGCACCGAGACCGGCGCCATCCAGATCCCCCATTCCGGCCAGCCGGTGCTGTTCCTGGCCGACCATCCGCTGACCGGCGGCTATCCGGTGATCGCCACGCTGCTGCCGTCTGCGCTGGATCTGGCGGGCCAGATCCCGCCCGGCGCGCGCATCCGATTCACCGCAGCCGCCCCCTTCCAGGACATCGAGGCAACGCCATGACCCTTTTCGCCCAAGGCCCGATCCTGCCCCTGAACCGCCTGCTGATCGCCAACCGGGGGGAAATCGCCGTCCGCATCATCCGCGCCTGCCGCGACGAGGGGATCGAGACGGTGGCCGTCTATGCCGATGCCGACCGCGACGCGCCCTTCGTGGGCATGGCCGACCGGGCCTTCGCGCTTGGCGGCGACAGCCCGGCGGACAGCTATCTGGACGGGGGCAAGATCATCGCCATCGCCCGGCGCGCGGGGGCCGACGCGATCCACCCCGGCTATGGCTTCCTGTCGGAAAACGCCGGTTTCGCCCAGGCCGTGCAGGATGCGGGTCTGATCTGGATCGGCCCGGACCCTGCCGTGATCACCGCCCTGGGCGACAAGATCGAGGCGCGGCGCATCGCGGAATCGGTCGGCGCGCCGCTGGTCGCGGGCACCCCCGGCCCGGTGGAAACCCCCGCCGATGCCCTGGCCTTCGCGCGCGAACATGGCCTGCCCATCGCCATCAAGGCGGCCTTCGGCGGCGGCGGGCGCGGCATGAAGGTCGCCTGGCGGCTGGAGGAGGTGGAGGAGCTGTTCGGGTCCGCCACGCGCGAGGCGCTGACCGCCTTCGGCCGCGGCGAATGCTTCATCGAACAGTTCCTGGACCGCCCCCGCCATATCGAGGCGCAGGTGCTGGCCGACCGCCACGGCACCGTCAAGGTGATCGGCACGCGGGACTGTTCCCTGCAACGCCGCAACCAGAAGCTGGTCGAGGAAGCCCCCGCGCCATACCTCTCTGACGAACAGAGAGCGCGCATCCATGACAGCGCCCGTGCGATCTGCGCCCATGCGGGCTACAGCGGCGCGGGGACGGTGGAATACCTGCTGTCCGCGAACGGCACGATCTCGTTCCTGGAGGTGAATACGCGGCTTCAGGTCGAGCATCCCGTGACCGAGGAGACCACCGGCATCGACCTGGTGCGCGGCATGATCGCGGTGGCGCGCGGCGCAAGGCTGGCCGATGACGGCGTGCCCGCCCCGCGCGGCCACAGCATCGAATTCCGCATCAATGCCGAGGATGTGGCGCGCGGCTTCCTGCCCACCCCCGGCCCGGTGGACCGCTTCGATCCGCCCTCGGGGCCGGGCATCCGGCTGGACAGCGGCGTGGTTGCCGGATCCGTGATCCCCGGCAGCTTCGATTCGATGATGGCCAAGCTGATCGTCACCGGGGCGACGCGCGCCGAGGCCATCGCCCGCGCCCGCCGCGCCCTGGCCGAGTTCCGCATCGAGGGCGTGGCAAGCGTCCTGCCCTTCCACCGCGCGGTGCTGGACGCGCCCGATTTCCGCGCCGAGGATGGCCGCTTCGCGGTCCATACCCGCTGGATCGAGACCGACTTCGCCGACACCCTGGCCGCCGCCGTGGCCCCCCACGCGCGGGTGACGCCCGCCCAGGCCCCGTCGCTGCTGCGCCTTGCCATCGAGATCGACGGCAGGCGGCACGAGCTGGGCCTGCCCGCCGGAATCATGACCGCCGCCCCCGGTGCGCCCGCGCCCGCCGCCGCGCCTGAGGCCGCGCCCGAGACCGACGACGCCATCGTGACCGCCCCGGTCCCCGGCACCCTGACCGCCTGGCAGGTCGAGGACGGCGCGGCGGTTGAGCCGGGCCAGGTGATCGCGGTGATGGAGGCGATGAAGATGGAGACCCGCGTCGAGGCGCATCGCGCGGGCCGCATCCGCCAGACCGCCCAGGCGGGCGAGGTGCTGGGCTTCGGCGCGCCGCTGGCCCGGATCGACGACTGAAGGCACAGGCGCGCGGCAAGCCCCGCGCGCCGGTCCAAATCCCTTACAGAACCCGCATGATCGCGCCGCGCAGTTGGTCCACCGCCAGCGCGGCGAAGGTCAGCGCGCAGATGCCCATCATGATGTTGACCAGCAGCCCGTTGCGCCATTCGGCGGGGGTGCGGGCGGTGTTCAGGATCCACAGCAGCGTGATCGCCATGAAGGGCATGAACAGCGCGCCCAGCACGCCATAGGCCAGGATCAGATAGACCGGCTGGCCCAGGAACAGCATCACCATCGGCGGAAAGGTCAGCCAGAAGATATAGAACTTGTAGTATCGCCCGCCCGACAGCCGGTCGGGATGGTCATGCGGCTTGCCCTGCACATGGCCGAAGAAATCCGCGAACATCAGGCTGACGCCGTTCCAGACGCCCACCAGCGACGACATCGACGCCGCCCAGAAGCCCACCAGGAACAGCTTGCCCATCCAGGAACCATAGCGGTCGGCCAGCACGCCCGCCAGATCGACCATGCCCTGATCGCCGCTGCCGATGGCGATCTGCGCGGAATACAGAAGCTCGGCCCCGACGATCAGGGTCGAGACGACGAAGATCCCCGTCACCAGATAGGCGATGCCGTTGTCCAGCCGCATCACCTTCATGAAGCGCGGCGTGGCCCAGCCCTTTTCGCGCAGCCAATAGCCATAGGCCGCCAGCGTGATCGTGCCGCCGACGCCGCCCGCCACCGACAGCACGTTGATCATCGCGCCTTCCGGGATCACGGGAACCAGGCCCGCCGCGATCTCGGCCAGGTTCGGCAGGGTCAGGATGGCGGCCAGCAGCATGGTGACGAACATCAGGATCACCATGGCGGTCAGCACCTTCTCGAACAGGTCGTAGCGGCCGGACCAGACCAGGGCCAGGCCCAGCAGGCCCGACACGATCCCCCAGACCGCCACGCTGCCGAAGGGCAGCAGGGAATACAGCGCCAGCCCCGTCCCCGCCATCGCGGCGGCGCCGTAGACAAAGCCCCAGATGACGATATAGGGGCCGAAATACCAATGGGTCCAGCGGCCCAGGCTGGACCAGCCCTCGAAGATGGTGTTGCCGGTGGCCAGGCTGTAACGGCCCGCGCCCTCGACCAGGATCACCTTCATGATGCAGCCCGCGACCACCGCCCACAGCAGCGCATAGCCGTATTTGCTGCCCGCGACGGTGGTGGCGATCAGATCCGCCGCGCCGACGCCGGTCGCCGCCACGACCAGTCCGGGGCCGACAAGGTTCCATTTCGGCTCGGCTTCAGGGGTGTCGGGGCGGTGTGTCATCTGTCTCTCCGTTGGATTGTTCCTCGGTTTGACGGCTGGAAGGATCGAAGGCAACCTCGCCCTGCCAAAAAATCGGCGCGCTGCCGGCCGTCCATATCGTGGAACATGGATTGCGGATCTTCCGCCTTGCACCCGGTCATCGCGGCAATTTTCTGTTGCGCGGTGGGCGGAAATGGCCCTATCCCTGTCTCGCAAAGGGCAAATCCGCGTCCACATGATAGACGCGGCAGCGGCGGGGAGGCCGTTTTGCCCGGACCAGGGGGACGACGGATGCACCATGCCGAGGCGCAGGACGCCGAACTGGCGCTTGGCGGGATCGAGGCGCTGAGCGAACCCAAGCGCGCCGAGGTCTGGATGCGCCCGGTCGAAATCGCCGCCGCCGGGCTGCTGGTGGTGATGATCGTCACGGTGCTGGCCAATGTCTTTTTCCGCTATGTCCTGCACAAGCCGCTGATCTGGGGGGACGAGGTCGCCTCGATCAGCTTCATCTGGATGGCGATGCTGGGCGCGGCCCTGGCGGTGGACCGGCACGAACACATGCGGCTGACGGTGTTCCTGCCGCTGCTGCCCGACCGGCTGGCCCGCGTGCTGGAGATCGCGGGCAGCGTGCTGGTCTGCGTCCTGCTGGTGCGGCTGTTCCCGGTCGCCGTCGAATACGCATACGAGGAATCCTTCGTCACCTCGCCCGCCTTGCAGATCCCGATGTCCTGGCGCGCATCGGCCCTGCCTGCGGGGATCGGGCTGATGGCGCTCTTGATGGTGCTGTCGGTCATTCGCACCCGCGAATGGGGGGTGATCGTCGGCACGCTGGTCCTGGCGGGGGCGATCGCCGCCGCGCTGTGGTTTTCCAAGCCCGCGGTCCTGTCCCTTGGCAACTGGAACCTGCCGCTGTTCCTGGGCCTGTTCGCGGGCGGGCTGCTGGCGGTCGGCGTGCCCATCGCCTTCTGCTTCGCGCTTGCGACGCTGGGATACCTGACCTTCGCCACCCATGCCCCGGTCTTCGTGATGATGGGCCGCATCGACGAGGGGATGTCGTCGCTGATCCTGCTGTCGGTGCCGGTCTTCGTGCTGCTGGGCTGCATCCTGGACGCGACCGGCATGGGCCGCGCCATCGTCGGCTTCCTCGCATCCCTGTTCGGCCATGTGAAGGCGGGGATGAGCTATGTGCTGCTGGGCTCGATGTTCCTCGTCTCGGGCATTTCCGGGTCGAAGGTGTCGGACATGGCGACCGTCGCCCCCGCGCTGTTTCCCGAAATGCGCCGCCGGGGCCATTCCGCGCCGGACATGACCGCGCTGCTGGCGACCGGGGCGGCGATGGCCGATACCGTGCCGCCGTCCATCGTGCTGATCGTGCTGGGATCGGTCGCGGGCGTGTCCATCGCCGGGCTGTTCACCAGCGGCTTCGCCATCGCCATGGTGCTGCTGGTCGTGCTGGCGGTCCTGGCCCGCTGGAAGGCGCGCGGCGAACGGATGGAGGGCGTGCGCCGCGCGCCCCTGTCCACGATCGGCAAGACCGCCCTGATCGCCGCGCCCGCCCTGGTGCTGCCCTTCATGATCCGCGGCCTGGTCGGCGGCGGCGTCGCCACCGCGACCGAGGTCAGCACCATCGCCACCCTCTATGCCTTCATCATCGGCGCAGTTCTGTATGGCGGCATCCCGCTGCGGCGCACCGGCACGATGCTGATCGAGACCGCCGCCATGTCGGGCGCGATCCTGCTGATCCTGGGGGCGGCATCGGCCATGGCCTGGGCGCTGACGCAATCGGGCTTCGCGCGCGACCTGATGGTGCTGGTCACCGGCCTGCCGGGCGGCTGGATCGTGTTCATGCTGGCCTCGATCCTGATCTTCCTGGTGCTGGGCTGCGTGCTGGAGGGGCTGCCCGCCATCGTGCTGCTGGCGCCGATCATGTTTCCCATCGCGCGCGGCCTGGGCATCCACGACATCCATTATGCCATGGTGATCGTCACGGCGATGAACATCGGCCTGATGGCCCCGCCCATCGGCATCGGCTTCTATATCGCCTGCAAGATCGCCAATGTGCCTGCCGAACAGGTCATGGCGAAGATCTGGCCCTATCTGGCCGCGCTGATGGTGGGGCTGCTGGCCATCGCCGCCGTGCCCTGGTTCTCGACCGCGCTGCTCTCAAACTGAACCTTCTGGGAGGGAGGAAACCCATGACCATCAACCGCCGCACCATCCTGCTGAGCGCCGCCGCAGGCGCGCTTGCCACGCCCTTCATCCGGGTCCGGCCGGCGATGGCCGCCGAATTCAGCTACAAGGTGGCCAACAACCAGCCGCTGGACCATCCCAGCAACATCCGCCTGGCCGAGGCGCAGAAGGCCATCCTGGAAGCCAGCGGCGGGCGGTTCGACCTGCAAATCTTCCCGTCGAACCAGTTGGGCGCCGATACCGACGTGCTGGGCCAGTTGCGCTCGGGCGGGGTGGAATTCTTCCAGTTGTCCCCGGTGATCCTGTCGACGCTGGTCCCCAACGCCTCGATCAACGGCGTGGGCTTCGCCTTCCCGGACTATGACACCGTGTGGAAGGCCATGGACGGCGAACTGGGCGCCTATGCGCGCGGCCAGATCGAGGGCGCGGGCCTTGTGGTGATGGAGAAGATCTGGGACAACGGCTTCCGGCAGATCACCTCGTCCACGAAACCGATCGCCGCGCCCGCCGACCTTGACGGCTTCAAGATCCGCGTGCCCGTCTCGCCCCTGTGGACATCGCTGTTCACCGCCTTCGGATCGGCCCCCGCCTCGATCAACTTCGCCGAGGTCTATACCGCCCTTCAGACCGGCATCGTCGACGGGCAGGAAAACCCCCTGGCGATCATGAAGACCGCCAAGCTGTGGGAGGTGCAGAAATACTGTTCCATGACCAACCATATGTGGGACGGCTTCTGGATGCTGGGCAACCGCCGCGCCTGGAACGCCCTGCCCGAGGATGTGCAGCAGATCGTCGCCGACAAGTTCAACGCCTCGGCCGTGAAGCAGCGCGAGGATATCGCCGCGATGAACGCCACGCTGAAGACCGACCTGGAGGGCCAGGGCTTCGTCTTCAACGACGTCGATCCCAAGGCCTTCGAGGAGAAGCTGCGCGAGGCGGGCTTCTATGCCGACTGGAAAAAAACCTATGGCGACGAGGGCTGGGCCATCCTGGAAGCCGCCATCGGACGGCAGCTTGCCTGATGCGCGACGAGGCCGCCCCGGCTGACACTGGCGGAACGCAGGCGGTGGCGCGTGCGCTGTCGCTGCTGTCGCTGGTCGGGCGGGGCGGCGCGCGGGGGCTGGGGCTGGCGCAGCTGGCGGCGGCCTCGGGGCTTGCGCGGCCCACGGCGCGGCGGCTGCTGCTGGCGCTTGGCGCGGCGCGGCTGGTCGAACAGGACCGCGCGACCCGGCGCTATCACCTGGGGGCGGAAACCTATCTGCTGGCGGGCTTTGCCGCCGAACGCCACGGCATCCTGCACCATGCCCGCGACGCGATGGTTCGGCTGGCGCGCGAGACCGGCGACACGGTGCTGCTGACCGTGTCGCAGGACGACCATACCCTGTGTCTGGACCGGATCGAGGGCGATTTCCCGGTCCGCACCCATGCGCTGATGCGCGGCGACCGCAAGCCCGCCGGCATCGGCGCGGGGGCCTTGGCGATCCTGGCCGCGCTTCCCGAGGCCGAAGCGGCGGCGTTGCTGGACCGCGTGGCGCCGCTGGTGGACGACCTGATGCCCGTGCTGGTCGAGGATCTGGCCCTCGCCCGCGAACGCGGCCACGCGCTCAACCCCGGACGGATCATCGCGGGATCCTGGGGCCTGGGCGTGGCGATCCCGTGGCCGGGCGGGCGCCCGGCAGGGGCGCTGTCCATCGCCGCCGTTGAGCACCGCATGACCCCGGCGCGGCAGGCCGATCTGGCCGCCGCGCTGCACCGCGAGGCCGGGCTGATCGCCCGACGCCTCGCCGATCTGGACACCGAAAGGACCATCCCATGAACGAACCCCTGATCGTCGGCTGGGCGCACAGCAAATTCGGCAAGTCTGACTCGCCCGACACCATGGCCCTGATGGCCGAGGTTGCGCTGCCCGCGCTGGACCACGCGGGCATCCCCGCCGATGCCGTGGACGGCATCTTCACCGGCGTTTATAACAACGGCTTCCAGCGCCAGGATTTCCAGGGCGCGCTTGTCGCCATGGGCAGCCCGGACCTGGCGGGCGTGCCCTTCATGCGCACCGAAAACGCCTGCGCCACCGGGTCGGCGGCGCTGTATGCGGCGGCGGATTTCATCGCCTCGGGACGCGGCAAGGTGGCGCTTGTGATCGGCGCGGAAAAAATGACCGCCATCCCCATCGCCGAGGTGGGCGGCGTGCTGCTGTCGGCGAGCTTCGTGGCCGAGGAAGGCGACACGCCCGGCGGCTTCGCGGGCGTGTTCGGGCGGATCACCGACGCTTATTTCCAGCAGAACGGCGACCGGTCCGAGGAACTGGCGATGATCGCCGCCAAGAACCACGACAACGGCAGCCGCAACCCCTATGCCCATATGCAGAAGGCCTTCGATCTGGCCTTCTGCAACACGCCCTCGGACAAGAACCCGCTGGTCGCGGGGCCGCTGCGGCGCACGGATTGTTCGCTGGTGTCGGACGGCGCGGCGGCGATCGTGCTGGCCGCGCCCGAGGTGGCCGAGGGGCTGACCCGCGCCATCCGCTTCCGCGCGCGCCAGCAGGCGGGCGACATGCTGGCCCTGTCGCGCCGCGATCCGACCGAATTCGCGGGCGCGCATCGGGTCTGGCGGCAGGCCTTGGACCAGGCGGGGCTGGCGATCACCGACCTGTCGCTGGTCGAGACCCATGACTGCTTCACCACCGCCGAGATGATCGAATACGAGGCGATGGGCCTTGCCCCGCGCGGGCAGGGCTGGCGGGTGATCCGCGAAGGCACCACGCGCATGGACGGCGCGCTGCCCGTCAACCCCTCGGGCGGGCTGAAGTCGCGCGGCCATCCCATCGGCGCGACCGGCGTGTCGCAGCATGTCATGGCGGCGATGCAGTTGACCGGCGAGGCCGGGGGGATGCAGGTGCCGGGCGCGGAACTGGCCGGGGTCTTCAACATGGGCGGCACGGCGGTCGCCAACTATTGTTCCATCCTGGAGCGCGCGCGATGACCGACCCGGCGGGCGGGCTGGTCCCGGTGTCCACCCGCGTGATGAACCTTGCGGGTTTCCTGGCCCAGGCCGCCCGGCGCGACCCGGACGGCATCGCCCTGGTGATGGGCGATGCCCGCTGGACCTGGGCCGAGTGGAACGCCCGCGCCGATGCCCTGGCCCAGGCCTTGCAGACCCGGTTCGGGCTGCAAAAGGGCGACCGGGTGATGTGCCAGTCGCAGAACTGCATGGAGATGATGCAGGCGATGTTCGCCACCTGGCGCGCAGGCGGCGTCTGGGTGCCCGCCAACTTCCGCCAGACGCCGGAGGAAGTGGCCTATCTGGCCGAAACCTCGGGCGCGACGCTGATGTTCTGCAACGCCGGCTTTCCCGACCATGCGGCGGCCTGCGGGGTGACCATGCTGGCCTTCGGACAGGCGGATTTCGGCCCTGACGTGACCGCGATCACCGCCGACCACATGGGGGAACGCCCGCGGGTGGCCCCCGTGGACCGCGACGATCCCTGCTGGTTCTTCTTCACATCCGGCACCACCGGGCGGCCCAAGGCATCGGTCCTGACCCACGGCCAGATGGCCTTCGTGGTCACGAACCATCTGGCCGACCTGATGCCGGGGCTGACGGGGGCGGATGCCTCGCTGGTCGTCGCGCCCCTGTCGCATGGCGCAGGGGTGCATCAGCTGACCCAGGTGGCGCGCGGGGTGAAGACCGTGCTGCTGCCGACCGAACGGTTCGATCCGGCGCAGGTCTGGGATCTGGTGCGGGACTGGCGCGTGTCGACCATGTTCACCGTGCCGACGATCCTGAAGCTGCTGGTCGAACATCCCTCGACCGCCGATGCCGACACGTCGTCCTTGCGCTATGTGATCTATGCCGGCGCGCCGATGTATCGGGTGGACCAGCAAAGGGCGCTGAACAGGCTGGGCCCGGTGCTGGTGCAATATTTCGGCTTGGGCGAGGTGACCGGCAACATCACCGTCCTGCCCGCCCATCTGCATCAGGCCGAGGACGGCCCCGCCGCCCGCATCGGCACCTGCGGCCATGCCCGCACCGGCATCGAGATCCAGATCCAGGACGATCAGGGCCGCGAGGTCGCGCCCGGCGAGACAGGCGAGATCTGCTGCATCGGCCCCGCCGTCTTCGCGGGCTATTACCGCAACCCCGAGGCGAACGCGACATCCTTCCGCGACGGCTGGTTCCGCACCGGCGATCTGGGGCATATGGACGACCAGGGCTTCGTCTATATCACCGGGCGGCAGTCGGACATGTTCATATCCGGCGGCTCGAACGTCTATCCGCGAGAGATCGAGGAGAAGATCCTCACCCACCCCGCCATCAGCGAGGTCGCGGTGCTGGGCGTGCCCGACCCGCTGTGGGGGGAAATCGGCTGGGCGGTCTGCGTGGCGAACGCCCCGGTGGCCGAGGACGATCTGGCCGCCTTCCTTGAGGGCAAGCTGTCGCGCTACAAGATGCCGAAACGCTTCCTGTTCTGGGACGCGCTGCCGAAATCGGCCTATGGCAAGATCACCAAGAAGATGATTCGCGACGAGATCGAGGCGCGGGGCCTGCTGGACAAGGCCCCGGCATGAGGATGATCCATCCCGGCCCCCGCGCGGCGGATCGCGCGGTGGCCGTGCGCGCATCCCTGCGGCCCCTGTCGGGGGTGCTGGCGGCGGGGCGGACGGTAATGCAGGCGGTGGGCGATCTGTTCGCGCAAGCGGGCTGCAAGGGGGGCGTGGTCTGGCTGGACGGGGCGGTCTGCGACCCGCTGCGCTTCGTGCTGCCCGCGCCTTCGACCGACGGGATCCATGCGGCGTGGTATTCCGACACCCATGCGCCGGACGGGCCGGTGACCATCGACCGCGCCACGGCGACGGTCGGCTGGAAGGACGGCGCGCCGTTCCTGCATTGCCACGGCACCTGGGGCGGGACGATGGGCCATCTGCTGCCCTTCGATTCGGTGCTGGCGGCGGATGCCCCCGTCACCGGCCTCGGCGCCCCCGATGCCTGGTTCGAGGCCCTGCCCGATGCCGAGACCGCCTTCACCCTGTTCACCCCCCAGGGCGGCGGCTCGGGCCCCGGCCTGCTGACGCGGATCCGTCCGGGCGAGGATGTGATCACCGCCATCGAAACCCTGGCCGCCCGGCACGGCATCCGCGATGCCCGCCTGCACGGCGTCGGCAGCATCGACCATATCCGCTTCTCGGACGGCACCCGCATGGACTGCCACGCCACCGAATTGCGGCTGGACGGGGCGACCCTGACCCAAGGCCGCGCCCATGTCCCGATCGAGGTCGTGGATATCGGGGGCACCATCATGCGCGGCAGGCTGGAACGGGGCGCGAACCCGGTCGGCGTGACGCTGGAACTGATCATCGAAAGGACAGAGACATGACGCAGGACGCAAAGGTTGCCATCGTCACCGGGGGTTGCCGGGGCATCGGCCTGGCCGCGACCGAGATTTTCCTGGAACAGGGCTGGCGGGTGGCCGTCGTGGACCGCGATGCCGAGGAACTGCACGCGGCCTGCGACCTCATCGAAAACGTCCTGCCGGTCGAGGCCGACATCTCGGACCCGCAAAGCGTCGACGGCGTGATCCGCACGGTCGTCGCCCGCTTCGGCCGGATCGATGCCCTGGTCAACAACGCGGGTGTCGCACTGTTCTCCCGCGCGGACCAGACCAGCTTCGAGCAATGGCGAGAGGTGATGGCGACCAATCTGGACGGCGTGTTCCTGTGCACCAAGGCCGCGATCCCGGAACTGGCGAAGACGCGGGGCGCCATCGTCAACATCGCCTCGATTTCCGGGCTGCGGGCGTCCACGCTGCGGGTGGCCTATGGCACGTCCAAGGCCGCCGTGATCCATCTGACCAAGCAATTCGCGGCCGAACTGGGCGAACAGGGCATCCGCGTCAATTGCGTGGCCCCCGGCCCGGTCCGCACCAAGCTGGCGATGGCCGTCCACGCGCCGGAAATCATCGCCGCCTACTACGACGCCATCCCGCTGAACCGCTATGGCGAGGCACGAGAGATCGCCGAGGCCATCGTCTTCCTGTGTTCCGACAAGGCCAGCTTCGTCAGCGGCCAGACCCTGGCCGTGGATGGCGGATTCGATGCCACGGGGGTCGGCCTGCCCGCCCTGCGGCGCGAGGGCGGGACGTGGCCTTGATGATGTGGGACAAAGGCCCCGTGACGCAGACGATCGCCCGTCGCCTGCAAGAAACCTGCGCGACGTGTTCCAGACGCGTATCCTGATCGAATCCGAACTGTGCCATCTGGCCGCCACCGCCACGACCCCCGTCGTGCTGGACGGCTTGCAGGCCGCCGCCCGCGCTTTCGAGGACGGCTGGCAGTCCGGCGATCTGGTCGCCCATGTCGAGGCCGACTTGGCCTTTCACCTGGACATCGTCACGGCCTGCCCGAACCAGATGCTGGCGGGCCTGTATCGCGCGGTCCAGCAGCTGCTGACCGAAACGCAGCGCCAGCCCATCCCGAACACCAACCCCGACCGGATGCGGCGATCCATTGGGGATGCGCACCCATCTCCAGAACACTGCCGGGTCGGCGGGGGTGACGCTTTGACGCTGGCCCTGGTTCATACGGCATAATGGCTTGGCCAACCGCCTGAGTCCTTTATAGAACGGATCAGAAGATCAAGGTAACGGGCGGCCTGCGAGCGTGATGAATGGATGCTGATACGGCAGCGGAAACCGGGGCCGTCGGCAAATCCGGCCTGTCGGTTCTGTCACGTGAGGGATGCGTGGCCCTGTCGGGCGAGCTGGTCGTCTGGACGCTGGCCAGGCTGCCGGCGACGTCCGGGGGCACGCGGATCGACCTTGCGGGGGTGACAAGGATGGACACCGCCGGGGCCTGGGAGCTGCTGCAACGACGCGCGGCAGGCTGCGTCCTGACCGGCCTGGGGGATCGTCACGCCCGCCTGCTGCAAGCCGTGGGCGACGCCTTGCCCGCAGGACAGCCCGAACCCGAACGCGGCGCGCCTTGGCGGCTGATGCTGGAGGCAACGGGGCGCAGGATGGTCCGCGCGCTTGCGTATCTGGGCGAGCTGGCGGAATATCTGGGGCGCACCCTGGCCGCCCTGGGGCGGGCCTTGCGCCATCCGGCGCAATTCCCGCTGACCTCGCTGACGCATCACTGCCAGGAAACCGGGCTGCGGGCGGTGCCGATCGTTGCCGTCATGTCGTTTCTGGTCGGGGTTGTCCTGGGGTTCCAGGGCGCGGACCAGTTGCGCCAGTTCGGGGCCGAGGTTTTCGTGGTCGATCTGATCGCCATTTCGATCCTGCGGGAACTGGGGATCCTTCTGACCGCGATCATCGTGGCGGGGCGGACCGCCTCGGCGCTGACGGCATCGCTGGGGTCGATGAAGATGCGTCAGGAAATCGACGCGATGCGGACCCTTGCCCTGGACCCCGACCTGATGCTGGTCCTGCCGCGCGTCCTAGCCTTGGTCCTGACGCTGCCGATCCTGGGGCTGGTGTCGGCGCTGTCGGGGCTTTTGGGGGGCGCCGCGATGACCTGGATCGAACTGGGGCAATCCCCCGCGGTGTTCCTGGCGCGGCTGTCGGATGTCGGTGTCGCCCACGCGGTCTTGGGGCTGGTCAAGGCGCCGGTCTTTGCGCTGATCATCGGCGTGATCGGATGCCATGCCGGGATGCAGGTCGGCAACGACGCGGAATCACTGGGCCGGATGACCTCGGCGGCGGTGGTCAGCGCGATCTTCGCCGTCATCATCGCGGATGCGGCCTTTTCGGTGTTCTTCGCGCAGGTGGGGCTGTGACCGGCCAGCCCGTCATCCGCGTCCGCGGCCTGCGCACGCAGTTCGGCCCGCATCTGGTGCATGAGGGCCTGGATCTGGACCTGTTCCGGGGCGAGATTCTGGGCGTTGTCGGCGCCTCGGGGACGGGCAAGTCGGTGCTGCTGCGGGCCATCGTGGGACTGGAGGTTCCGCAGGCCGGCACCATCGAGGTGTTTGGAAAGCGGCTGGACAGGCTGCCCGCGCCCGAACGCCGCGCGGTTGAACAACGCTGGGGCGTGATGTTCCAGGACGGCGCGCTGTTTTCCTCGCTGACGGTGCGGGAAAACGTGCAGGTTCCGCTGCGTGCGGTCCCGGACCTGACCCAGGCGCAGCGGCGCGGGCTGGCCGAGCTCAAGGTGTCCATGGCGGGGCTGCCGTGGAGGGCCAACGACAACCTGCCGTCGGAATTGTCGGGCGGGATGCGCAAGCGGGCCGGGCTGGCGCGCGCCCTTGCCCTGGACCCCGAGATCGTCTTCCTGGACGAACCGACGGCCGGGCTGGATCCGATCGGGGCGGCCGCCTTCGACCGGCTGATCGTGACGCTGCGCGACGCGCTGAACCTGTCGGTCTTTCTTGTCACCCACGACCTGGACACGCTGCACGCCTGCTGCGACCGGGTGGCGGTCCTGGCCGAACGCAGGGTTCTGGCCAGCGGGACAATGGCTGATATGCTGACGGTGGACCACCCTTGGGTGCATGAATACTTCAACGGACCACGGGCCCGCGCGGCGTCCGGCGGCTATCCGGACCGGGACTGAGCGATGGAAACGAAGGCCAACTATACCCTGATCGGCGCGTTCACCGTCCTGGGGTTCCTGGGCATCCTGGGTTTCGTCCTGTGGTTCGCGCAGGTGGAGCTGAACCGCCGCTTCGCCTATTACGATGTCTATTTTCCCAACGTCTCGGGCCTTGGCCTTTCGTCGGACGTGCTGTTCGCCGGACTTCCGGTCGGCCGCGTCTCGGAAATGCAGCTGGCACCGGACAATCCCATGCCGGTCCGCGTCCGGCTGGAGGTGAGAGAGGACACCCCCATCCGCAGCGACAGCCTCGCCGCGCTTGAGGTGCAGGGCGTCACGGGGGTTTCCCTGGTGGCGGTGTCCGCAGGCTCTCCCACTGCGCCGCTGCTGGCCGCCGGGGGCGGGCCGGATGTGCCGGTGATCGCCTCCAGCCGGTCGGCCTTGCAGACGCTCAGCGACGAGGGGCCGCAGATCATCGACCGCCTGAACCTGGTGGCCGAGAACCTGTCCAAGCTGCTGGGCGAGGAAAACCAGGCGCGCGTCGCGGCCATCCTGGCCAATGTCGAACAGTCCAGCGGCAACCTGGATCAGGCCCTCGGCGACGTGGCGGCCGCGACATCGGCCATTTCGGACGGCGCCGCGGCGGTCGCATCCTTTGGCGATCAGGTGGACGGCCTGGGCCAGGACGCGGGCGCGGCCCTGGAACGCCTGAGCAATGCCGCAGCCAAGGCCGAAGCCACCTTCGAGACGGCGACAGCGACCCTGCAACGGATCGACGGCTTCGTCGCGGACGACCTGTCGCCCCTGGCGCGCCGGATGGAAAGCACCGCCGACAACCTGGACAGCGCGCTTGCCTCGGGCAGCCGGGCCTTCGATGCGGTGGGGGCGGTGGCCGACGGCGATCTGCCCCAGGTGGCGGGCAGCCTGCGCGCGACCCTGGCCGCGATCGACGATGCCCTGGCAAGCCTGCCGGACGACCTGCCGCGGATCAGCGCCAGCCTGCGCGAGGCGTCGGGGAACGCGGCATCCGCCTTTCGGTCGCTGGACGAGGTTCTGGACGACGCCCGCGCGCCGGTGCGCGCCTTCGCGCAGGACACCCTTCCGCAGATATCGCGCCTGGCGCAGGACATGCGCGCGCTGATGGCCAACGCGAACCAACTGGTTTCCGCGCTGCGCCGCAACCCGGCCCAGCTTCTGACCCACCCCCCCGTCCCCGAATTCCGCCGATGAGGTTTCCGATGCGCCTGTCCGCAGCCCTTCTTGCCCTTGGCCTTCTGTCAGGATGCGGCGCCTTGTCCGCCCTGCAAGGCGAACCGGAACGGGACGTGTTCGAACTGCGCCCCCCCGCTGCCTTGACGGGCTGCGGGCGCGCCAGCATCGGCGACCTGATCATCGAGCCGCCCAAGGCCCGCAGCACCCTGGACAGCAACCGGATCATGATCCGCCCCTCGGCCCTGCAAACGCAATACCTGCCCGATGCGCAATGGGGCGAGACCGTGCCGGAAACGGTGCAGCGCCTGCTGGTGCAAAGCTTTGGCGCCACGGGCAGCTTCGGCTATGTCGGCCGCAGCCCCTTGGGCCTTTCCGGGGATTACGCCCTGATCAGCGAGATCGAGGATTTCAACGCGGAACTGGCCCCGGACGGGACCGTCGTCCGGCTGACCGTCGGCGCGCAGATGGTCAGCGAACTGGAGGCTGAGATCGTATCGCGCGGCCGCTTTGCCGCGATCGTTCCGGCGGCCAGCACCCGCACCGCCGACCTGATCCCCGCATTCGACGCCGCGGCGCGCCAGTTGGTCGCGCAGATGACGCAATGGGGGTTGCGCGCGGCGGATGTCGATCCGGCCCGGTGCCGTTGAGCGATGACCCGCCGGTTCGCGGACCCGCTTGACCCTGATCAAGGCAGGCTGGCGGCAGTCGTCGCATGCCGAGGCGGGATAGCGGAGCAACCGGATGTCGCGGGTCTTGGGCAGTCGTCGCAGGGTGCTTGCAGCATTGGTCATCGTCGGCCTGGCGGGGCTGGTCGCGGCGGCGGGGCTGCGCCCGCAGGCCGTGACGCTTGCACGGGTCGAACGCGGCAAGGCCGCCGAAATCGTCGATGCCACCGGCCCTGATCGAGGCGGATCACCTGATCCGCACCCTGCCGTCGGTGGTTCCGGTGACGCTGGTGCGCGACGTTAAGCTGCGGGTCGGGGCAGGTGAATTCGTGGCCCTGACGGGGCCTTCGCGGGCCTGGTGTTCGCGATCCTGCAATCCCTGTCACGGACTGAAGGCAAGACGGTCATCGCCGTCACCCACGATCCGACGCTTGCCGCCTTGACGAACCGGCAGCTTGAGCTTGTCGATGGCGCGCTGACCACCCCGGCCTGCGCGGTGTTTCGAAACCCTGACGCGGGGCCAGCCCCTAACTGCTGGTGCCGATCTGATGGCCGGGGCGGCAGGCGATGCGGACGGTGGTGATGGGGTGATCCTCGTTCCAGGTGGACCGGTGCAGCACCAGCAGCGCCTGACCGACCCGGGTCTGCAACATCCGGGCATCGCGCGCATCGGCATTGGCCGCCGAAAAGGTCACGTCGGCGCGGGAATAGGGGGCGTTGCGGACCAGCCATTCGTTCGCGTTGGCATGGCGGAAATCCACGCTGTCCATTCCGTGCACGGCCTGGGGGTTGATCCAGCGGTCCTCATACTGGAACGGGACTCCGTCGCCATAATGGACCGCGCGCAGATGGATCATCCGCGTGTCGGTCCTGACGCCAAGGCGGCGGGCAACGGCTTCGGGCAAGGGGCTGCGGCGCAGGGCGATGATGCGGTGGCTATAGGCCATGCCCGCGCTTTCGATCTGTTCGCGCACGATGGGGATCGTCAGGACCGCCTTGCGGACCGGGTCCACGGCAACGCGGGTGCCCGCGCGGCGGCGGCGGTCCAGCAGGCCCTCGTCGGCCAGCACCTGCAATGCCTTGTTCACGGTGGCCCGCGCGGCGCCGAATTCGACGGCCAGGTCGGCCTCGTCCGGGATGCGGTCGCCCTGACGCCATTCGCGGTCGATGATCCGGCGCCGCACCTCGGACGCGATCAGTTGCGCCTTGGGCAGGCCGGGGGCCGTGGTCTTGATGTTCACATCCGCTCCTGCAAGCTGGTGATGCAGGCCAGATAGTCGGCGGCGATCCGGTCGCGGTCCTGATGCCTGCCGTCCCGGACCACATGGCGCCCGGCGGCCCAGACATCGCGGATCAGCCCGTCGCCCCCCGCGAAGATCAGGCTGTCCAGCAACTGGTCGCCCTGGCGCCCCGCCATGACCGGCGTGTCGAGGGCCAGGGCGCACAGGTCGGCCCACAAGCCATGGCGGATCGCGCCCGTGTCGCGGCCCGCCGCCGTGGCCCCGCCGTCAAGCCCGGCATCGTAAAGCACCCGGCCCGTGGACCGCGCGGGTTCAGCGAGGATCGCGCGGGCGGTGTCGCGCAGACGCTGGCTGTATTCCAGGCCGCGCAGTTCCTCGGCCAGCGAAATGCGGATATTGCTGTCGGACCCGAACCCCATTCGTCCGCCTGCATTCCGCCAGATCGTGCCGTTGAAGATGCCGTCGCCCAGGCTGGCCTCGGTAATGGGACACAGGCCCGCCACGGCCCCGGTCGCGGCAAGACGGCGGGTCTCATCCGGGGTCATGTGGGTCAGGTGGATCAGCGTCCAGCGGCGGTCCGGGTTGCAGTTGTCCAGCAGCCATTCGACCGGGCGCAGGCCACGGGCGGCCTGGACCTCCTCGATTTCGGGGATCTGTTCGGCCAGATGCATGTGCAGCGGGCGCCCCGGTCGCAGGGTCGCGCACAGGCGCAGCGCGTCGGGGCTGACGGCGCGCAGCGAATGGGGCGCCACGCCGATCTCCGCATCGGCCGGCAGGTGGCGAAGCGCGCCTTCGGCCGCGTCCAGCAACCGGACGAACAGGTCGGGATCGGTGCCAAAGCGCGCCTGGCCCGGACCCAGCGGGCGGCCGTCGCAGCCGCCGAACTGGTAATGCACCGGCAGCAACGTCAGCCCGATCCCGGTCCGGGCGGCGGCCGCGGCGATGCGCTCGGACATTTCCGCAAGGTCGGCATAGGGGACGCCTCCCGGCTGGTGGTGCAGGTAATGGAATTCGACATTGGTGGCGTAACCGGCCTCCAGCATCTCCATCTGCACAAGGGCGGCAATGGATTCGACGTCATCGGGCGTCAGATGGTCCAGAAAGCGAAACATGATCTGCCGCCAGGTCCAGAAGGTGTCGCGCGGATGCGGGCCGCGCGATTCGGACAGGCCCGCCATGGCCCGCTGGAAGGCATGGGAATGCAGGTTCGCCATCGCCGGCAGCAGCAGGCCGACCCGCTGGCCTTCAGGATCCGCACCCGCCCGGACCTGCATGATCCGCCCGTCGGGACCGATCTCGACCCGGACATGTTCCGCCCATCCTTCGGGCAGCAAGGCCCGTTCCGCCCATAGAATCGTCATCTCGCCCCTGCCTGGGTCATTTTCGTTTGACGCAAAATAAGTTTAGACATAGACAGAATATATGTTTAAACATAGAAACAGCAAGCGCAAATGAGGGTGATGGTCAGATGCAGATCCTCAGCAATGTCAGACTGGCCGGCATTGCCCCCGAATCGGGTCAATCCGCCCTGTCCGACCCCTCCGTCATCGTGACCGAGGGCGAACGGATCGCCTGGATCGGCGGCACCGCCGACCTGCCGGACGAATACGCAAACGCGCCCCGCCGCGATCTGGGCGGCCGGGTCGTCACCCCCGGCCTGATCGACTGCCACACCCATGTGGTCTTTGGCGGCGACCGCGCCCGCGAATTCGAGATGCGGCTGGAGGGTGCCAGCTATGAAGACATCGCCCGCGCCGGCGGCGGCATCCTGTCCAGCGTCCGCGCCACTCGCGCGGCGACCCCGGATCAGTTGCTGGCATCCGCGCTGCCCCGCGTCGATGCCCTGCTGGCCGAGGGTTTGACCACCCTGGAAATCAAGTCCGGCTATGGGCTGAACATCGAAACCGAACTGAAGATGCTGCGCGTCGCCCGCCGGATCGGCCAGGTTCGCCGCGTGACGGTGCGCACGACCTGGCTGGCGGCCCATGCCCTGCCCCCCGAATACGCGGATGACAGCGCGGGCTATCTGCGAGATGTAGTCATTGCCGGGATGGACCGCGCCCATGCCGAAGGGCTGATCGACGCGGTGGACGGTTTCTGCGAAGGAATCGCCTTTTCCCCGGACGAGATGGGCCGGGTTTTCGTCCACGCCGCGTCCCTGGGCCTGCCGGTCAAGCTGCACGCGGAACAGCTGTCGGACCTGGGCGGGGCGGCCTTGGCGGCGCGGCATGGGGCGATCTCGGCCGATCATCTGGAATATCTGAGCGACGACGGCATCGCGGCGATGGCCCAGGCGGGCACCGTGGCCGTCCTGCTGCCCGGCGCCTTCTATACGCTGCGCGAAACGAAGCTGCCGCCGATCCAGGCGCTGCGGGATGCGGGCGTGCCTATCGCCCTGGCCACCGATTGCAACCCCGGCACCTCGCCCCTGACATCGCTGCTGCTGGTGATGAGCATGGGCGCGACGCTGTTTCGCATGACGCCGTCGGAATGCCTGGCGGGCGTCACCCTGAATGCCGCCCGCGCCCTTGGCCTGTCCGACCGGGGCGCCATCGCGCCGGGCCTGCGCGCCGATCTGGCGGTCTGGGACATCGCCCATCCGGCCGAACTGTCCTATCGCATCGGCTTCAACCCCCTTCATGCCCGCATCGTCGGAGGCGAATTTGTCTGAACTGATCCTGACCCCCGGGGAAACCACGCTTGCGCAACTGGAACAGGTCTGGCGGCAGGGGGTGGCCGTGCGGCTGTCGGGCAGCGCGCGGGACGGCATCGCCGCCTCCGCCGCCCGCATCGCCCGCGCGGCGGAAGGGGAAGAGCCAGTCTATGGCGTCAACACCGGCTTCGGCAAGCTGGCCTCGATCAAGATCGCCGCCACTGACACCGCGACCCTGCAACGCAACCTGATCCTGTCCCATTGCTGCGGCGTGGGCGAACCGGTCGAGCCGGAAACCGTGCGGCTGATCCTGGTCCTGAAGCTGTTGTCCCTGGGCCGGGGCGCATCCGGCGTCCGACCCGAGGTGATCTCGCTGCTGGAAGACATGCTGGCGCGGGGCGTCCTGCCGGTCGTCCCGGCGCAAGGGTCGGTCGGAGCCTCGGGCGACCTGGCGCCGCTGGCGCATATGGCCGCCGTCATGTTGGGCGAGGGCCGGGCAGTCTGGCAGGGCCGCGACATGCCGGGGGCCGAGGCATTGCGGGCCGCGGGCCTTCGCCCCCTGGTCCTGGCCGCCAAGGAAGGACTGGCGCTGATCAACGGCACGCAGGTCTCGACCGCCTTCGCACTTGCCGGGCTGTTCGAGGCCTTCGCCTCGGCCCGCGCGGCCCTGGTGACCTCGGCCCTGTCCACCGACGCCATCATGGGATCGACCGCGCCCTTCCTGGAGGAAATCCACACCCTGCGCGGCCATCACGGCCAGATCGTTGCGGCCCGCGCGATCCGGGCGCTGATGGAGGACAGCGCGATCCGCGAAAGCCACCGCCAAGGGGACGCCCGCGTGCAGGATCCCTATTGCATCCGCTGCCAGCCGCAAGTCACCGGCGCCTGCATCGACCTGTTGTGGCAGACCGCCCGCACGCTGGAGATCGAATCGAACGCCGCGACCGACAACCCGCTGGTCCTGGTGGGCGCCGACCGCATCGTCTCGGGCGGGAACTTCCATGCGGAACCCGTGGCCTTCGCCGCCGACCAGATCGCCCTGGCCATCGCCGAAATGGGCGCCATCGCGCAGCGGCGCATCGCGCTGATGGTGGATCCGGCGCTGTCCCACGACCTGCCGCCGTTCCTGACGCCGGATCCGGGGCTGAATAGCGGGCTGATGATCGCCGAAGTCACCAGTGCCGCCCTGATGAGCGAGAACAAGCATCTGGCGACGCCGTGCAGCACGGATTCGACGCCCACCAGCGCCAACCAGGAAGACCACGTCAGCATGGCCGCTCATGGCGCGCGGCGGCTGAAGCGGATGAACGCCAACCTGTCGCAGATCCTGGGGATCGAGGCGATCTGCGCCACGGCCGGGGTCGAGTTCCGGGCGCCCTTGGCGACATCCGCCCCGCTGCAAGCGGTGATCGCCACCCTGCGCAAAACCGTCCCGCCGCTGGAGCAGGACCGCTACCTGGCCCCCGACCTGGTCGAGGCCGCGCGCCTTGTCCGCGAGGGTGTGCTGACCCGCGCGGTCCCCGCCGACCTGCTGGCCGAGGTCCGGCCATGACCCCGGTCGAGGTCAGCGAAGGCGACAGCCCCGTCATCCTGGGCCTGCCGCATACGGGAACATGGCTGCCCGACGACATCCGCGCTGCGCTGAACGCGCGTGGCCGGGATCTGGCGGATACCGACTGGCATATCCACCGCCTCTACGCCGGGTTGCTGCCCGGCGCGACAACCGTGCGGGCGACATTCCACCGCTATGTCGTCGATGCCAATCGCGGGCCGGACAATGCCAGCCTTTATCCCGGCCAGAACACCACCGGCCTTGTGCCCCTGACCGATTTCGACGGCGCGCCGATCTGGACCGACGAGCCTGACGCCAGCGACATCGCTGATCGCACCCAACGCTTCCACGCCCCCTATCACGCCGCCCTGTCCGCGCAGATCGACCGGGTTCGCGCCCGGCACGGGGTGGCGATCCTCTACGACTGCCACTCGATCCGCAGTCATATCCCGTTCCTGTTCGACGGCACCCTGCCCGATTTCAACATCGGCACTGCCGACGGCACCAGTTGCGACCCGCGCATCCAGGCGGCAAGCGAAACCCTCTGCCGCGCCACCGGACGGACGATGGCGGTCAACGGCCGCTTCAAGGGCGGCTGGACCACCCGCCATTACGGCCGCCCGCGGGACGGGGTCCATGCCATCCAGATGGAGCTGGCGCAATCCACCCATCTTGCCGCCGAGGCCCCGCCTTTTGCACTGGACGATGCCAAAACCGCCGCCTTGCGGCCGGTCTTGGCCGGCATCCTGCGAACCCTGGCCGATCTGGCCCCCGATCTGAAAGGTTGACCATGACCAACCCCCGCCACAACATCCGCGACATCTATCCCGCCACCGGCACCCAGATCAGCGCGAAAAGCTGGCTGACCGAGGCGCCCTTGCGGATGCTGATGAACAACCTCCATCCCGACGTGGCGGAAAACCCGCACGAGCTGGTGGTCTATGGCGGCATCGGCCGCGCCGCCCGCACCTGGGAGGATTTCGACCGGATCGTTGCCAGCCTGCGGGAACTTGAGGATGACCAGACCCTGCTGGTCCAGTCGGGCAAGCCGGTGGGCGTGTTCCGCACCCACAAGGACGCGCCGCGCGTGCTGATCGCCAATTCCAACCTGGTGCCGCATTGGGCGACCTGGGATCATTTCAACGAATTGGACCGCAAGGGACTGGCGATGTATGGCCAGATGACCGCCGGGTCGTGGATCTATATCGGCACGCAAGGGATCGTCCAGGGCACCTATGAGACCTTTGCCGAGGCCGGACGCCAGCATTACGGCGGCGATCTTCGCGGCAAATGGATCCTGACCGCAGGCCTGGGCGGCATGGGCGGCGCGCAGCCCCTGGCCGCCGTGATGGCCGGGGCCTGCTGCCTTGCCGTCGAATGCGACGAGACGCGGGCCGATTTCCGCATCCGCACCCGCTATTGCGACGAAAAGGCCCATACGCTGGACGAGGCGCTTGCGCTGATCGACCAGTGGACCAAGGCCGGCGAGGCAAAATCCGTGGCCCTGATCGGCAACGCCGCCGAGGTGTTCCCGGACCTGGTGGCGCGCATGAAGGCGGGCGGGCCGCGCCCCGACATCGTCACCGACCAGACCAGTGCCCATGACCCGATCCATGGATACCTGCCGCTGGGCTGGTCCGTTTCCGAATGGCGCGCCCGGCAGGAAACGGACCCCAAGGCCGTCGAACAGGCCGCCCGCGCCAGCATGAAGACCCATGTCGCGGCCATGGTGGATTTCTGGAACGCCGGCGTGCCGGTGCTGGATTACGGCAACAACATCCGCCAGGTGGCGTTGGAGGAAGGGCTGGAAAACGCCTTCGCCTTTCCCGGCTTCGTGCCCGCCTATATCCGCCCGCTGTTCTGCCGGGGCATCGGCCCGTTCCGCTGGGCCGCGCTGTCGGGCGACCCCGAGGACATCTACAGGACCGATGCCAGGATGAAGGAACTGTTCCCCGACAATGCGCATCTTCACAACTGGCTGGACATGGCCCGCGACCGCATCGCCTTCCAGGGCCTGCCCGCCCGGATCATGTGGATCGGCCTGGGCGACCGCCACCGCGCAGGCCTTGCCATCAACGAGATGGTGCGGAACGGCGAGTTGAAGGCCCCGGTCGTGATCGGCCGCGACCACCTGGATTCGGGCAGCGTCGCCAGCCCCAACCGGGAAACCGAGGCGATGAAGGACGGGTCGGACGCCGTGTCGGACTGGCCGCTGCTGAACGCGCTGCTGAACACGGCGTCCGGCGCGACCTGGGTCAGCCTGCATCACGGCGGGGGCGTCGGCATGGGATTTTCGCAGCATTCAGGCATGGTGATCTGCTGCGACGGGACCGAGGACGCCGACCGCCGCATCGAACGGGTCTTGTGGAACGACCCGGCCACGGGCGTGATGCGCCACGCCGACGCCGGTTACGACATCGCGGTTGACTGCGCGCGCGAACACGGGCTGAACCTGCCTGCGATCCTGTGACAAGAGGCGCCGCAGGACCGGATTGCGGCGCCCCGGAAAAACAACAACAACAACAAGAACCCACAACCAAGAACCTGCAACAAGGAGTGAACCCATGACCATCCACACCACCATCCGCGCCGCGCTTCTGGGCCTCGCCACGCTGGGCTTCGGCACCGTCGCGGCGGCGGACCAGTTGGCCGACATCAAGGCGGCGGGCAAGATCGTCACCGCGACCGACATGCATTACGCCCCCTTCGACATGGTGAACAACGGCACCTACGAGGGCGTGACCAAGGATCTGTTCGACGAGGTTGCCAAGGAACTGGGCGTCGAACCCGTCTACCAGGACATTCCCTGGACCGCCGAACTGCCCGGCCTCGAGGTCGGCAAGTTCGACATCGTGATCGCCCCCGTCACCATCACCCCCGAACGGCTGGAGCGTTATACCTTTACCCTGCCCATCGCCGACGCCACCGTGTCGCTGGTCAAGGCGGCGGGCAATGACGACATGACCAAACCCGAGGACATCAAGGGCAAGACCGTGGGTGTCCAGCAGGGCACCGCGCAGTTCAAGCAGCTTGAGTCCTTCGGCGAGACGCTGGGCGACGTGACGATCAAGGAATACGGCACCACCGACGAAGCCTATGCGGATCTGGCGACCGGGCGGCTGGACGCGGTGGCGGGATCGCTGCCGAACCTGACCTATCTGGTCAAGTCGCGGCCCGAAACCTTCGCGTTGTTCGAACCGGCGCAGTTCGGCGAACCCAAATACTTCGCCTGGGTGCTGCGCAAGGACGAAAACAGCGCGACGCTGGCGCAGGCCATCAACGACGCCATGCTGAAGATGGCCGATGACGGCCGCCTCAAGGCGATCTATGAAAAATGGCTGGGCATCTATTCCGAACTGCCGCGCGAAGTGCCGATCAACTGACCCTGTTGCGCGGGCGGGGCAGTCCCGCCCGCCGCGTTCTTCGACCCTTCCGCGAACCCATCCAGCCCGAGGTGCGCATGTTCTCGATCCCGGCCTTTCTGGAAAGCCTTGTGCCGCTGTTCTGGGCCGCGCGATACACGCTGCTGATCTCGGTCGGAGGCATCGCGCTGGGGCTGGTGGTCGGCACGCTGATCTGCGCCGCGCGGCTGTCGTCATCGCGCGCCTTGCGCAACTTCGGCGCGGTCTGGGTCAGCTTCCTGCGGGGTGTGCCGCTGCTGGTGCAGCTTCTGGTCTTCTATTACTCACTGCCGCTGATCGGGCTTGACGTGCCTGCGATGTTCGCGGCCATCGTTACCGTGGGCATCTGCGCCAGCGCCTATATCTCGGAAATCTGGCGGGGCGCCATCAACGCCCTGCCCCCTGGTCAGGCCGAAGCCGCCGTGGCGATCGGCATGACGCCCAGGGATGTCTGGGGCCGGGTGATCCTGCCGCAGGCCGTCACCATGTCCCTGCCCGCGCTGATCAACGAACTGATCCTGCTGGTCAAGGCGTCGTCGCTGGTATCGGTGGTGGGCATCCTGGAAATCACCCGCGCCAGCCAGGCGCAGGCCGCGACCACCTTTCGTCCGCTGGAGGTCTATCTGGCGGCGGCCTGCATCTATCTGCTGATCAATCTCTGCCTTGCGGGTCTGGGACGCTGGCTTGAACACAGGACAGCCGTGTGATGGACATCCTGCACCAATACGGCCCCGCCTTTCTGCGCGGCTTCGGCTATACGATCCTGTGCTGGGCCTTGGGCACGGTCTTTGGCATGGCCCTGGGCCTGCTGATTGCGCTGCTGCGCCACTATGGTCCGCGATGGCTGGGCTGGATCATCCAAATCTATATCGAGGTCATTCGCGGCACGCCGTTCCTGGTGCAGCTTTTCGTGCTGTATTACGGCGGCCCGCTGATCGGGCTGCGGCTGGATGCGCTGCCTGCGGGGCTGCTGGGGCTGACGATCTATGGCAGCCCCTATTTCGCCGAAATCTTCCGTGCCGGGTTTCGCGCCGTCCCCCACGGTCAGATCGAGGCCGCCCGCGCCATCGGCATGGCGGAACCCGCCATCGTGCGCCGGATCCTGCTGCCGCTGTCGATGGTATCGGCGCTGCCGGCCCTGGTCAACTTCTCGATCATCCTGACCAAGGAAACGGTGATCCTCTCCATCATCACCGTGCCCGAACTGATGTACGAGGTCAGCCGCATGTCGGCCGAAACCTTCCGCTTTGTCGAGGCGAACCTGGTGCTGGCCCTGTTTTTCTGGGGTCTGGTCGAGGCCATCTCGCGCCTGGGCCGCCGGTTCGAGGCGCGCGTCACGAAACACCTGATCGAAAGGACATGACGATGCAGGCCTCTGCCGTCGAGATCCAGAAGGTAAACAAGTATTACGGGCCGTTCCACGCGCTGAAGGACGTGGATCTGACGATCCCGCCGGGCAAGGTGACATGCCTGATCGGACCGTCTGGCTCGGGCAAATCGACGCTGTTGCGCTGCATCAATTTCCTGGAACAATACGATTCAGGTGAAATCCGCATCGACGGCACCCTGATGGGATACGACGTGCCGGGCCGCAGGATGTCGGGTCGCGCGCTGCGCGAAATGCGCCGAACCATTGGCATGGTGTTCCAGCAGTTCAACCTGTGGCCGCACATGACCGCGCGCGAAAACGTGGCCGAAGGCCTGATCCGGGTGCGCGGCATGGCCAAATCCGACGCGAGCGCCCGTGCCGCCGAGGCGCTGTCCAAGGTAGGCCTGGCCGACAAGATGGACAACCACCCCGCGCGCCTGTCGGGCGGCCAGCAGCAGCGCGTGGCGATCGCCCGCGCCATCGCCATGGAGCCGCGCCTGATGCTGTTCGACGAACCGACCTCGGCGCTCGACCCCGAACTGGTGGGGGAGGTGCTGAGCGTGATGAAGACACTGGCCTCCGAAGGCATGACCATGGTGGTCGTCACCCATGAGATGGGCTTTGCCGCCCATGTGGCCGACCGCGTGGCCTTCATGGAACGGGGCGAGCTGGTGGCCGCCGACACCCCCGCCCGGATCCTGCACCAGCCCCAGGATCCGCGCATCCAGTCCTTCCTGCGCACCTATCACGAACGCAACAGCTTCTGACCCGCTGCCCGCCTTCGGTCAGGCCAGCAGCCCGCGCGCGATGATGGTCCGCTGGATCTCGGAACTGCCTTCATAGATGCGGAAGATCCGCAGGTCGCGCAGATAGCGTTCCAGCGGAAAGTCGCGGCAATAGCCATAGCCGCCGTGGATCTGCAGGGCGCGGTCCGCAATGCGCCAGGCAGCCTCGGACGCGAACAGCTTGGCATGGGCGCTTTCGCTGGAATAGCGCGCGCCGGTGCCGCGCAGCCGTGCCGCCGCCAGCCCCAGGGCGCGGGCGGCGGCAAGGTCGTTGGCGCTGTCCGCCAGCATCCATTGCAGCCCCTGGAAATCGGCGATGGGATGGCCGTCCACCCGCCGTTCCCTGGCATAGGCGATGGCCGCGTTCAGCGCCGCCTCGGCGATGCCGGTGGCCTGGGCCGCGACCTCGATCCGGCCGTTGTCCAGAACCTTCATCGCCGTGCGGAAACCGGTGCCCTCGGCGCCGATGCGGTTTTCTTCCGGGACGAAGCAATCGTCGAAGGTGACGCCGAAGACATGGCCGCCGCGCAGGCCCATGGTGCGTTCGGCCGGGGCGATAGCGATGCCCGCCGTTGTCTTCGGTTCGACCACAAAGGCCGAAACCCCGCGCGCGCCTGCCTGCGGGTCGGTCTTGGCATAGACCACCATGAAATCGGCGGCCCCCGCGTTGGAGATGAAGCATTTCGCCCCGCGCAGCCGGTATCCGGCGCCATCGCGCCGCGCGGCCGTGCGCATGTCGGCGGGGTTCGACCCGGCCTGCGGTTCGGTCAGGGCGAAGGCGCCCAGCATCCCCGCCGCCGCGCGCGGCAGATACCGCGCCCGCAAGGCGGCATCCGCCCCCAGATGCAGCGAATCCGTGGCCAGGTAATGCGCCGTCAGCAGCGAAGCGGTCGATCCGCAGGCCCCGGCGATCAGTTCCACCGCGCGATAGAGCGCGGGACCGGACAGGCCCAGGCCGCCGTCTTCCTCGGGCAGGTTCAGGCCCATCAGGCCCAGATCCGTCATGGCGGGCAGATGGCAGACCGCGAAGGTCGCCGTTTCGTCCAGCTCGGCGGCGCGGGGGGCCAGAACCCCTTGGGCGAAACGCCCGATCTGCTCCAGCAGGGCGGCTTCGTCTTCGGTCCAGTCGCTCATGGTCACATCCCCAGTTCGGCGCGGATTTCGGCGCCATGTTCGTCCAGGCCCGGCGCCGCCCGGCGCGTCCCGCGCGGACTGCCGGAAAAATGCACCGGCTGTTCCGGCAGGCTGACGGATCCCAGCAAAGGATGGGTCACGGGCGACACCAGCCCCCGCGCCCGCGCCTGGTCCGACAGCCAGGCTTCCCGCGCCGACGCCAGTTCCGACGCGGGCACCCCCGCCGCCGACAGCGCCGCCACCGCCTGAGCCGCCGTCAGCCCGCCGGCCCAGGCCGCAATCGCCTCGGCCAGGACGGGTTCATGCGCGCGGCGGCTTTCGTCGCTGGCCATGCGCGGGTCGTTCCGCAGCGCGGGCTGGCCTATCACCTCGCAAAAGGCCGAAAACAGCTTGTCGTTCAGCACCGCGACCGCGAAATGCCCCCGCCCCGCCGGATAGACCCCGAAGGGCGCGGACAGCGCGTGGCGGTTGCCGGTGCGCGCCGGATCCGCATCGCAGACCAGCACCCGCGCGCCCGCCGAGGGCATCATCGACAACAGCGCGTCGAACAGCGCCAGATCGACAACCCGGCCCCGCCCGGTGCGGCTGCGGTCGAACAGCGCCACCATGATCCCCCAGGCGGCGAACAGCCCGCCCGCCACATCGGCCATCGCCTCGCCCACCATCGTGGGCGCGGCGGCGGGTTCCCCGGTCAGTTCCATCAGCCCGGACATGGCCTGCACGATGATGTCATAGGCTGGGCGCGCCGCGTGGGGCCCGCTTTGCCCGAAGCCCGACACCGAGGCATAGACAAGCCGGGGGTTGTCTGCGTGCAGGCTCGCCGCATCCAGCCCCAGCCGGGCCATCACGCCGGGACGGAAATTTTCCACCACCACATCGGCGCGCAGGGCCAGGGCGCGCGCCAGCGCCAGATCGCCGGGGGACCGCAGGTCCAGGACGATGGAACGCTTGCCGCGATTGGCGGTCTGGAACAGCGCGCTTTCGCCACCCAGGAAGGGCCCGATATGGCGGTATTCGTCGCCGCCCGGCGCCTCGATCTTGACGACCTCGGCGCCCAGATCGGCCATCAGCGCCGTGGCATAGGGTCCGGCCAGAACCCGCGTGAAATCCAGAACCCTGATGCCGGTCAGCGGCTTTCGGTCGTCCGTCATGATGTCCTCATTCATTGACGAGGACAGGATGGCGCATCTTCGGGTATAGCTGGAAATAGTTGTTTCACATAAAGGCGATCAATGAAGCCTATATCCATCGGCCTTCGGCCCATCACCTATCTGCTGGCCGTGGCGGAAACCGGATCGACCGCCGCCGCCGCGCGGGCGGTGAATGTCTCGCAGCCTTCGGTCTCGCATGCGGTGGCGCAGATCGAGGCGCATTTCGGCCAGCCGCTGTTCCTGCGCCTGCCGGGGCAGGGGATGCAGCCCACCCCCTTCGGGCGGCAGAAGCTGGCGGCGCTTGAAGGTCTGGTGGCCCAGGCCCGCGCGGTTCTGGCGCCGGCCACGGGGCCGGAGGGCGAGTTGGTGCTGGGCGTCTATTCCACGCTGGGGCCGCGCCACGCGCCGCGCCTGATCCGGGGGTTCACCGACCGGCATCCCGGCGCGCGGATCACGCTGGTCGAAGGCGACCTCTCGGACCTGGAACAGGGGCTGCGCCGGGGCCGCATCGACCTGGCCCTGGTCTATGACACGGGGTTTCCGGCCGACCTGGCGCTGACCCCGCTGCATGCCGTGCCGCCCCATGCCCTGGTGCCGCCCGATCACCGGCTGGCCGGGGCCGGGGCCGTGTCGCTGGTGGACCTCGCCGCCGATCCGGTGGTGCTGATCAACCTGCCCCACAGCCGGGGCTATTTCCTGTCGCTGTTCCAGATCTGCGGGGTGACGCCGCGCATCGCCGCCGAGACCGCCTCCGTCGAGATGCTGCGCGCCATGGTCGCCAACGGCCTGGGCGTGGGCCTGCTGGCGACCGATCTGCCGCATGACCTGGCCTATGACGGCGGGCGCGTGGCACGGCTGGCGCTGACCGGCGGCTTGCCCCCCAGCCGCATCGCCCTGGCCCGCGCGGCAGGGCTGCCCCCGACCGCCACCGCGACCGCCTTTCTGCAATTCTGCACCCAGGTGATGGGCGATGCGCCTGGTCAGTCCCCGTCTGCGGGATGATCCGCCGCCCCGTCCCGGTCCACCCGGCCCGTCAGACCTCCATACCAAAGGCCCCGCCAGTGGTTCCACCTCTGCCAGGCCCGGAACACCAGGGCGGGCGGGATCCTGTGGCGGTCGCCCACCGTGCCCTTTCGGACGACCGGCGCGTCGCGGTCGACAAGGAATGCCACCGCGTAACGGGACTCGTTGCCGCGCCAAAGCCCGTGTTCGGCCCTTGGGCAAAGGCCTGTCCCCCGGCCGCAGGCGCGCCCTGGAAGACGTCGAACCACAGGTGGCGTCCCTGCCGGCCGGGGAATCCGCCGGAGCGCCCGCGTCAAGGCGGTTGTCGAACAGATCCACATCGTTGCGCACGAAGAACGGGGCGTCCCCTGCCTTGGATCCGACCAGATGGCGCCAGACGTTGCGCGGTGCCGGGGCGACCGGACCGTGCTGAACGTCGGGGTGCAGGTCGGCCGGCCGGGGACGCAGCATGATCTGAAGCATGTCGCGCCTGGGATCGGTGGACAGCGTCTGTTCGGAATGCGAAAGACCGGATCCGGCGTTCATCACCATGCAGATGGTCCCGGTCGAACGGCAGCCTGCCGTGCAGCCGGTCGTCGTGGCGCATCACGCCTTCGGGCACCCACGAGATGATCTCGTCGTTGCGATGCTTGTGCATGGCGATGACGCGGCCGAGATCAAGGACAGAACGCACGGTCATTGCAAGCGGGTGGGCCGTGGTCCCGGGATTTGGGGTCCACCCAGCCCGGCATCGGGGCCTAGGCGACAAAGCCCCCCGATCAAGCCGGATCAGCGTCTGACGACCCTTCAGAAGCACGGCTCCCTGCCGAGGCAACAGGACATCAACCATCGTCGCACCGCTATGGCACCGGATCGCCGGTGCTGCGCATTCCCTGAAACAGATGGGCGCGCAGCGGAAAGCGTATCCGGTTCCAGTGAGCCGCCCCATTCGTCCGTGCGCCGGTTCCTCCTGCCCGCGATCTGCGCGAACGATGTCGTGGACGAGGTTCTGGCGACCGGCGCGCCGTTGGACACGGAATTCTTGGCCGCCAACTCGCCCGCCGATCCTTCCCGGATGCCAATGCCGCTGGAATTCTCGGCCGCGGGCTTCCGCTTCGGGCATTCGATGGTGCGCGGCGGTTACGACCACAACCACTTCTTCGGCACGGCGGCGGCCGGATCGGCGCAGATCCTGCTCTGCCAGCTTCACGCAGCTGTTCGCATTCACCGGCAGCGGCAGGATGCGCTCGGCCGACGGGATCGACACGCATCTGGCCCCGCCGCTGGACGACATGATCAACCAGCCCGGCGCCCCAGCGGTGAAGCGCCTGGCGATGCGCAACCTGCGGCGCGGATACCGGGCTGATCCAAGCCATCAACGCCACCGGACTTTACCCTCGATCCCGGTCCTGACCCCGCAGCAGGTGGCCGAGGGGGCGGGATTTCCTGACCGCCCCCCTGAATGCGGCCACCGCCCTGTGGTTCTATGTCCTGCGCGAAGCCGAACTGGTCGGCGGCAACCCTCTGGACGCGCTTGGCAGCCATCTGGTCGCCAATACGCTGGTGGGGCGGGTCGTGAACGATGCCGGTTCCTATTGGAACGCGCGGGTCGACGGGCATTGCTGGTCGCCCAGCCTATTCCGGCCGTCCTAGCCCATCGACAGCCTCAAGGCGATGCTGCGCTTTACCGGGCTTCTGGCCTGAGATCGGCGGCACCCTGGGCGAACTGGTCGGCCAGGGCCTGCACCATCCGCCCGCCCAGCGGGCCGGGGCGGCGATGGGTGGGCCAGGCGACGACCACGGTGCGGACCGGGTGGAACTGCATGTCCTCGCAGGTCAGGCGCACGACCTCGCCTCGCGCGATCTCGGGGGCGAAGGTGGGGCTGGCGGAAAAGCACCAGCCAAGCCCCGCCACCACCATCGACTTGATGGATTCCACGTCGTTGACCGTCCAGACATCGGTGGAAAACAGCCGCCCCACGCGCTCCATGTCGATCTGCGGGGATCCGACGTAATAGATCTGGCGTTCCCGGTCGAAGGCGCGCATCGCCAGCGGCTGCGGCAGGGCGGCCAGCCGATGCGTGGCCGCGCAGACCGGGCCCAGCGTCTCGGACCCCAGATGCCGGGCCGAGATGTCCGAGGGGATCGCCGCCGCCAGCGTCAAGGCAAAGTCGATGTTGCCTTCGCGCAGATCGTCCCACAGCGTCGCCAGCGACGAATTGAAGAACTGGAACCGCGCGTGCGGATGGTGTGCCGCAAAGGCGCGCAGCGCCCGGTTCAGGTTCGCGCGCGGAAACAGCACGTCGACCAGCACCCGCAGGCGCGTCTCCTCGCCCTTTTCCAGCGATTCGGCGTGGGTGGTGAAGCTGCGGGCGCGTTCGACGACGCTGCGCGCCTCGGCCAGCAGGACGCGGCCGCGCTCGGTCAGTTCGGCCCGGCTGGCGCCGCGCCCCAGCAGCGCGAAACCGCACTGGCTTTCCAGCTGCGCCAGCGAATAGCTGACCGAGGAGATCGGCCGCCGCAGGTCGCGCGCCGCCGCCGTGAGGCTGCCCAGATCGGCGATGGCGCAGAAAGCGCGCAGGTGATCCACAAGGTTTGGGTGCATTTCAGGAATCCCGAAAGAACTTTGCCATTCTTTTCGGTTTACCGAAAAGCGAATCGAATGCTAGCCTTGTCGCATCCGGGGTCGGAGGAGAGCCGATCCGCAAGACTGTTTGGGAGGACAGGCTATGCGCGGACTGAACGGGCGCCTGCCCGCATGAGCGGCGATCACATGCTTGTCTGCGACACCATCGTCCGCCGCTTCGGCGGCGTGGTCGCGCTGAAGAACGTCTCGGTCGCGGTGCGGCGGGGCGAGATCTTCGGGCTGGTCGGGCCGAACGGGTCGGGCAAGACCACGCTGGTCAATGCCATCACCGGCTTCTATCCGCCGCAGGAAGGCCGCATCACGCTGGACGGGCGGCAGATCAACGGGCTGAAGCCGTTCCGCATCGCCGGGATGGGCGTGGCGCGGACCTTCCAGAACGTCGCGCTGTTCCACGGGATGAGCGTGTTGGACAACATCCTGATGGGGCGGCACATCTTCATGAAGCCGAACCCGCTGGCGTCCTTCTTCTATCCCTGGTGGGCGCGGCGCGAGGAGGTTGCGCATCGCCGCCATGTCGAGGAGGTGATCGACCTGCTGCAACTGGCCCCGGCGCGCGACGAGCATGTCGACGTGATCCCGCTGGGCCTGCAAAAGCGCGTCGAGCTGGCCCGCGCGCTCTGCGCCGAACCCAAGCTGCTGGTCCTGGACGAGCCGATGGCGGGCATGAATCAGGAGGAAAAGGAATACATGGTCCGCTTCATCCTGGACGCGCAGGAAGCCCTTGGCCTGACCGTGCTGATCATCGAACACCACATGGATGTGGTGACGGCGCTGTGCGACCGGGTGCTGGTGCTGAACAACGGCCAGGAAATCGCCCAGGGCCCGGCGCGCCAAGCCATCGCCGATCCGCGCGTGGTCGAGGCCTATATCGGAAAGCCCCGCCATGCAGCATGATCCGATGGACATGGCCCAGGCCCAGGCGCTGCATCCGAACTGGCGCACCGAGGACACGATCCTGGCGCGGCTGGCGCAGAACGCGGCCGAGGTGCCCGATCAGGTCGCGATGCGCGAACGCGACCACGGCATCTGGCAGGAATATACCTGGGCCGATTACCTGCGCGCCGTCACCGAATTCGCCGCCGGGCTGGAAGCGCGCGGCGTGAAGCCCGGCGACGTGGTGATGGTGATCGGCGACAACCGCCCGAACCTCTATTTCGCGATGCTGGGCGCGGCCTGCCTGCGGGCGATCCCCTCGCCCGCCTATGCCGATGCGCCGACCGAGGAACTGGCCGCGCAGATGGAGCGCGAGGATATCCGCGTCGCCGTGGCCGAGGATCAGGAACAGGTCGACAAGATGCTGGAGACCAAGGGCCGCTGGACGCATCTGGATCTGGTGGTCTATGACGACCCGCGCGGCCTTGCGGGCCGGGAACCGCCGGGCGTGGCGGGCTTCGACGCGATCCGGGCCGAGGGCCGGGCGCGTCTGGCCGCCGACCCCGGCCTGGCCCAGGCGCTGATCGCGCGCCCGACCATCCATGACACCGTGGTGCTGATGCATTCGTCCGGCACAACCGGCGCGCCCAAGGGCATTCCGCTGAAGCACGGCCATGTCCTGTCGGGCGTCCGCAACGCCGCCGCCGCCGGATATTTCCAGGCGGACGAGGTCCATATGGCCTATCTGCCGATGGCCTGGGTTGGCGATTTCATCTTCTCGATCGGCGCCGCGACCGAGCTGCGCTTTACCGTCAACATCCCCGAGGCCAACGAGACCGCGCTGCACGACCTGCGGGAAATCGCGCCGACGCTGTATTTCGCCTCGCCCCGCGCCTGGTCGGCCATGCTGACCCGCGTGCAGGTGGGGATCGCCGAAACCACCGGCCTGAAACGGCGGCTGTATGATTACTTCATGCCGCGCGCCATGGCGGCGGAACGCGCCAAGCTGGACGGCAAGCCCACGGGCGGCGGGCTGACGCATCGGCTGGGCGAATGGCTGATCTATGGCCCGATCCGCGACCAGCTTGGCCTGGCCCGCGTGAAGCGCGCCTATACCGCAGGGGAAGCCATCGGCGAGGACGTGTTCCTGTGGTTCCGGGCCATCGGGCTGAACCTGCGGCAATTCTATGGCCAGACGGAAAACTGCGCCCTGGCCGTGGCCCAGAACCCCGAGGACATATCCCTGACCACGGTCGGCCGCCCCTTTCCGGGCGTCGAGATGAAGATCGACGAGCATGGAGAAATCCTGCTGCGCGGCGACAATATCTTCGACGGCTATTTCCAGAACCCGAAAGCCAGTGCCGAGGCGTTGCAAGACGGCTGGCTGCATACCGGCGACGCGGGCCAGATCGAACCGGACGGGCAACTGGTCGTGCTGGGCCGCGTGTCCGAGGTGGTGGAAAAGCGCGACGGCACCCGCTTCATCTCGACCTATATCGAGAACCGGCTGAAATTCAGCCCGCATATCAAGGACGCGGCGGTGGTGGGCCAAGGCCGCGACATGCTGACCGCCATCATCTGCATCGACTTCCAGGCGGTCGGGCAATGGGCGCAGGAACATGGCGTGGCCTATACCTCTTATGCCGAACTGTCGCAGCAGCCGCGCGTCTATGACCTGATCGCGGGCGAGATCGCGGCGGTGAACGCGCATCTGCCGCACGGGCTGTCCATCGCGCGCTTCGTCAACCTGCACAAGGAATTCGACCCCGACGACGGAGAGGTCACGCGCACCCGCAAGCTGAAGCGCAACGTGATCGACGACCGTTACGGCCCGATCATCGAGGCGATGAACCGGGGCGACGACCGGATCGACTTCAAGGCGCAGATCACCTATGAGAACGGCCAGACCGGGTCGCTGGACCGGGTGCTGCGGCTGACCGACGTGAAAGGGGCCGCGTGATGGCGTATTTCATCGAACTGCTGATCTCGGGCGCCCTGACCGGGCTGATGTATTCGCTGGTCGCGCTTGGCTTCGTGCTGATCTACAAATCGGCGGGCGTGCCGAACCTGGCTCAGGGCGCGCTTGTGATGACGGCGGGCTATGCGGTCTGGCTGGTGATGTCCTGGGGGCTGAACGTCTGGATCGCCATCCCCGTCGCCGCCGCGATCATGTTCGGCTTCGGCCTGGTCGTCGAACGGCTGCTGCTGCGCCGGATGGTCGGCCAGCCGGTCATCATGGTGGTCATGCTGACCCTGGGGCTGGAGATCCTGCTGCGCGGGCTGGTGCCCGGCATCCTGGGATCGACGCCCAAGCCCATCGACCTGGGGATCGGCTTCGCCCCGATCATCATCGGCGACGTGTTCATCAACCGCACCTCGCTTTACGGCGGCATCGGCGCGCTGCTGCTGGTGGGCGCCTCGCTGCTGTTCTTCCGCACGAGGCTGGGCACCAAGCTGCGGGCGGTGTCCGACGACCATGTGTCAAGCTGGGCGGTGGGCATTTCCGTGGAACGCGCCATCGGCATTTCCTGGGGGCTGGCGGGCATCGCGGCGGTGGTCGCGGGCGCGCTGTGGGGATCGCAGCAGGGGGTGGACTGGACGCTGTCCACGCTGTTGTTCCCGGCCATTGCCGTGGTGATCCTGGGCGGCGTCGATTCGGTCCCCGGCGTGGTCGTGGGCGGCATCCTGGTCGGCGTGCTGGGCACCGTCATTCCGGGCTATCTCGACAGCATCGCGGGCGGATCGACGCGCGATGTCGTCACCTCGCTGATCATCCTGCTGACCATCATGGTCCGCCCCTTCGGCATCTTCGGCCGTGAAGACATCGAGAGGATCTGAGCCATGTTCTATCGACTCTCGGGCACCTATCACACCAGCTACGAATCCGACCGCAGGCTGTGGAAGGTTCCGGCGGACCGCTGGCTGGTGGCGGTCATCCTGGTGCTGGCGGTGCTGGCGCCGTTCCTCGTCTCGCCGCTTTACCTCGGCAGCTATGTCCTGCCCTGGGTGATCTGGTCGGCGGCGGCGCTGTCGCTGACGCTGCTGATGGGCATGGCGGGGCAGCTGCATTTCGGCTTTGCCGCGGTGATGGCGATCGGCGCCTATGCCTCGATCCATCTGGTCCGGGCGGGCGTGCCGTTCGAACTGGCGCTGCTGCTGTCGGGGCTGATCGCGGCGGTGATCGGCGCGGTCTTCGGCGGCGCGGCGCTGCGGGTGAAGGGCCTCTATCTGGTGATGGCCACGCTGGCGATGCAATATCTGGTCGACTGGGTGGTGGTGAACGTGCCCGCGATTTCCGGCGGGGCGCACGCGACGCTGCGCACGCCCGCCGTGACCTTCCTGTTCCTGCCGCTGGACAGCCTCGCCTCGCGCTATTGGCTGGCGCTCGGCTGGGCGGCGGTGCTGACGGTGTTCTTCATGAACGTCAAGCGCAGTTCTTTCGGGCGCGCCCTGGTGGCGATCCGCGACAAGGACTTCGCCGCCGCCGTGATCGGCGTCGATCCGTTCAGGACCAAGCTGGTGGCCTTCTTCACCTCGTCCTTCATGGGCGGCGTGTCGGGTGCGATCCTGGCCTTCTGCTTCTATCGCGCGGTGACGCCGGAACAGTTCGGCTTCAACGTCTCGATCCAGCTTGTCGCCATGGTGCTGGTCGGCGGCCTGGGGTCGGTGATCGGCGCCTATCTGGGCGCGGGCTTCGTGCTGCTGGCGCCGATCTTTCTGACCAACATCATCTCGGGGCTGGCCGCATCGGGCTGGGTGCCGGTCAGCCAGAACTTTCTGTCGCACCTGCCGCTGATGATCTATGGCGCGATGATCATCGGCTTCCTGCTGCTGGAGCCGCTGGGCCTGGCGAAGATCTATGACAACATCCGCAAGTATTTCCTGGTCTGGCCGTTCCGCCACGCCAGAAGCTGAAACCCCTGGGAGGGGGGACGCACATCATGGGAGGAAAACACATGACCTTTCTGCGCAAGCTGGCGCTGACGACGGCCCTTGTGGCGGGGCTGTCCGCCCCCGTCGCGGCCGAGGATATCAAGTTCGGCCTGCTTCAGGATTTCACGGCGGTCTATACCTTCGTGACCGGGCAGTATAACCAGGGCCAGCAGGATTACCTGGCCCTTGCGAATGCCGAAGGCACCCTGGGCGAGGGCAACACGGTCACCGCCATCGTGCGCGACACCGGCAACCAGCCGCAGCGCGGGATCGAGGCCTATAACCGCGCCAAGGAGGAAGGCGCGGTTCTGTTCGACTTCCTGTCCACGCCGGTCTCGGCCGCGATCCTGGACCAGGCGCAGGCCGACAAGAACGTCGTCATCACCCCCGCCCACGGGCGCGGCGACGCCTCCGACGGGACGGTGTTCCCCTATGTCTTCCCGATGATGGCGACCTATTGGGCGCAGGCCGCCAACCTGATCGAGCATATGAAGAACACCGGCGGCTTGCAGGGCAAGAAGATCGCCATCGTCCATATCGACAGCCCCTTCGGCCGCGAACCGGGACCGATCCTGGAAGCCCTGTCCAAACAGGAAGGCTTCGAATTTCAGGCCTTCCCCTATGCCAGCCCCGGCAACGAACAGTCGGCGGCATGGTCCGAGGTGCGGCGCTATCGCCCCGATTACGTCCTGATCTGGGGCGCGGGCGGCGGGCAGGCCGTGTCGGTCAAGACCGCCATCCAGAACGGCATCGCGCCCGAACAGATCCATTCGGTGATCTGGCTGGCCGAAACCGACGCCGCCAATGTGGGGCCGCAGATGAAGGGCGTGAAACGCTTCGAGGCGACGGCGGCGGGCGCCGATCATCCGATCATCCAGCGGATCCAGGAAAAGGTCATCGACACTGGCAAGGGTTCGGGCGAGGCCGCGAATGTCGGCACCAGCTATTACAACCTGGGCGTGGCGACCATGGCCGTCGCGGTCGAGGCCGCGCGCCTGGGCCTGGAAGGCGGCCAGCCGCTGACCGGCGAGACCCTGAAGGCCGGGTTCGAGAAGATCGCGGGCTATGACGCCGAAGGGCTGATGCCCCCCGTCACCATCACCGCCGAGGATCACCAGGGCGGCGGCGCGGGCCGGGTGTCGGAATGGGACGGCGAGAAATGGGTGCCGGTCAGCGACTGGCACGCGGCCTATCCCGACCTGATCCGGCAGGTGATCGAGAAATCGGCCGCCGACTACAAGGCGGGGCACTGAGGCCATGCCCGCGCTGATCCTGGAAAACGTCGAGGTCATCTATGACAAGGTGTTCCTTGCCATCAAGGGCGTCTCGCTGGAAGTCGGCGAAGGAGAGATGGTCGCCCTTCTGGGATCGAACGGCGCGGGCAAGTCAACGACGCTGAAATCCATCTCGGGGCTTCTGGGCCCCGAGCGCGGGCTGGTCACGCGGGGCGAGATCCGCTTCGGTGACCGGTCGATCCTGAACATGGGCGCGCCGGAACGCGTGGCGGGCGGGCTGGTCCATGTGCTGGAAGGCCGCCGCATCTTCGGCCACCTGACGCCCGACGAAAACCTGGTCGCGGCCTATCGCGGGCGGTCCGTCGCGCGGTTCAACGAATTGCGCGACCAAGTCTATGCCTATTTCCCGCGCCTCAAGGAACGCATCAAGTCCAAGGCGGGATACCTGTCGGGCGGCGAACAGCAGATGCTGGCGATCGGCCGGGCGCTGATGACCGAACCGAAGTTGATCATGCTGGACGAGCCGTCGCTGGGCCTGTCGCCGCTGCTGGTGCAGGAAATCTTCGGCATCATCGGCACGATCAACGCACAGCAGGGCATGTCGGTGCTGCTGGTCGAACAGAACGCGGCGGCGACGCTGGACATCGTTGGCCGCGCCTATCTGATCGAGCAGGGGCAGGTGGTCATGTCCGGGTCGGCCGAGGTGCTGAAGTCGAACCCCGACGTGCAGGACTTCTATCTGGGCGGGGCGGAGCATGTCGATTACCGCAACGTCAAACACTATCGCCGGCGCAAGCGCTGGCTTGCGTAAGGAAAACCCGATGACCGTTGTTCCCGAGGCGGGCGGCCCGCTGGCCCGCCTGAATGCGCAACTGGCGCGGATGCGCGACACGCAGGCCCGCTGGGCGGACCTGCCGGACGCGCCGCTGGACAGCCTGGCCGACCTGGCGCGCCTGCCGGTGCTGCGCAAGTCGGATCTGGTCGCGATGCAGGCCAGGGATGCGCCCTTCGGCGGGCTGACCGGCGCGCCGGTCGCGGGGCTGCGGCGGCTGTTCGTCTCGCCCGGCCCGATCTTCGACCCCGAGGGGCGTGGGGCCGACTGGTGGGGATCGGCCGCCGCCCTGACGGCGGCGGGCGTCCGGCCGGGCGATGTGATCCTGAACACCTTCTCCTATCACCTGACGCCCGCCGCCTTCATCTTCGAGGCCGGGGCCGAGGCCCTGGGCTGCCCGGTCATTCCCGCCGGTCCCGGCAATACCGCCGATCAGCTGGTGGCGATCCGGCAATACCGCCCGCGCGTCTATGTCGGCGTGCCGGATTTCCTGAAGATCATCCTCGACAAGGCCGATGAGGGCGGCGTGGACCGATCCTGCCTTCAGGTCGGGATGGTCACCGGCGCGGCCCTGCCCGACAGCCTGCGGGCGGAACTGGCCGGGCGCGGCGTGGCGGTCCGGCAATGCTACGGCACCGCCGATCTGGGCATCGTCGCATACGAGGATGGCGGGCCGGGGATGGTGCTGAACGACGGCGTGATCGTCGAAATCGTCCGGCCCGGCACCGGCGATCCGGTCCCTGATGGCGAGGTGGGCGAGATCGTCGCGACCCGGCTGGAGGCCGATTATCCGCTGCTGCGCTTCGCCACCGGCGACATGTCGGCGATCGTCGCGGACGCGCCCGACCGTCGCATCAAGGGCTGGATGGGCCGCGCCGACCAGGCCGCCAAGGTCAAGGGCATGTTCGTGCGCCCCGAACAGATCGCCGCCCTGGGCCGCGCCGTCCCCGGCTGCCACCGCCTGCGGCTGGAGATCAGCCGCGCGGGCGAACAGGACCGGATGCACCTGCTGGCCGAACATGACGACAGCGCCGCCGCCGCCGACCTGGCCGCGAAGCTGGCGGAAATCACCCGGCTGAAGGGAACGGTCCAGGTGGTGGCGCCGGGCAGCCTGCCCAATGACGGCCGGGTCATCGCCGACCTGCGCTGATCATTCCGTCGCGGGCGCGCCGTCGGCCAGCCGGGCCCGGTCCAGCACCCGGACCGAGTTGCGGCCCAGCTCGATGACGCCCGCGTCGCGCAATTCGCCCAGCATCCGGTTCACCGTCTGGCGCGAACAGCCGATGACGACGCCCAGTTGCGACTGGCTGATGCGCACGGCATCGTCGGAATCGCTGGTCAACTGGCGCAGATACAGCCGGATCCGCTGCTCGGCGCTGTAGTAATGATCCGCCATGCGGTTGCGGTTCTCGCGCATCAGGCGGTCATGCAGCAGCGTGCACAGGTTCGGGATCAGGATCTGCGGCGGGACATGGGCGTAAAGCGCCCTGGCCGGGCAGAACAGCACGGTCGTATCGGTCAGGGTCTGGCAACTGGCCGCGCAGGGCCTGCCCGACAGGGCCTCGACCTCGCCCACCATCTCTCCGGTGGTGGCGATATGGACGATCACCTGGTTGCCGGAACTGTCGACATAGCAGACCTCGACCCGGCCCGAGGCGATGAAATAGCTGCCCTGCGTCGGCTCGCCCTGGCGCAGAAGATCGGTTCCGGGTTTCAGCGACCGCGCGGTGCAGGCCGACAGCAGCGCGCCTTTCTGTTCGCGCGTCAGGCCCGTCAGGATCGGGGCCTGCAACAGGTGGGCATAGTCGAGCGGGTCAAGCATCGTGAACGGGTTCCACAGGTCGGGCGGGCCACCCGGCGACCGCAACATAATACCGGTGGAACAGGAAAATGGCTATCCCGACCCCAAAAGGGCACCGCATCTTGCGATGCGACGGGATAGCCTAACTCGCACTCAACCCAGGATATGCAGCGCACCACGACTGCGCCCTTGACTGATAGACCTTTTGCCGATGCCGAAGTGTCAACCAGCCGACAGTCCGCTTAACGAATCAAAGTTTAACGAAAAAAATCGCGGGAAGGGCCGTCAGGCGATCAGGATCGCCCTGAAATCGTTGACATTCGTCAGCGTCGGCCCGGTGACGATCCCGGCCCCCAGCCCGGCGAAGAAGCGATGGGCGTCGTTGTCGTCCAGGGCCTGCCCGGCCCGCCCGGCCGCGCCGCGCGACAGGGTTTCGGGACCGATCACCGCCCCCGCCACCTCGGCCGCGCCATCGACGCCGTCGGTGTCGCAGGCCAGCGCGTGGATGCCGGGGGCGCCGTTCAACGCCAGGGCGAGTGCAAGGCAGTATTCGGCATTCGGCCCGCCGATCCCATCGCCGCGCCGCGTCACGGTCAGTTCGCCGCCCGACAGAATCACCAGAGGCGGATCACCCGGCCCGCGCGCGGCCTGCCGGGCCAGGGCCAGCCGGGCATGGGCGGCGGCGATGTCCCGCGCCTCGCCTTCCAGCGCATCGCCCAGGATCTCGACCACGCAGCCCGCCGCGCGGGCTAGGTCGGCGGCGGCCTCCAACGATTGCGCGGGGGCGGCGATGACCCGGTTCTCGACCCGCGACAGGCGCGGATCGCCGGGCGGGACGACGCCGCCGGCCCCCTGCAAGGCGCGGGTCACGCTGGCCGGGACCGCGATCCCCCAGCGGTCCAGCACCGCCCGCGCGTCAGTGGGGGTGGAGAGGTCGCCCACCGTCGGGCCGGATCCGATGAAGGCCGGATCGTCGCCCGGCACGTCCGAGATCATCAGCGCCAGCATCCGCGCCGGAAAGGCCGCCGCCGCCAGTTGCCCGCCCTTGACGCGGGACAGGTGCTTGCGCACCACGTTCATCTGCCCGATCGGCGCACCCGAGGCCAGCAGCGCGGCATTCACCGCCTGCTTTTCGACCAGCGTCACGCCGGGGACAGGCGCGCAAAGCAGCGCCGAGGCCCCGCCCGAGATCAGTGCCAGCACGAAATCCCCCTTTCCCAGACCCTCCAGCAGCGACAGCACCCGCAGCGCCGCCTGCGCGCCCGCCGCGTCGGGAACGGGATGTGCGGCCTCGACGATCTCGATCCCCCGGCAGGGGCGGGCATAGCCATGGCGGGTGATGACCAGCCCCTCGGACGGGCCCCAGACGGCCTCGACCGCCTCGGCCATGCGGGCGCTGGCCTTGCCCGCGCCGATCACCACGACCCGGCCATCGGGGCGCGGCGGCAGATGCGCGGCCAGCGACCGCATCGGATCGGCCACCGCGACCGCGCGGTCGAACAGGCGGCGCAGGAAGGCGGCGGGGTCGGTGCGGGGATCCGTCATGCCTGCCCCCGCTGGCCCAGGCCCCCGGCCGACTGGCGGCGGCGGGCGGTTTCCAGCTGCGCCTGCGCCTCGGCCAGATCGCGGGCGGCCTGGCGGACATAGGTCAGATGCGCATGGGCCGCGACGCGGGCCGCGGCGGCGTCGCGGGCCAGGATCGCGGCCCCAATGTCGCGGTGCTGGTCGCGCAGCCGGTCGCGGATCTGCGGCAGGGTGAACATCCGCCCCCGGTTCCGCGCCACGTTACTGCGCAGGCTGCCCGACAGCGCCCGCATGATCTGCAACAGCACCAGATTGTGGCTGGCCTCGTAGATCGCCTGGTGCAGGGCGGCGTCGGCATCAGCCTCGGCTGTCGGATCGGCGGCGGCATGGGCGGTGTCGATGGCGTCCAGGGCGGCGGCGATGCGGTCGCGGTCCAGGCTGGTGGCGCGCGCGGCGGCCAGACCGGCGGCGTGGCTTTCCACCACGTCGCGGAAATCCAGGTAATCATCCTCGACCTCGGGGTGGTCGGCCAGCAGCGCCAGCAGCGGATCGGTGATCGCCCCCCGTCCCAGGGCCGCCACCCGCATCCCCCGCCCCTTTCCGCCCACCAGCAGCCCGCGATCCTGCAACAGCTTCAGCCCGTCGCGCAGCGTCGGGCGAGAGACGTTCAGCCGCGCCGCGAGATCCCGTTCCGGCAGCAGGCCGTCATCGGGCGCCAGCGATCCTTCCAGGATCAGCGTCTCGATATGGCGGGCCACGGCCTCGGCCGCGCGTTCGGGGCGGATGGAAAGATCGGTCATGGCGCGGATCCCTTGTCGTCGCCGCCATGTCATCGCAATTGACAGGCTTGGTCAAATCATTTTACCAAGCATGGAACCAAGGAGGCACAGCCATGACCATCGCCATGCCCGCGCCCGATCCACGCATCCTTGCGCGCGGGCCGCAGATCGTCGCCGCCCTGCGCGCGGTCCTGCCCGCCGACGCGGTGATCGACGATCCCCAGGAAACCCGCGCCTATGAATGCGACGCGCTGACCGCCTATCGCTGCCTGCCTCTGGCGGTGACCCTGCCCCGCACGACGGCCGAGGTTGCGGCGGTCATGCGGGTCTGCGGGGACATGGGCGTGCCGGTGGTGCCGCGCGGGGCGGGAACATCGCTGGCAGGCGGCGCGCTGCCGACCGCCGATTGCGTGATCCTGGGCACCATGCGCCTGCGCGAGGTGCTGGAAATCGACACCCGGAACCGTTTCATCCGCGTCCAGACCGGCGTCACCAACCTGTCGGTCAGCGCGGAACTGGAACCGCTGGGCTTCTTCTATGCCCCCGACCCGTCCTCGCAACTGGCCTGCACCATCGCGGGCAATATCGCGATGAATTCCGGCGGTGCGCATTGCCTGAAATACGGCGTCACCACCAACAACCTGATGGGCGCGACCGTTGTGCTGACCACCGGCGAGGTGATCGAGCTGGGCGGGCCGGAGCTTGGCCCCGAAGGGCTGGACCTGCTGGGGATCCTCTGCGGATCCGAAGGCCAGCTTGGCGTCGTGACCGAGGCCGTCCTGCGCATCCTGCCCCGTCCCGAGGGCGCGCGGCCGGTGCTGATCGGGTTTGATTCCGCCGAGGTCGCGGGCGAATGCGTGGCCAACATCATCCGATCCGGCGTGCTGCCGGTCGCCATCGAATACATGGACGAACCCTGCCTGCGCGCCGTGGAAGCCTTCGCCAAGGCGGGCTATCCCGCCTGCCCCGCCGTCCTGATCGTCGAGGTCGAGGGCTCGCTTGCGGAAATCGACGACCAGATCGCCCGGATCCGCGCCATTGCGGATGCGCTGAACCCGGTCGAATTCCGCGAAAGCCGCAATGCCGACGAGGCTTTGGCGATCTGGAAGGGCCGCAAATCGGCCTTCGGCGCCATGGGCCGGCTGGGCGACTATATCTGCCTCGACGGCACGGTGCCGGTGGGCCAGCTGCCCTATACGCTGCGCCGGATCGGCGAACTGTCGCGCCAGCACGGGCTGGAGGTCGCCAATGTCTTTCACGCGGGCGACGGCAACATGCACCCGCTGATCCTGTTCGACGCCAACAAGCCGGGCGATCTGGCCCGGGCCGAGGCTTTTGGGACCGATATCCTGCGCCTCTGCGTTCAGGTCGGCGGCTGCCTGACCGGCGAACATGGCGTGGGCGTGGAAAAGCGCGACCTGATGGGCGATCAATACGCGCCCGAGGATCTGGCGATCCAGATGCAGGTCAAGGATGTGTTCGATCCCGGCTGGCTGCTGAACCCCGCCAAGGTCTTTCCGCTGGAGGCCAGCGCCGCGCACCGGGCCGCCCGATGACCGTCGCCCTGGACCTTGCCCCCACGACCGAGGCCGAACTGGCCGAGATCGTCGCCGACTGCCACGCCCGCAGCAGCCCCCTGCGCATCGCGGGCGGCGGGACGCGGGTGGAAAACCGCACCCCCGGCGAGCCGCTGTCCCTGTCGCGCCTGTCCGGCGTCGTGACCTATTCCCCCGGAGAGATGACGCTGATCGCCCGTCCCGGCACCCCCCTGCCCGAGATCCAGGCGATGCTGGAGGCCGAGGGCCAGGCGCTGGCCTTCGAGCCGCCGGATCTGCGCGGCGTCCTGGGCGGCAACGGTACGCCGACGCTGGGCGGCATGGTCGCGGCCAATGCCAGCGGCCCGCGCCGGGTGCTGGCCGGGGCCTGCCGCGATCACCTGCTGGGGGTGCGCTTTGTCGATGGGCGGGGCCGCGTGCTGAAGACCGGCGGGCGGGTGATGAAGAACGTCACCGGGCTGGATCTGTCGAAACTGCTGGCCGGGTCGCATGGCACCCTCGCGGTGCTGACCGAGGTCGTCCTGAAGACCCTGCCGCTGCTGCCCGCCCGCTGCACGCTGGCCTTTCCCGGCACGGGCGAGGCCACCGCGCTGCGCATTTTTACCATTGCGCTGTCCACCCCCTTCGAGGTCTCGGGCGCGGCCCTTGTCGGCGGCACGGCCTATCTGCGGATGGAGGGGTTGGAGCGTCAGCTTGCCTATCGCCGCGACCGGCTGCTGGCGCTGCTGGCCGACTGGCGCCCCGAAGTGCTGGACGACGCACCCTGGGACGCGATCCGCGACGTGGCGCATTTCGCGGATGGCGGGCCGCTGTGGCGGATCCTCTGCAAACCGACCGATGCGCCGGGTTTCTGCGCGGGCCTGCGGGCGATGGGCGGCGATTGCTCGCTGGACTGGGGCGGCGGGCTGATCTGGTATCGCGGCCCCGGCAATCCGCGCGCGCTGGCCGCCCATGCCACGCTGATCCGCCGCGACACGGCCACCGGCCCGGCCTTTCCGCCGCAGACCGGCGCGGTCGCGCGGTTGCAGGACGGGCTGCGGCGGGCCTTCGACCCGGCGGGCATCCTCAACCCCGGCCTGATGGGCGCCTGACATGCAGACCAATTTCACCGCCGAACAGCTTTCCGACCCGCTGACCGCCCGCAGCAACGAGATCCTGCGCAGCTGCGTCCATTGCGGCTTCTGCACCGCGACCTGCCCGACCTACACGGTGCTCGGGGACGAGCTGGACAGCCCGCGCGGCCGGATCTATCTGATCAAGGACATGCTGGAAAACGCCCGGCAACCGGATGCGAAAACGGTCCAGCATATCGACCGCTGCCTGTCCTGCCTGTCCTGCATGACCACCTGCCCCTCGGGCGTGCATTACATGCACCTGGTCGATCACGCGCGCGACTATATCGAGGCGAATTACCGCCGCCCGCTGTCTGATCGGCTGCTGCGCTGGCTGCTGGCGAAGATCCTGCCCTATCCGGGCCGCGCCCGGCTGGCGCTGCGGGGCGCGAAACTGGGCCGCCCGTTCCGCCGCCTGATGCCCGACGCGCGGCTGCGCGCGATGCTGGACATGGCGCCCAGGGACATCCCGCCCCCCAGCCGCAACGACCGCCCGCAGGTCTTCGCCGCGCAAGGCCCGCGCCGCAAGCGGGTGGCGCTGCTGACGGGCTGCGCGCAGCGGGCGCTGAACTCTGACATCAACGACGCCACCATCCGGCTGCTGCGCCGCCACGGCGCAGAGGTTGTGATCCCGCGCGGCATGGGCTGCTGCGGCGCGCTGACCCATCACATGGGCCGCACGGGCGAAAGCCACGCCTTCGCCGCCGCCAATATCCGCGCGCTTGCGGCGGAAATCGACGGCGCGGGGCTGGACGCCTTGGTCATCAACACCTCGGGCTGCGGCACCACGGTCAAGGATTACGGCCATATGTTCGCGGGCGACCCGCTGGAGGCCGATGCCGCCCGCGTCGCCGCCCTGGCCAGGGACATCACCGAACTGATGGCCGATCTGGGCCTGTCGGACGCCACCCATGCCCCACCGCTGCGCGTCGGCTATCACGCCGCCTGTTCGCTGCAACACGGCCAGCAGATCAAGGCCACGCCCAAGGAGCTGCTGGCCCAGGCGGGCTTCACCGTGCTGGAGCCGAAGGACAGCCATCTGTGCTGCGGCTCGGCGGGCACCTACAACCTGATGCAGCCCGCGATCAGTGCGGAGCTGAAATCCCGCAAGGTCGCCACGCTGGAGGCGACGCAGCCGCAGGTGATCAGCGCGGGCAATATCGGCTGCATGATGCAGATCGGCTCGGGGACCGGCGTGCCGGTGGTCCATACCGCGGAACTGCTGGACTGGGCGACCGGCGGTCCGCGCCCACGGGCACTGCGCAAGACGGCGTGACGTGAAAATGTCACAGCAAAGGTTAATAACGCAGCTTTTCTGTCGGGTTTGATTTGACGCGCTGCCGCTGGTGGCGCAAACGATGGGAAAACATATCCCCTCGTCCCGGCAGGCCCTCATGACCCCGCGTTCCCTGATCCTCGCCAGCGTCAGCGCCCTTGCGCTGGCCCATCCGGCCCTGGCCCAAGACCCCGCGCCCGCAGCCTCGGCCGCAGACGATTCGGTGTTCGTCCTGGGCGACATCACCCTGACCGTCGACGATGTGGCGGGCTATTTCGCGAACGGCGCGCAGACCACCAAGTCGGCCACGCCGATCTCGGAAGCCCAGCAGTCCGTCACGGTGGTGACGAACGACCAGATCACCGAACAGGGTGCCGAGAACCTGGGCGAGGCCCTGGGCTATACGGCGGGCGTCCTGGCCGAACCTTACGGCCACGACCCGCGTTTCGACGAGCCGATCGTCCGTGGCTTCAGCGCCCGACAGTCGCAATATGTCAACGGCCTGCGCCAAGGCCGCTTCTTCGGCGCCGTTAGCCAGGAGATTTACGGCCTGCAACAGATCGAGATCCTGCGCGGCCCGTCCTCGTCGCTCTATGGCGCAGGTTCGCCGATGGGCATCATCAACATGGTGCAGAAGCGCGCGCAATCCGGCAATTTCGGAGAAGTGGGGCTTGGCTATGACAGCAATGAAAGCTCGAAACTTTTCTTCGACGTGAACCGTTCGGCGGACGACACGCTTGCCTTCCGCATGACCGGCATCGGTCGCGACGACAGCACCCAGATCGAGGATTTGACCAACAAGGGCGGCTATCTTGCCGGTGCGGCGCGCTGGACCCCGGATGCGGCGACGACCATCGACGTCCTGGCGAATTATACCAAGGATGCGCCGATTTCGCCCGCTGGCGTTGCCCCTACGGTGGCTCTGACCGGCGACGGTGAATACCTCCGCGATCTTTACACCGGCCAGAAGGATTGGGACGAAAGCGACCGGACCATGTACAGCGTCGGCGTCGAGGTCAGCCACGAGATGGAGAGTGGCTGGACCCTTAGCCAGGGCTTGCGTTACGAGAAGTTGGATTGGGATTACCGTGGCACCTATCCAAGCGACAGCGACACCGACACTATCATGGGTCGCGGTTCCAGCCGGCAGCGCGAAAGCAGCAATACGATCAGCCTTGATACCCGCCTGTCGGGCCAGATGATCACCGGTCAGGTTACCCACCAACTGCTGTTCGGTGCCGATATTCGCCGCTACGAGGCCGATCAGCGCAGCGAATGGCTGAATGCCGATCCGCTGGATCTTGATAACCCCGATTACCATACCGATACTGTCCGCACGCCTTGGTATGTCTCGGAAGGCCCCACGCTTTATCGTCAGGCAGGTCTCTATGCCCAGGACGAGCTGATCTATGGCAAGTGGCGCGGCACCCTTGGTCTGCGTTACGACTGGGTCGAGCAGACGGGTGCCTATAGCGATGACACCGTCTACAAGGATAACAAAGTCACCGGCCGCGCGGGGGTCTCGTATCTCTTTGACAATGGCATGATGCCCTATGTCAGCTACTCGACCTCCTTCGACCCGGTCACCAGCACCCAGAACGACGGAACCCCGTTGAAACCCACCGAGGGCAAGCAGTGGGAAGCTGGCGTCAAGTATCGGCCGCAAAGCTTCGACGGTCTCATCACGGCCACGATCTATGATCTGGAAAACCAGAACGTGACCTATCGCGATGCGGCCGACAACAGGTGGTATCAGGTCGGCAAGGTGAAGTCGCGAGGCCTGGAACTGGAGGCGACGGCAGAGATTGCGGCTGGCTGGGACATCCGCGCAAGCTATGCCTACAACAGCACCGAGCAGAGCGATCCTCGCGACGCCGTGAATGACGGCAAGGAAATGCCAAACGCTCCTCGTCATCTCGCCAGCGTCTGGCTGGATCGCGACTTTGGGAACGGCTTCCGGGTTGGCGGCGGCATCCGCTACATCGGCTCGCGCTATTATAGCCAATCGAACGAGCCGGCGGCCGCCGGTCTGCCCGCCAAGCTGGATGATGTGACGCTGGTCGATCTGGGCGCCAGCTACAGCCGCGACAATTACCGGGCCAAGCTGAATATCTCGAACCTCACCGATGAGGTTTACCTGGGAACCTGCGGCTTTTCCTATTGCGCCTATGGCGAAGGTCGCACCGTGACCGCAGAAATCGCCTACACATGGTGATCGGCGGGGGCATCATGCCCTCGCGCCGTGCGATCCTGTCCGCCGCCGGGGCTTTCCTGGCGGCGGGTTTTCCGTTACGGGCGCAGGGTTTGCGCCCGCGTCTGGCCGCCATCGACTGGGCGATGCTGGAAACCGCCGCGGCCATCGGCCACATGCCCGTCGCCGCCGCCGAACTGGTGCGGTTCCGCCAGGATGTGATCACACCCGCGATCCCCGATCACGTCATCGACCTGGGCCTGCGCGGCGCTCCGAATTTCGAACTGTTGCAACTGACCCGGCCGGATCTGATCCTGTCCTCGCCCTATTACACCCGCTACGAGGACCGGCTGCGGACCATCGCCCCGGTCCTGTCGCTGCCCTTCTTCACGCCGGGCGAGCCGCCCTTGCCCCGGGCGCTTGCCGCGCTGACGGCGCTTGCGGATGTCATCGGCGACCCAAGGGCGGGCGCGCGCACCCTGGCCGCGACCCATGCCGCCTTGGATGGGCTGGCCCGGCGGCTGGCGCCGTTCCGCGACCGGCCGGTGGCGCTGATCAATATCGGCGACGGCCGGCACATGCGGGTCTTCGGCTTCGACAGCCTGTTCGGCAGCACGCTGGATCGGCTGGGCCTGCGAAACGCCTGGGCGGGGGACACCGCCTTCAGCTTCATGGCGCCCGTCCCGATCGAGCGGTTGGCCCGGATGCCCGAGGCCCGGCTGGTCAATATCGGCACCCTGCCCGCCGCCGCAGGACGCGCCCTGTCGCGCAGCGTCCTGTGGCGCGCCCTGCCCCCGGTCGCGCGGGGGCGGACCTGGCTGCTGGCCGACACCAACGCCTTCGGCGCCGTCCCCGCCGCGCTGCGGTTCGCCACCCTGCTGGCCCAGGCTTTCGAGGCCGGGCCGGGGACCATCGCATGACCGCGCGGCTGATCCCCGCCGCCGCTCTTGCCGCCGCCCTGTGGCTGGCGGCCGCGCTGCACCTGCTGCCCTTCGCGGACTGGCCCGCCTGGCCGCTGGATCCGGCGCGAATGGACATTCCCCAGATCCTGCTGGGCTTCGGGCTGATGCCGCGCGGAGTGGTCGCGCTACTGGCGGGCGCGGTGCTGGGCCTGTCCGGCGCAATCCTGCAAGTCGTGCTGAGGAACCCGGTCGCCGACCCGACCACGCTGGGCATCTCCTCGGGCGCGCAGCTTGCACTGGTGATGGCGACCATGCTGGCGCCGGGCCTGCTGGATCAGGGCCGTTGGCCGGTGGCGCTGACCGGGGCGGGGCTGGCCGCCGGGCTGGTGCTGGCCATCGGCGCGCGGCGGGGCTTTGCTCCGGTGACGATGGTGATCGCCGGGATGCTGGTCGGGATGACGGCCAGTGCCGTGGCGACCGCGACGACGCTGGCGCAGGGGCAATACCTGCTGTCGCTGGTGATCTGGAACGGCGGGTCTCTGGTCCAGCAGGACTGGTCGGGGGTGCGGGTGCTGGCGGGGGTGCTGGTCTTCGGGGCCGCCGCCGCCGCGGCTTTGGCGCGCCCGCTGCGCGTGCTGTCGCTGGGGGTCGAGGGCGCTTCGGGCCTGGGCCTGAACGTCACGCTGGTGCGGCTGCTGGCGGTCGGCGTGGCGGTGATCCTGGCCGCCGCCGTATCCGCCGAACTGGGGCTGATCGCCTTCGTGGGCCTGGCCGCCCCCGCCTTGGCGCGCACCCTGGGCGCGGTGTCGATCCCGCGCCTGCTGGTCCTGTCGCCGGTGATCGGCGCGCTGATCCTGTCGGTCTGCGACGGGCTGGTGCTGCTGGTCGCGGACCGCCTGGGCGAGACCTTTCCGACCGGCGCGCTGACCGGGCTGATCGGCGGGCCGCTGCTGATCCGGCTGCTGCCGCGCCTGCGCGGATCCACCCCGCCCGGAATGGAACGCGCCGAAGGCCCCGCGCCCCGCCGCGACCGCCCGGCGCCGCTGCTGGCCGGGCTGGCGGTGGCCCTGATCATTGCGGCCCTGGTGCTGGTCTGGATCGGCCGGGTGCCCGGCGGCTGGGCGATCCTGGACGCCGAAAGCTTCGCGGCCTTCCTGCCGATGCGCCTGCCGCGCCTGATCGCGGCAACTTCGGCCGGGGCGGCGCTGGCCCTGGCGGGGGCGATCCTGCAACGGCTGACCGCGAACCCCCTCGCCTCGCCCGAGGTGCTGGGCGTGTCGGGCGGCGCGGCGATGGGCTATGCGGGCGCGGTCTATCTGCTGGCCGCGCCCACGGCGGCGGCGCTGACGCTGGGCACGATGGCCGGGGGCGCGGTGGCGCTGGCGCTGATCGCCGCTTTCGTCAGCCGCCGCGACATGCCCGCCGAACGGGTGCTGCTGGCGGGAATCGCGGTCTCGGCCCTGGCCTCGGCCGTGCTGGCGGCGGCGATGTCGGTGGGCGACATGCGATCCTTCCAGATCCTCGCCTGGCTGTCGGGATCGTCATCGGCCGTGACCATGCCCGGCGCGCTGGCCCTGGCGGCGGTGGCGGGGGTGCTGTGGGCCGGGTCGCTGGCCGGGCGGCGCTGGCTGGCGATGCTGCCGCTGGGCACCGGCGTCGCGGGCGGGCTGGGCCTGCCCCTGCGCCGCGCGCGGCTGCTGCTGACCGCCTTGGCCGGGATGGCCACGGGGGCCGCCACGGTCCTGGTCGGGCCGCTGTCCTTCGTCGGCCTGATGGCCCCCCACATGGCCCGCCGCCTGGGCCTTGCGCGCCCCGGCGATCATGTCACCGGCGCGGCGCTGATCGGCGCCGCGCTGATGCTGGCCGCCGATTTCGGGGCGCGCATGGCGGGCTTTCCCTATGAACTGCCGCTGGGCCTGTTCGCGTCGCTGATCGGCGCGCCCTGGCTGATCTGGCTGATGACGAGACCGCAGCGATGAGCCTGTTTTCCATCTCCGACCTGACCGTCGATGTCCCCGGCCGCCGCCTTCTGCACGGCCTGACGCTGGACCTGCCCCCCGGCCGGGTGATCGCGCTGATCGGCCATAACGGGTCGGGCAAGTCCACCCTGCTGAAGGTGCTGGCCCGCCAGATCGCCCCCAGCGGCGGCGCCGTCGCCTTCGAGGGCCGCGCCCTGCCCGACTGGCGCGCCCGCGACTATGCCCGCCGCCTGGCCTTCCTGCCCCAGCACCCCCCGGCGGCCGAGGGCATGAGCGTGCGCGAACTGGTGGCGCTTGGCCGATACCCGTGGCACGGCGCGCTTGGCCGCTTCGGCCCCGACGACCATCAGGCCGTCGCCCGCGCGATGGCGGAATGCGGCGTCACGGGTTTTGCCGACCGGCTTGTGGACACGCTGTCGGGCGGCGAGCGCCAGCGGGCCTGGCTGGCGATGATGGTCGCGCAACAGGCCGCGACCCTGCTTCTGGACGAACCGATCAGCGCCTTGGACATCGCCCATCAGGTCGAGGTTCTGGCGCTTGTCCGCCGCATGTGCCATGAGAGCGGCCGCAGCGCCGTGATCGTGCTCCACGAGGTCAACATGTCCGCCCGATTCTGCGACCATGTGGTCGCGCTGAAGGGCGGGCGGCTGGTCTTGCAGGGCGGCCCCGCCGACCTGATGCGATCCGATGCGCTGGAACGGATCTATGGCCTGCCGATGCAGGTGCTGACACGCGCGGATGGCGGCCCGGTGGCCATCCCCGCCTGAGGGAAACCCGATGCTGCGCCAGTTCTTTTCCTATTACCGCCCCTTCATGGGACTGTTCTGGCTGGATTTCGGCTGCGCGGTGCTGTCGGGCCTGCTGGAACTGGCCTTTCCCCTGGCCGTCACCGCCTTCATCGACCACCTGCTGCCGCAGGGCAACTGGACGCTGACGGTCGCCGCCGCCGTGGGGCTGCTGGCGCTTTACGCGATCAATACCGGGCTGCTGACGGTGGTGATCTATTGGGGCCACAAGCTGGGCATCAATATCGAGACGGAGATGCGCGCCCGCGCCTTCGACCACCTGACCCGGCTGTCCTGGCGGTGGTACGACCGCGCCCGCACCGGCAAGCTGGTCGCCCGCGTCACCCGCGATCTGGAGGAGATCGGCGAGGTCGCCCATCACGGCCCCGAGGACGCCTTCATCGCCATCATGACCTTTGTCGGGGCCTTCGCGCTGATGTTCTGGGTCAATCCGCAGCTTGCGGTGATCGTGGCGCTGATCGTGCCGGCGATGCTGGCCCTCGTAATCGTCTATGGCGGGCGCATGACGCGGACCTGGCGGGCGATCTATTCCCGCGTCGGCGATTTCAACGTCCGGCTGGAAGAGGCGCTTGGCGGCGTCCGCGTGGTCCAGGCCTTCGGCAACGAGGCGCACGAGACCCATCTGTTCGCCGCCGACAACGCCCGTTACCGCCAGGCGAAGATCGACGCCTATCGCGTGATGGCCGCGTCGAACGCGCTGCAATACATGGGCCTGCGGCTGGTCCAGGTGATCGTGATGGTCATCGGCGCGGGCTTCGTGCTGACGGGCGACCTGACGACCGGCGGCTTCGTCGGATTCCTGCTGCTGGTCGGCGTGTTCTATCGCCCGCTGGAAAAGATCGCCGCCGTGATCGAGACCTATCCGCGCGGCATCGCCGGGTTCCGCCGCTATCAGGAACTGCTGGCGACCGAGCCGGAAATCACCGACGCCCCCGACGCCATCGAGGCCCCGGCCCTGCGCGGCGACATCCGCTTCCAGAACGTCAGCTTCGCCTATGACGAAGGCCGGACCATCCTGGACGGCATCGACCTGACCATCCGGGCGGGCGAAACGGTGGCCTTCGTGGGGCCGTCCGGGGCGGGCAAGACCACGCTGCTGGCGCTGCTGCCGCGATTTTACGAACCGACGCGGGGCCGGATCACCGTGGACGGGCTGGAACTGGCGCGGATGCGGCTGAACAGCCTGCGCCGCCAGATCGGTCTGGTCAGCCAGGACGTGTTCCTGTTCGGCGGCACGCTGCGCGAAAACATCGCCTATGGCCGCCTGGGCGCCAGCGACGAGGACATCCGCCAGGCCGCCGCCCAGGCGCAGCTGACGCAGATGATCGACGGCCTGCCCGACGGGCTGGACACAAGGGTCGGCGAACGCGGCGTGATGCTGTCGGGCGGGCAGAAGCAGCGCGTGGCCATCGCCCGCGCCTTCCTGAAGAACCCGCCGATCCTGATCCTGGACGAGGCGACAAGCGCGCTTGACAGCCAGACGGAACGCGAGATCCAGCAGGCGCTCGACACGCTGGCGGCGGGGCGCACGACGCTGATCATCGCGCATCGGCTGGGCACCATCCGCAACGCCGACCGGATCGTGGTGATGGACCGTGGCCGCGTGGCCGAGATCGGCAGCCATGCCGAACTGATCGCCCAGGGCGGGATCTATGCGGGGCTGGCCGCCTGAAAGACAACCATTTCGTGCAATTGCATTTCAGGCCACGAAAAATCTTTAATTATTCGCCGATTAAGGCATAGTTAGGCGGAATCCCACCGCGATGGCCGGTGGCATCATGCTGCTGGGCATCGCTGCAGGTGCATATCGTAGGAGATTTACATGAGATCAGCCTTGCAGGCCGTGGCCTTGGCCTTTGCAACGACGTTCACGCTGGGATCGGTGGCCGACGCCGCGACGGTCGCCAGCGTGGATGTCCCGTTGGGGCATTTCGACGGCATCATCTATGAGATCCAGCAGGCGGGCCGCTATACGCTGGACTTTTCCGGCACGGGCAGCGTCGAGGGCTTGCCCGACTATCTGGGATTTGCGGGCTATGTCCTGGCCGAGGTGACCGGCCTGGAAGAGCTGCTGGAACTGCTGGATGATGGCGTGACCTTCACCGCAATCAACGGACTGTCTTACGACCTGGGCTTTTTCGAGGCCGGGACGGACTTTGCGGCGGGCATCGCGACGTTGGGGGGCGATGCCACCATAAGCCTGGTCCGCATCGACGACGAACCGGCCCCGGTGCCCCTGCCTGCCTCTCTGCCGCTGTTGGCGGCTGCGGTCGGCATCACCGGACTGGCGGCGCGGCGGCGGATCGGCGCCTGATCGGGTCGCGGGGCGGCAAGGCCGTCCCCGCGTCAGCCCCAATAGGCGGCCGACAGGAAATCCTTGCGGTCGATGCCGCGCGCGGTCAGGTGCTGGCGGGCCTGTCGGGCCTGCCCCGCCTCGGCCGCGAACCAGACATGGCTGCCTTTCCCCAGATCGGTCCTGGCCAGGGCAGCCAGCAGGTCGTCGCAGCGCGTGACGCGCGGATCGGCGGCCAGCGGTCCCAGGTCGGGATAGGCCGCGCGGATATGGGCCGTGACCTCGCCCTGCGCCAGTTCCAGCATCCGCGCGATCGCGGGCAGCGCGGTTTCGTCGCCGAACAGGTGCAGGCGGGCGGCGTCCGGGCACCAGCCGCCGCCGGGACCGATGATGCCCACGGTGGATCCCTGCGGACCCGACAGCGCCCAGTCGCAGGTTGGGCTGCCCGCGTGGCGGAAGATGTCGAAATCCAGCCAGTCCTCGCCATGGCCGGCGACCGTATAGACCGGACGGTGCAGCGCATCCGCCCCCGTGGGCCATTCCGTCCGTCCCGAGGCCCCGACCCTGGGCCAGACCGCCTCTTGCCCCGCCGGGGGCAGAAGCAGGCGGAAATGCAGGCTGCCGATGCCGAAGCGCGCGGCATCCGGCCCGGTCAGGCGCACCCGGATGAATCCTGGCGACCGCTGCGCGACCGACCGCACCTGCATCAGCGACAGGCCCGGCGCAAGCGCGCCCGCATCGACCCGGTCCCACCGGACCTCCAGCCCGGCCTCGGCGAACAGTTCGGTGGCGCTGTCCTGAAGGTTGCCGATCAGGCGCGCCTCGGGTGCGCTCAGTTCGATGCGGACATCGCCGCCGCCCGGCACCAGGCGCAGTTCGCAGCCCCAGACGAACAGGCTCAGCGCATCGGCGGTTTCCACCAGCGGCACCTCCCACGCGGCGGCGCGGGCCTTCAGGGCCGCCGCGGCCGCGCCCGAGGCCATCGGGATGGTGCCGGAATTCCGGTGTGTGCGCAGGTGCGACATGACGCGACCCTTTCCATTTATGTGCTTTTCTTATACTGAACCAATTCAGTCAACAATATCGAAACCGCTGAACCCGCGATGAGCTACCTGCACAGGATGACCTGCCGGACCGATGGCATCCGGGCCGTGGCGCCGGTCCGCTGGCGCGGCCTGGACGGCGTGGCCAGCGTCTATTGGCAGGCCGAGGCGCGGGCGGGCGCCACGGGTTATTACCTGTCGCCCGATCCGCGTATCGTGTTCTTCCTGAACGACGTGTCGGGCCATATCCTGATCTCGAACCGCGACGCGGGCATGGAAGCCCATGCCCGGCCGATGATGCGGGCGCTGTATGTCCCGGCGGGGATGCCGATCTGGTCCAGCTTCACCGGAGCGCATCATTTCGCGCATCTGGATCTGCATATCCACCGCGACCGTCTGCTGCGGTTCCTGTCGCCGTCGCTCGGCGCGTCGGACGCGCTGTCGGTCCTGCGCCGCCCGGTCGAGATCCAGGACGCCCCGGCCCTGACCGCGCTGGCCGGTCTGCTGGTGGACGAGGTGTCGCGGCCCGCGCGCCATCCGGTCTTTGCCGAAAGCCTGGTGGGCAGCATCGCCACCGGGCTTCTGGACATTCCGGCGCGGGGCCAGGACAGCGCCTCGGGCGGGCTGACGCCCGCGCAGATGCGCAGGCTGACGGCCCGGCTGCACGCGCGCCAGGACCGGCGCATGACCGTGGCCGAGATGGCGGCGACGCTCGGGCTGTCGGAAAGCTGGTTCGCGGCGGTCTTCAAGCAGACGACCGGCCAGACGCCCCTGCAATGGCAAATGGCCCAGCGGATCGCCCAGGCGCAGCGCCTGCTGTGCGACCGCGCCCTGACCGTGGCCGATGTGGCGGCGCATCTGGGCTTTTCCGACCAGGCGCATCTGACGCGCGCCTTCCGGCAGGTCGCGGGGGAAACACCCGCCGCGTGGCGGCGGATGCGGATCGCGGAATAGCGCCCCTTACCAGGTATGGCGCAGGGTCACGGCGACGGCCCGGCCGGGGTTGTAGTAATCCGCCGTGCCGCTGCCGACGACATGCTGGTCGTCCAGCAGGTTGCTGATGTTCACGGCCAGGTTGGTGTTTTCCTGCACCTGATAGGTGAAGGCGGCGTCCAGCGTGACCGACGAATCAGCCTTGCCGGTATCGTTCGAGATCGCGAAGAAATACGACCCGACATAACGCGCGCCCAGGCCGAAGCGCATGTCGCCGCGGGTTTCGTTGCCAGGCAGGGTATAATTCACCCACAGCGAAGCCATGTGGTTGGGAACGTTGCCGAATTCGTTTCCTTCGACATCCACGCCCCGGATCGGCCCGGACCGCACGACGTCGGACTTCAGATACGAATAGGACGCGATCACGTCGACATTGCCGCCCAGTTCGGCCTTGCCTTCCAGGTCGAAGCCGCGCACCCGCTGTTCGCCGACCAGTTCGCGGGTGATGTTGCCGTCCGGCTGGACCACCGCCACGGTGACGTTGTTCTTGGTCAGGTCATAGACCGAGGCCGAGATCAGCGCGTTGGTCCCCAGCGGCTGATATTTCACGCCCAGTTCGTATTGCTCGCCCCGTTCCGGTTCGACGCCAACGCCCGGAGGCGCGACGGATTCGACATAGCTGACATAGGTCGAGATTTCGCTGTTGACCTTATAGGTCAGCGCCCCCCGGATCGAGGTTTCCGAGAAATCGTCGCTGGTCTGCACGCCGTTCAGCGTTTCCTCGATGTCCAGCCAGTCATGGCGCAGCCCGACGGTGGCGATGAAGCGGTCGTCGAAGGACAGGTTCTGCTGCACGAACAGCGATCGGGTGCTGTAGTCGTTGTCGCGCAGCTCATAGGGCGCCGCCAATGCGCCGGGAGCACCCGAATAGACCGGGTTTGCCACGTCGATCGGGGTATAGGCCCCGAAGAACGGCGCACTGCTGGTCGAGGCGTCGCGGAATTCCAGCCCGGCCACGGTGCTGCTGTCGAAACGCTCGAAACTGCGGTCGTATTGCAGGATGACGTTGCCGATCAGCTCCTCGGCGGTGTTTTCGCCGCCGAAATACCAGCGGTCCACGACCGTGCCGACCCGCGCCGGGCTGTCCGACAGATAGACATAGCCGAAATCGCTTTTCAGGTCGCTGTAGCGCAGGTTCGCGCGCAGATTCAGGCCGTTGTCGAAGTCATGTTCCAGCAATCCGGTGATGCTGGCGCGCTCGACATTCTGATAGTTGAAGTCCGGCTCTCCGAAGAAATCGCTGCGGTCGTATTCGCGGTCCAGCGGATAGCCGCCGCTGTTGGGGGTGTTTTCGCGTTTCAGGTAATCGGCGACCACGCTCAGCGTCGTGGCGCTGCCGGGCTGCCAGGACAGCCCGCCCATCAGGAAGCGCGAGTCGTTCTGCGAAGGATCGTAGTCCCGCTCGCCCTCCTGCACCTTGGCGGTCAGCCGATAGGCCAGCGTCCCTTCGGCGTTCAGCACGTCGCCGGCATCGAAGCCGTATTCGGCGTTGCGCGGCGATCCGACCGAGCCATAGACCTCTCCGAACCGTTCGAAACGCGGCTGCTTGGTGACGAAGTTGATCGTGCCGCCCGGATCCGAGGTGCCGAATAGGGTCGAGTTGCCGCCCCGGATCACCTCGGTCCGTTCGAACGCATAGGGTTCCTCGCGCGCGCTGCGCATGGAGCCCAGGGTCAGGCCGTCGCGATAGGTCGTCGCCTCGAACCCGCGGACCAGGAAATATTCGTTGCGATCGTCGGTGCCATAGTAATCGGTATGGATGCCCGAGGAATAGCTCAGCACCTCTTCCAGCGTGGTGGCCTTGCGGTCGCGGACTTCCTTTTCCGTGATGACCGACACCGAGGCCGGGGTGTCCAGGATGCTGGTCGCGACCTTGCCGCCGACCCACAGTTCCTGCGCCACGATGGAATTCGCGTCGTCGTCGAACTGGCCCTCGGCGTTGATCAGGATCGGCGACAGGCGATAGGGGGACGTCTCGGTCCCGGTGCCCGCATCCTGGGCAAGGGCCGGGGACGCGATCAGCGCCGTGCAGCCCAGAAGCAGGGCCGTCAGGTTGCGGCGGGCGCCGCACGAAATGTCATGTGCCATGGTTCAAAGTCCCGCATCGATGGTGTTGTCGCTGCTGGCTGCCGTCGGATCAGAGAGAGTCCGCAGGCTGGCTGGCCCTGGAATGACCTTGGGCCGCCGGCACCCGAGGGAAGGGGCGGGACGGCGCGCCGATCATGCTGGCGGGGCTTATAGGACCGGCCGCGCGGGCCTGTCTTGAAGAATCCCACTTTTTTTGTCGGAATCCGTGGAAAAGTGTTAATGCCTGCCCAGCCAGTCGCTTGGCCGGGGTTGACGGCACCGCCGCGACGCGAAAAAGCCTTGGCCTGTCACAGGAGATCGCGCCCATGATCCGTCTTGCCATCGGCCTTGCCGCCCTGCTGCTGCCCGCCCTGCTGCTGCCCGCCCTTGCCGCGGCCCAGGACTATCCGATCACCATTTCCCATGCCTTCGGCAGCACCGTCATCGCGGAAAAGCCGCGGCGCGTGGCGACCGTCAATTCCGGCAACCACGAGGTTCCCTTGGCCCTGGGCGTGGTGCCGGTGGGGATGGCTGCGGCGAATTACGGCGATGACGACGGCGACGGCGTGCTGCCCTGGGTCGAGGAGAAGCTGACCGAACTGGGCGCCCAGACGCCGGTGCTGTTCGACGAGGGCGACGGCATCGATTTCGAAGGGGTGGCGGCGACGCAGCCCGACGTGATCCTGGCCGCCTATTCCGGGCTGACGCAGGCGGACTACGACACGCTGTCCCGGATCGCGCCGGTCGTGGCCTATCCCGACGGGGCCTGGACGACCGAGTGGCGGCAGATGATCCGCATGAACAGCGCGGGCATGGGCATGGCCGCCGAGGGCGACGCCCTGATCGCCGGGATGGAGGAGCAGATCGCCCGGACCGTCGCCCGCCATCCCCGGTTGCAGGGCAAGACGGCCATGTTCGTGACGCATCTGGACACGACCAACCTGTCCATCGTCAACTTCTACAGCGCCAACGACACGCGAGTGAAGTTCTTCCAGGATCTGGGCCTGTCGATGCCCCGAAGCGTGACCGAGGCGACGCAGCCGGGGCAGTTCTTCGGGTCCATCAGCGCCGAACGGATCGACGCCTTCGACGATGTGGATATCGTCGTGACCTATGGCGGGCCGGCGCTGCTGGCGGCGATGCGGCAGGATCCGCTGCTCAGCCACATGCCCGCCGTCGCCAACGACGCCATCGTGGTCCTGAAGAACGACCCGCTGGGCAACGCCGCCAACCCGACGCCGCTGGGGCTTCCTTACGTGCTGGAGGATTACGCCGCCCTGCTGGCCGAGGCGGCGCAGAAATCCGAATGACGGCTGCCGCCAGCCCCCTGCCCCGCGCAGGCTTCGCGCCCAGGTCGAACCGCATCCGCGCCGGCTGGCTGGCGGTGATGCTGGCGCTGCTGGCGGGTCTCTGCGCGCTGTCGGTGGCCATCGGCACCCGAGAGGTCGGCTGGGACGACATCGCCGCCGCGCTGCGGGGACAGGCGGACAGCATCGGCCAGGCGGCGGTGGGCGCGCGCATCCCGCGCACGCTGCTGGCCGCGCTGGCCGGGGCGGCGCTTGGCCTGTCGGGGGCGATCATGCAGGGCGTGACGCGCAACCCGCTGGCCGATCCGGGGATCCTGGGGGTAAATCTGGGCGCGTCCCTGGCGGTCGCGGTGGCGGTGGCCTTTTTCGGGATCGCCTCGGCCCAGGCCTATATCTGGGTGGCGATCGGCGGGGCGGGGGCGACGGCGATCTTCGTCTATGCCATCGGATCGCTGGGCCGAGGGGGGCCGACGCCCCTGAAGCTGGCGCTTGCGGGGGTCGCCACCTCGGTCGCGTTCCTGTCGCTGGTGCTGGCGATCATGCTGTCGCGCGGCGATGTCGCGGGCGGCCTGCAATCCTGGCAGGTGGGCGGCGTGGGCGGAGCCACATTCGCGCGCATGACCCCGGTCCTGCCGTTCCTGGCGGCGGGTTTCGCGATCGGCCTGGCAAGCGCGCGCAAGCTGAACGCGCTGGCCCTGGGCGAGGACATGGCGGCGGGCCTGGGCGAGCGCGTGGCCCTTGCCCGCGCCATGGCCGCACTGGGCGCGATCCTGCTGTGCGGGGCGGCCACGGCGGTCTGCGGGCCGATCGGCTTCGTGGGCCTGATCGTGCCGCATCTGTGCCGCGTGCTGGTGGGCGTCGATCACCGCTGGCTGCTGCCCTTTTCCGCCCTGGCCGGGGCCTGCCTGCTGATCGCCTCGGATATCGCGGGCCGCCTGATCGCCCGGCCGTCCGAACTGGACGTGGGCATCGTCACCGCCTTCATCGGCGCGCCCTTCTTCATCTGGATCGTGCGCCGCGCCAGGGTCCGCGAATTATGACCGCCCTGGACCTGGTCGCCGCCGGCCGCCGGCGCCGCACCCGGCGGCGCGCCACCGTCGTCGCGGGCGCGCTGACCCTGCTGCTGGCGGGATTCGCCCTGACGCTGATGCTGGGCCAGTCCTTCGTGCCGCCCGGCACCGTGCTGCGGGTGCTGACGGGCCAGGATGTGCCCGGCGCATCCTTCGCCGTGGGCCAGCTGCGGCTGCCGCGCGCGGTCATGGCGATCCTGGCCGGGCTGTCCTTCGGCCTGGGCGGCGCGGCCTTCCAGATCATGCTGCGCAATCCCCTGGCCAGCCCGGACATCATCGGCATCAGCCGGGGCGCCAGCGCGGCGGCGGTCTTTGCCATCCTGGTCATGGGGCTGGACGGGCCGGTGGTGTCGGCCTTCGCCGTCGCCGCCGGGCTGGGCGTCGCCATGCTGATCTATGCCCTGTCCTGGCAGGGAGGGGTGGCGGGAACCCGGCTGATCCTGGTCGGCATCGGCGTGTCGGCCATGCTGGACAGCTTCATCGCCTATGTCCTGACGCGCGCGCCGTCCTGGGATCTGGCCGAGGCGCTGCGGTGGCTGACCGGCAGCGTCAACGGCGCGCAACTGTCCCAGGCGCTGCCGATCCTGCTGTCGCTGGCGCTGTTCGGCGGGCTGCTGGTCAGCCGCGCCCGCGACCTGGAATCGCTGCGGCTGGGCGACGAGACCGCCGCAGCGCTTGGCACAGACGTCGCCTTGACGCGGATGCTGGTGATCGTGGCGGCCGTGGGCCTGATCGCCGTCGCCACCGCCGTCACCGGCCCGGTGGCCTTCGTGGCCTTCCTGTCTGGTCCCATCGCCGCGCGGATCCTGGGTCCGAACGGATCGGTGTTGATCCCCTCGGCCCTGGTCGGGGGCCTGCTGGTGCTGGGCGGCGATTATGTCGGCCAGTTCCTGCTGCCCGCGCGCTTCCCGGTGGGCGTCGTCACCGGCGCCCTGGGCGCGCCCTATCTTATCTATCTGATCATGCGCGTGAACCGCGCCGGAGGATCCCTGTGAACAGCCATTCGCTTTCCGTCCAGCACCTTGCCGCAGGCTATGGCGACCGGCTGATCCTGCGGGATCTGGATCTGGACGTGATGCCGGGCCGGATCACCGCCATCGTCGGCGCCAATGCCTGCGGGAAATCGACGCTGCTGCGCACCATGTCGCGGCTGTTGTCGCCGCGCGCGGGCCAGGTGCTGCTGGACGGCAAGGCCATCCACCGCATGGCCCCCCGCCGCGTCGCCCAGGTCATGGGGCTGCTGCCGCAATCGCCCATCGCGCCGGAAGGGATCACGGTCGCCGATCTGGTCGGCCGGGGCCGCCATCCCCATCACGGCATCCTGTCCCGCTGGTCCCCCCGCGACGACCAGGCCGTCGCCGCCGCGCTTGAGGCCACCAAGACCCTGGATCTGGCCGAACGCGCGGTGGACGAACTGTCGGGCGGTCAGCGCCAGCGGGTCTGGATCGCCATGGCGCTGGCCCAGGAAACGGATCTGCTGCTGCTGGACGAACCCACGACCTTTCTGGACATCAGCCACCAGGTCGAGGTTCTGGACCTGCTGACCGACCTGAACCAGCGGCGCGGCACCACCGTGGTGATGGTGCTGCACGACCTGAACCTGGCCGCGCGATATGCCGACCGCCTGGTCGCGATGGCCGAGGGCAGGCTCTATGCCCAGGGCACCCCGCAAGAGGTGCTGACCCGCGACACTGTCCGCGCCGTCTTCGGCCTGGACAGCCGGATCATCCCCGACCCGACCTCGGGGCGGCCGATGATGCTGCCCATCGGGCGGCACCGGATGGCGGCGGCCCCCGCCTGACGCGGCAGCGGAGTTCCACCAAGGCTGCGGGACGGGCGCATCAAGACGTTCCCCTTGCGCAACTGGCCGGTTTAGCCCGCCGACTGCATCCGGCGCGGCGCCTCGCGTTTCGCGAAGCGCAGGATCATATAGCCCGCGACGCCGGACACCAGCGATCCCATCAGGATGCCGATCTTGGCCTCGTCCTGCAACAGCGGCTCGGCGAACGCCAGAAGCGAGATGAACAGGCTCATCGTGAAGCCGATCCCGCACAGAAACGAGGTTCCCAGAATCTGCATCCAGCTTGCGCCGGGAGGCAGGTCGGCCCAGTCCAGCCGCACCAGGATCGCCACCGCGCCGAAGATACCGATCACCTTGCCCAGTGCCAGGCCCGCCGCGACACCCAGCGTCACGGGGGCCAGCAGCGCCTCGGATCCCAGGCCCGCGAAGCTGACCCCGGCATTGGCGAAGCCGAAAACCGGAATGATCAGGAAGGCCACCGGCACCATCAGCGCATGTTCCAGCCGGTGCAGCGGGCTTTCCGATGGACGCGCCTCGGGCGTGGCGGGGGTGCGCTTCAGCGGGATGGTCAAGGCCAGCAACACCCCCGCGATGGTGGCGTGGATCCCCGATCGCCAGACGAAGAACCACAGCACCGCGCCCAGAGCCAGATAGGGCCACAGCCGCATCACTCCCGCGCGGTTCAGCCCGATCAGACCCGCCAGCACCAGCGCGGCCAGCCCGAGGTCGGCGGGCGACAGGCCGGTGGTATAGAACAGCCCGATCACCACGACCGCGCCCAGATCGTCCAGGATCGCCAGCGCCGCCAAAAACACCTTGAGCGAGGTCGGCACCCGCGACCCCAGAAGCGAGATCACCCCCAGGGCGAAGGCGATGTCGGTGGCCGAAGGGATCGCCCAGCCATGCGTGGCCCCGGTGCCCGCGGTGAAGAACAGATAGATCAGCGCCGGGACCGCCATTCCCGCCGCCGCCGCCACGCCGGGCAGGATGCGGCGCGGCCAGGACGACAGGTGGCCGTCCACCATTTCCCTTTTGATCTCAAGCCCCACCATCAGGAAGAACAGCGCCATCAGCGCGTCGTTGATCCAATGGGCGACCGACAGCGGCCCGACATAGGCGTGCAGGACGTGGAAATACGCCTCGGCCAGGGGCGAGTTGGCGACGATCAGCGCCAGCACCGCCGCCGCGATCAGCAAGAGCCCCCCGGACGTGCCGCTCTCCAGGAACTTGCGGACGGTGTTTTGAATTCGGCCTGCCATGAAACAGCCCCCCTCTTTGTCAGAAACGGTTCAACCAGTCTCCGTATTCAGGGGTCGTCCCTGGGCGCACGCAGCACACGCCATGTCGCGGGATCATATTCAGCAAGGCCCGGCGTTCAAGGGCTTTGTGGATGGGTTCGGATTTCCCGCAGCCATTCGCGCCAGATCGCCACCAGCAGCGCCATCAGCACCGGGCCGACGAACAAGCCGACGATGCCCATGGTCTTGACGCCCCCCACCAGCCCGAAGAATGTCGGCAGGAACGGCATCTTGACCGGCCCCCCGACCAGCACCGGGCGGATGGTCTTGTCGACGATGAACAGCTCGATCGCCCCCCACAGGAACAGCAGCACCCCCGCCAGGCCCGATCCGCTGGCCGCCAGATAGATCGCCACCAGCGTGAAGCACAACGGCGCGCCGCCCGGAATCAGCGCCATGATCCCGGTGATCACCCCCAGCGTCACCGGCGAGGGCACGCCCGCGATCCAGTAGGCGATGCCCAGGATCACCCCCTCGCCCATGGCGATCAGGGTCATGCCGGTGACGGTGGCGCTGATGGTCAGCGGCACCACCCGCGACAGCCGTTCCCAGCGGCGGGGCAGGATGCGGGCGCCGATGATGTCGATCTGGCCGGCGATCTTGTCGCCGTCGCGATAGAACACGAACAGCGCGATCAGCATGAACAGCAGGTTCAGCGCCAGGTGGAAGGCCAGGTTCCCCGCCGCCAGCACGCTGCGATAGATCGAGGCGATGGTGTTGCCGCTGGTCAGCTGCACCAGATCCGCGATGGCGCCGGGCCTGCCGATATGGCGCATCCACTGTTCGTCGATCCAGTCGCCGATCTGCGGCAGGTCGACCATCCACAGCGGCGTGTCGGCGCCGTTGGCGTTCACCTCGAACACCCAATAGATCCATTGCTGCAACTCGCGGAACGCATAGAGCAGCGCCATCGTGACCGGCACGACCAGGAACAGCACGATCACCAGCACGAACAGCGCCGCCGTGGCAGTGCGGTCGATTCCCAGGGCGCGCTGCGCACTGCGCGACAGCGGCCAGCTGGCGAAAGCGATGATGGTCGCGGCCAGCACCGGCACCAGGAAGCCGTGAAAGAAATAGATCGCGGCGGCGATGATGAAGACCAGCAGCCAGCGGGCGGCCGAGATGTCGCTGATCAGCGGAAAGGGCATCGTCGCCGGATCCTCGGCGGCGGGGGCGCCGGGGGGGACATCGGGCCGGGGCGTTGCCTGTTGTGGGTCGATCATGCGGTCGCGCCTGCCTTCCGGGTGCTTCGCCTTGTTTCCCTGACTGTTGCATTGTTGATCGCGGCGTCAACCCGTCTTTCGGCCGCGGCGCTTGCCGCGTCGCGCATCTTGGGATAGCCGCCGGGACTTTCAGCAGGAAAGGTCCAGCCATGACCCGCAGCCTTGCCATCGACTTCGGAACCTCGAACACCGCCGTGGCGGTGCTGGATCGGGGGGCGGTGCGGCGGGTCCCGGTCCAGGCGGGATCGGACACCCTGCCCACCGCCGTCTTCTTTCCCGCACGCGGCGGCGCGATGCAGATCGGCGATGCGGCGGCCCAGGCCCTGATCGGCGGACAAGAGGGGCGCTATATGCGCGCGCTGAAAAGCGTGCTGGGAACGCCGCTGCTTCACGAATCGCGGCTGATCGCTGGCCGGCGCCGGACCCTTGCGGATGTGATCGCCGCCTTCCTGGCCGAACTGCGCCGGCGGGCCGAAGCCGCGACCGGCCAGCCCCAGACCCGCGCCCTGTCGGGCCGTCCGGTGCATTTCCACGCCGATCCCGCCCGCGACGCCCAGGCCCAGGCGGATCTGCGCGACTGCTATCACGCGGCGGGCTTTGATCATGTCGCCTTCCTGCCCGAACCCGAGGCCGCCGCCCTGGCCTGCCACGGCATGGGGGCGGCGGGCCGGACCGGGCTGATCGTGGACATTGGCGGCGGCACCTCGGACTTCTCGGTCTATCGCGCGGAAGGCGGGCGGGTGCGGATTCTGGCCAGCCACGGCATCCGCCTGGGCGGGACCGATTTCGACGCCGCCCTGTCGCTGACCCACGCCATGCCGCTGCTGGGCCACGGTTCGCAGCTGCGCCGAGAGATGGGGCCGGGCCTGCTGCCGGTGCCCAACGCGATCTATGTCGACCTGGCCGCGTGGGCGCACATTCCCTTTGTCTATACCCCGGAAAACCGCAGGCTGGCCCAGCAGATGGCCCGGCTGGCGGTGGATCCGGCGCGCATGGACCGGCTGGTCACGGTGCTGACGGACGAGTTGGGCCACGACCTGGCCTTCGCCGTCGAACGCGGCAAGATCGCCGCCAACCGGGGCGACGAGGCGCGGATCGGCATGGGCTTCATCCAGCCGCGTCTGGCCGCGCCGATCGACGCCCGGTCCCTGGCCGAGGCGCTGCACGGCTTCGGCGCGGATCTGCAAGGGGCGGTCACGGAGACCCTGTCGCGCGCCGGCGTCGGGGCGGGCGAGATCGGCGACGTGGTGCTGGTCGGCGGGTCCAGCCTGATGCGGCTGGTCACGAATCTGGCGGCGCGGATCCTGCCCGATGCCCGGCTGCACCGGTCCGAGGCCTTTACCGCCGTGGCCGATGGTCTGGCTTTGGCGACCGGCTTGGAACAGTATTCCGGCGTTTGACGAACAGGCAGGAAACACTGGTTTTTCTGCTGGCCGAAACTTGCATTTTTACCTCCGCTGAAGAATAGCGTTCCGCGAACCGGAGGATTCCGCCCCGGCCAGATCAAGAGTTGACGCCATGAACAGCCAGGCCCCAACCCCGATTCCCCCAACCCCGATTCCCCCGGCGACGCTGACGCATTTGCAGCGGCTGGAAGCCGAAAGCATCCACATCATGCGCGAGGTGGTGGCGAATGCCGAAAACCCGGTGATGCTGTATTCGGTGGGCAAGGATTCCGCCTGCATGTTGCACCTGGCGAAAAAGGCCTTTTATCCGGCCCCCCCGCCCTTCCCGCTGCTGCATGTGGACACGACCTGGAAATTCCGCGCGATGTACGATCTGCGCGACCGCGCGGCCCAGGCGGCGGGGATGGATCTCATCGTCCATCACAATCCCGATGCGATGGCCCAGGGCATCAACCCCTTCGACCATGGCAGCCTGCATACCGACCTGTGGAAGACCGAGGGGCTGAAGCAGGCGCTGACCCAATACAATTTCGACGTGGCCTTCGGCGGCGCCCGCCGGGATGAGGAAAAGTCCCGCGCCAAGGAGCGGATCTTTTCCTTCCGCTCGGCCAACCACCGCTGGGATCCGAAGAACCAGCGGCCGGAACTGTGGAAGCTCTATAACACCCGCAAGGCCAAGGATGAATCGATCCGGGTCTTTCCGCTGTCGAACTGGACCGAACTGGATATCTGGCAATATATCCACCTGGAAGGCATCGACATCGTGCCGCTGTATTTTTCCGAACCGCGCCCGGTGGTCGAACGGGACGGGCTGCTGATCATGGTCGATGACGACCGCTTTCCGCTGCGCCCCGGAGAGGTGCCGCAGATGCGGTCGGTCCGGTTCCGCACGCTGGGCTGCTATCCCCTGACCGGCGCGGTGGAATCCGACGCCCGCACCCTGCCCGAGGTGATCCAGGAAATGCTGCTGACCACCACCTCCGAACGCCAGGGCCGCGCCATCGACAAGGACCAGGCCGCCTCGATGGAGAAGAAGAAGCAAGAGGGGTATTTCTGATGAACGCGCCCGATCCCGTTTACGTCACCGACGCGCTGATCGCCCAGGACATCGACGCCTATCTGCTGAAGCATCAGCACAAGACCATGCTGCGCTTCATCACCTGCGGGTCGGTCGATGACGGCAAGTCGACGCTGATCGGGCGGCTGCTCTATGACAGCAAGATGATCTTCGAGGATCAGCTTGCCAACCTTGAACAGGACAGCAAGGTCTCGGGCACCCAGGGCGGGGATATCGACTTCGCGCTGCTGGTCGACGGGCTGGCGGCGGAACGCGAACAGGGCATCACCATCGACGTGGCCTATCGCTTCTTCGCCACCGACAAGCGCAAGTTCATCGTAGCCGACACGCCGGGCCACGAACAATACACCCGCAACATGGTCACCGGCGCGTCCACCGCCGATCTGGCGGTGATCCTGATCGACGCGCGCCAGGGCGTGCTGACCCAGACGCGGCGGCACAGCTATCTGGTTAACCTGCTGGGCATCAGGAATATCGTGCTGGCCGTCAACAAGATGGATCTGGTCGATTACTCGGCCGAGCGCTTCTATGAGATCGTCGCGGATTATTCGCATTTCGCCAAGCAGATCGGCATGGACAGCTTCCTGCCGATCCCGATTTCCGGGCTGAAGGGCGACAATATCGTCACCAAAAGCCCCGAAATGCCCTGGTATCAGGGGCCGACGCTGCTGGGCCATCTGGAAGACGCGCCGATCAACGACGCGCGGATGCAGGACCGCCCCTTCCGCATGGCGGTGCAATGGGTGAACCGCCCGCATCTGGATTTCCGCGGCTTCGCGGGCCAGATCAGCGCGGGCACCGTGCGGCCGGGCGATGCGATCCGGGTGCTGCCCTCGGGCAAGACAACCACGGTCAAGGCGATCCCCGGCTTCGACGGCGATCTGGCGCAGGCCGTCGCGGGCCAGTCCGTGACCCTGACCTTCGCGGATGAGATCGACTGTTCGCGCGGCGACGTGATCGTGCAGGCCGACGCGCCTTGCGAGGTCGCCGACCAGTTCGAGGCGACGCTGGTCTGGATGGCCGAAGCCGAGATGCTTCCGGGCCGACCCTATCTGCTCAAGATCGGCACCCAGACCGTCACCGCCACCGTGACCGAGCCGAAATACGAGGTGAACGTCAACACGCTGGAACATCTGGCCAGCAAGACGCTGGGTCTGAACGCCATCGGCGTGGTCAATATCTCGACCGACCGGCCCGTCCCGTTCGAAGCCTATGCCGACAACCCCGACCTGGGCGGCTTCATCCTGATCGACCGGATGAGCAATGCCACCATCGCTGCCGGGATGCTGCATTTCGCGCTGCGCCGGTCGCAGAACATCCACTGGCAATCGACCGACGTGGACCGCGACGCCCATGCCGCGCAGAAGAACCAGCGGGCCCGCGTGGTCTGGTTCACCGGCCTGTCGGGGTCGGGCAAATCGACCATCGCCAATATCGTCGAACGCAAGCTGCACGCGATGGGCAAGCACACCTTCCTGCTGGACGGCGACAACATCCGCCACGGCCTGAATCGCGACCTGGGCTTCACCGATGCCGACCGGGTGGAAAACATCCGCCGCGTAGGCGAGGTCGCCAAGCTGATGGCGGATGCCGGGCTGATCGTGCTGACAGCCTTCATCTCTCCGTTCCGGGCGGAACGGCGGATGGTGCGCGACATGATGGCAGAGGGCGAGTTCATCGAGGTCTATGTCGACACGCCGCTGGAGGTCGCCGAGGCCCGCGACGTGAAGGGCCTTTACAAGAAGGCGCGGTCCGGCCAGCTGAAGAACTTCACCGGCATCGACAGCCCCTATGAGGCGCCGGAAGGCCCGGAACTGGTGGTCAACACCACCACCCTGTCGGCCGAGGATGCCGCCGACCGGGTGATCGCCGCGATCCTGTCCCAGGGCTGAAGCCGCGTTTTCATCGCCCGATCAGGGGCGGTCGCCCGTCAGGCGGCGGGCGACCAGTCCATGTTCGCGAACCCCTCGCGGAAGGCGAAGCGCGCCAGATGGCGGTCGATGATGTCCTGAAGCGTCGCGACCGCAGCCGTGTCGGCGCCCGCGACAACGCAGGTCAGTTCCGCCTGGCTGGCCGTCAGCCGGGCGGTGCCCAGGTCAAAACGGATGCTGCCGGCGTCGCCCTCGACCTCGGCGGGGATCTTGTGGGCGAAATGCTTGCACAATTGGACCATGTAACGATGCGCCTGTCCGGTCGCAAAGCGGCCCGTGCTGGAAAGCTCGTTGGTCATCGCCTGTCCCGTTTTCCGTTGCCACCTTGCCGCAACAGGCGTCGGGCGGTCCGGTTTGTCAATGCGCAAGAAAGTGAACGGAGATGTCTTGCCAAAAGGGTAATTTCTTGGCGCGCGCAGGAACCCCCTTGCGCCTCAAACGTTGAAAACCCGTAGTGAAATTGCGTTTTTGCAATGGCTTATCGAGTATGCCCGCCCTTTTCTGGCGGGCATTTTTCTGGGCCGGTCATGGCATGGCGCGACCACTTGGACCCGAAGATGTCGTCCGCAACCTGCGCTATCGTCAGGGTTGTATCCGCGCCGATGATGCGGTCGCCGCCGCCCAGGTCGATCACCACCCCGGCCGAGGTCCGGGTCATGCGATCGCGCATGATACCGCCGGATCCGCATCCGGCAGCCGATCCGGGGCGTCGGAACGGCGGCCCTGTCATGCGCCCTCAGTAATCCCGTTCGAAATAGATCCCCAGGGTGCTGTCGCCCTCGGTGCCCACCGATCCGCGCGCGGTCAGGGAATCGGTCACGTCCAGGTTCAGGTTCAGGCTGCTTTTGCCGTCCGCGCCCACCGCGACATCGGTATAGAGGTTGTCGGACAGGTATTTGCCCGCGCGGACCTGGACATTGCCGTCGTCGTCGGTGGCCAGATCCAGGTCGTCCAGGCCCACCTGGTTGCGCAGGTTGCCGATGATCCCCTCGCCCCCGCGCCCGGCCAGGGTGGCGATGGCATTGGCAAGCTGGGCGGCCTGGAGCGGGCTGATATTGTCCAGGCCCCGGCCGAACAGCAGTTGCGACAGAACCTCTTCCTCGGGCAGTTCGGGCGAGGATTCGAAGGTGATCTCGGGGTCGCGCACCTCGCCGTCGATGATGATGCGGGTGGTGATGCCGTCCTGTTCGGTTTCGGCGACCAGCCGGATCACCGGGATCAGGCTGCCTTGCAGTTCGACCAGCCCCTCGGACAGGGTGAAGCGTCGGCCCAGCAGGTCCACGCGCCCCCGGATCAGTTCCAGAAAGCCGATAGGGATGGCGTTGCGCGCGGTGCCCTGCACCCGCAGCGACCCGCCCAGTTCGGCATCGACGCCCCGGCCCCGCACGAACACCTGGTTCGGCGCGTTGATGACCAGATCCAGCCGCGGCGGCGCCGAGGGCGGGGTCGAGGGCGGCCCGGCCAGCCCTGCCTCTCGGGACGCATCGCTGGGATAGGGTTCCAGCCCGGCCTTGGCGCGGGTGGACCGGACGGGGCGGGTATCGCCGACATGATGGATGTCGGGAATCGCCTTGGCGCCGCCCAGCCCGGTCGAGGGGATGCGGATTTCCGTCTCGCCCAGGTCGATGGTGCCGGAAATCAGCGGCCCGTCCGCATTGCGGCCCGACATGCGCAGGTTGCCGCTGATCTCGGTCTGATACAGGTTCGGGTCGCGCGCGATCACCCGGTCCAGCACAATCGCCAGATCCAGCGTCCCGCCGGTCAGGTCGACCGGGCCGCTGACCTGCACCCGCCCCCCGGCCGAGACATCGGCCCCCGCGTCCAGGGCGATCCGCCCGCCCGCCAGATCGGCGGTGGCGTTCACCCCCTCCAGCCGGATGCCGACGCCGGGATCGGTGATCTGACCGTTCGTCAGCTGGACGCGCCCGCCAAGCGATTGCAGCGATGGCGGGCCGTTGACGGTCAGGTTCAGCGACAGCGGGCCTTCGATGCTGCGGGTGCGGATGAAGGTATTGGCGATCGAGGCGTCGCTGCGGCCCGTGATCGACAGGTTCATGGTGGAAAAATCCCGCGCCACGCTGCCCGCCGCCTGCAATTGCGTGCTGCCCGGCGCGGTGGCGGTCAGGTTCAGGGCGAAATTCGCGCCCTCCTCTCGCACGGTGCCGTCGACCTGCACGGGGCCGGGGAATTCGGGCTGCACCAGGCCCAGGTCGGCCAGCCGCGCGGCGACGGTCATGCCGCTGGCGGTGTCCCCACCGGCCTGGATCTGCACCTGAGGGTTCTGCACGTTCAGCCGCTGGAAGGACAGCCCGGCAGGCGCCTGGGTGGCCGCGATATCGAAGCTGGTCTGGCCGCGCAGCAGCGGATCGACGCGGGGCTGGCCCAAGGACAGGCCGGTCCCGGTTCCGGTGGCGGTGATGCGGCGGGTATCGCCCTGCTGGACCACCTGGGCATCGGCGTTCAGGGCGCCGCTGATGCCGTTACCCAGAAACCGCAGATCCTGGGCATTCACCTGCGCCGTCACGTCGGTCTGGTCGCCCCCGACCGTGCCTGTCGCGATTGCGTTCAGGCGGGGATTGTCGATGCGGGCCTGTTCGATGGCCAGGACGCCGTTCCGTTCGGTCCCCGTCACGGCCAGCCGGGTCTCCCCGGCCAGCGCGCCATCGACCTGCGCTTGGCCGAAGGCCAGGTCGCGCCCGGTGCCCGACACTTCCAGCCGCCGGACGCCGTCGCCCGCCTCGCGGAAGCTGCCGGTCAGATCCAGCGCGCCGCGCCAGCCGGGGCCGAAGGGCGCCAGGGACCGGACCGCGACATCGGCGGCGATATCCGTGACGCCGGGACCATAGACGCCGCGCGCGGTCGCGTTCATCTGGTCGTTGACCAGTTCGACGTCGCGCAGGGTGACGGTGCCGTCCTTCTCCTCGGCCTGGACCCGCAGGCGGGTGGTGCCGGTCAGCGCGGCGTCCGCGTTCTGGACGCCGAAGGACAGGTTCTGGCCCGACCCGGTCATGTCGACGAACCGGGTGCCGTCGCGTTCGGTCAGCCGGGCCATGGCGTCGAAGCCCCCGGTCCAGCCGTCACGGATCGCCGCGAGATCGGGCACGGCCAGATCGACCGTCGCGTCCAACGCGCCTTCGGCAAAGCTGCCGCGTCCTTCGGCGCGCAGTTGCGGGTTGGCGATGCGGAACACCTCGACTTCATAGCCCTGCGGCTTTTCGGCGGCCAGGACGGTCAGCGTGGTCTGGCCTTGCAGGGCGTTGTCCAGGGCTTCAACGCCGATGCGCAGATCCTCGGCCTCGCCGCTGACGGTCAGCTGGCGCGCGCCCGACGCGCCCGACAGCTTGGCATCGGCCTGCAACGCGCCCGAGAAATTCGGATCCGCGTCTTGCAACGACGGCATGGAAATCGTCGCCGTCACGTCGCTGGACAGGCTGTTCACATAGCCCTGGGCTTGGGCGGTCAGCCGCTGGGCGTTGATGGAAAGATCGGTCAGCTTGATCCCGGTCCGGTCGCGCCTTGCGCGCAGGTCGATGGTGGACCGGCCTGCCAGAAGGCGGTCGAGCTGCGGCTGATCGACAGTGATATCGGTCCCCGCCACGGTCGAGGTGATGGCGAAGTCACGCCCCAGAAAGTTGTAATAGCCCAGGACGCTAGCATCGGTCTGCCCGGACAGGTCGCGCCCCGCAAGGGTCGATATCCGGCTTAGATCGTCATGACGCGCCTGCATGTTGCCGGACAGCACGAAGCCGGTGGACAGGCCCGACAGTTGCAGCATGCCCTGCAATCCGTAATCGGAGCCGCTGACATTCAGCGCCGTCATCTTCACCGCGTTGCCGGGGGTGAAATCGAAATCGCTGCTGCCGGTGATCTCTGGGCCGACGGCCTGGGCCAGACCCGCATCGGCAAAGACCATCTGCCGCGATCCGAACCGGATGCCGCCGTTCACCGATTGCAGGCTGCCGCCGTCCAGAACCACCGCGCCGGACCCATCCAGCCGCAGGTCGCCCAACAGCACGTCGCCCAGATCCAGGGCGCCGACACGGCCGTTCAGCGTCCAGCCCTGGCCACGGGCCGCGTCGTATTGCAGTTCAAGCCGCCCGGATTCCACGGTCGAGTCCTCGCCCGCGAAGGGCAGGGGGACCGGCACCTGCGCCGCGCCCGCGTCGGATCCAAGTGCGATCAGCAGGTTCGCGTTCTGCGGCGCCCCCTGGGCATTGACCGCCAGCGACCCGTCCAGCGACAGGGCCTCGGTCGCAAGGTTCAGCGTGGGGATGTCCAGCCGCCCGTCGTCGCCGCGCCAGCCTTCGGCGCGAAGCTGGACCTGGTTGCCGAAAAAGGTCCGGTTCTTCGGCGCCAGCAGCGAGGCGACGTCGCCGCCCAGTTGCAGCGCGAAATTCGTGCCCGGATTGCCCGACGCATCGGGACCGCCCGCCGCCGAGACCCGCCCCGTCACGCGCGGCAGGCCATCGGTGGCCAGCTTGATGTCGACGCCGAAATCCTTGATCTGGCCTTCGCCGCTGATCTCCGCCACGACCGAGGGCTTGTCGTAAAGGTCGATCAGGTTGACCAGCAGCCCGTCCGCGGCCTCGTCCAGGGTCAGGTTCACCCGCAGAACCTGCGTCGCGTTCGAATAGCCGGTGTCCAGGTTGAAGCTGCCGCGCGGCCCGTCCAGCCGCTGGATCGCCAGCTTGGCTTGCCCCTCGCCGCCTTCCAGGCTCATGCCGCCGGCCATCGAGATGGCTGCGGCCAGGCCGATCACGGGTTCGCCCAGCTCCACCCGGTCGGCCCGGATCTGGGTGATGTTCAGGGCCACGGGCAGTTCCGGCAGGGCGAAGCCGCCGAATTCGCGCGCCTCGGCCGTGGGGGTCTGGCCGGTCGCGGGCAGGCGGGGCAGCAGGATCTCGCGGGCCGACATTTCGGCGATCTCGATCCTGCCGCGCAGCAGGGCCGAGCGGTTCCACTGGATCGCCCCGTCGTTCAGCGTCAGCCAAGCGCCCTCGCCATCGGCGATGGTGATCCGGCGGAAGGTCGCGCGCGACGACAACGCGCCTTCGAAGCCGTCGATCACGACCTCGCGCCCGGCACTGGACAGGTTGCGTTCCAGAAGCCGGGTCAGAAAGCCCCGGTCGTCGCTTTCCTGCTGCGAAATCTCGGCGGCGGTCTGGGCCATCACCGACAGCGGGAACAGGATCGCGAAGGCGAGCAGCCACAGTTTGCGCATCAGCCCGGCGCTCGTCAGTCCCGTGTTCATCGGCCCGGTCCTCATCAGAACGCCTGCCCCAGTCCCAGATACAGTTGCACGCCATTGCCGGTGTCCCCTCCGGTCGGCCCGGCCACGTCGAAACGCAGCGGCCCGATGGGCGTGTCGTACCGAACGCCGATCCCCGCCCCCGAGTGCCATTCGCTGGCCCCGTTCCAGCCATCTTCCGCCCAGACCTCGCCGTAATCGGTGAAGGCCACCACGCCGATCCGTTCGCGGACCTGCCAGCGGACCTCGGCGGACAGCGCCGCCACGCTCATGCCGCCGGTCTTGATCGGGCCGTTCGGGCCCTGGATTTCCTCGACGCCCAGCGACTGATAGGGCTGGCCGCGCACGCTGCCGCCGCCGCCCGAGAAGAACAGATAGTTGCGCGGGGTATTCTGGATCTCGCTGCCCAGGACGCTGCCGAAGCGGGCGCGGCCCGCCAGGGTGAAGCGGTCGCCCTCGCCCAGGGACCGGAAGGCGCGGCCCTCGCCCAGGACGCGGATGCCGGTATCGGTGCCGTCGAAACCCTTGAAGGGGGTGGCGTCGCCTTGCAGGTAATAGCCGCGCCTGGCGTTGTTTTCGTTGTCGCGCGCGTCCCACATCACGCTGGTCGGAAAGGCCAGAACCTTGAAGTCGGTCTCGCCCAGGTCGTCATAAACGCGCGAGAACTGGTACTGGATCGCCGTGTCGAAGGTGAAGCGGTCGCTGAAGATGTGGTTGAAGCCCAGCCCGACGATGCCGGTATCCTCGTCGTAATCCTCTTCTCGCATCCGGGCCAGGCTGGTCAGGACATAGGCGGTGGTGTCCGGCGTGACCGTGGCGGGACGGTCGATGCGCAGGGTCACTTCCTCATCCTTGCCGCTGGTGTCGGATCCGATATCCTTGACCTTGGCGTCGATGCGCAGCCGTTCGCCGCCGCCCAGCAGGTTGCGGTGCATCCAATAGGCCGACAGCATCGCCCCGTCGGTGGTCGAGATCTCGAACCCCGCGCCGATCCGGCGGGGCTTCTGTTCGACCACGGTCAGGTTGACGTCCATGCTGCCGTCGGGGTTCAGCGTCTCGGCCTCTTCCAGGGTGATGGCGGAAAAGACGCCGGACCGGCGCAGGCGCTTCCTGACATCCTCGACATCGTCGGGGTCGAAGCGTTCGCCCTCGGGCAGGCCGGCGATCTTGTGCAGCCGGCGCGGGTTCATGCGGTCATGGCCGCGGATGTTCAGCCGCCCGAACCGGACCGAGGGGCCGGGCGACAGGTCGATGCGGCTGTCCACCACATTGGCGAGGTGATCGGCGGTGATCTCTTGCCCCGACACCTCGGCCTTGGCATGGCCGACATCGCGCCAGCCGTCCACCCCCGCGCGGGCGGCGCCGCGGATCGTGCCGGTTCCCGCGATCCCGCCCTGGCGATAGTCGCCGGGCAGGTCGGTCCGGGGCGCCACCGGCGCGATGGCGGCGCGCGAAAAGCGGAAGCGGGGGCCGGTCTGGACGCTGACGACGACCTGCCGGACGATGCCCGGCGCGTCCAGGGGGGCGATCTCGGCCGCCTCGACCCCGTCCAGGGTGATGTTGATGATCGCCGAATAATAGCCCCGGTCATACAGGTTGCCCAGGATCCGCGCGTAATCGCCCCGCGCGGCGGCCAGCACGTCCTGGCCGGTGGTGCGATCCTCGGACAGCGCGCCCGCGATCAGCGAGGCGTTGCGCAGCGGCTGGTCCAGGTCGTCGGCCCCCTGGACGCGGAATTGCAGATCGACCGGCCCTTCGTCGCTGCGGCCCCCGAACAGCCCCGAAAACGGCGAGGACGCGGATTGCGCCCAGGCCATCCCCCCCAGGCCCATCACCGTGGATGCCACCAATGCCGCCCGCAGATATGCCCGCATCGTCCTGCCTTGTGCGTTCTTGCTTTGCGCCCATAAGAACAGGACGCCCCGGCGAATCCAAGCGATTCATCCGCGAAAGCCGGGGCAGAGGACAGGTTTCCGCCGCCTGTTGCGTTCAGGCCAGCGCGGCCAGGCAGCCTTGCAGCGCGGCCATGTCGTCGCGGATCAGGAAGATCGGCGTGTTTTCAGGAATGTGGCGCATATAGGGCTGGGCCAGGAAGGACGCGTTGAACAGATCCATCCGGTCGGCGATGCTGCGCCCGACGCTGCCCGCCAGGAACAGCCCCTCCAACGGCATGAATCGCAGCGCCAGTTCGCGGCACAGCAGGCCCACCAGGTCGGTGAACAGGTCATAGGTGGCATTGGCCGCCGCATCCCCCGCGTCCGAGGCCGCGTCGATCTGTTCGCTGCGCACCGGCGGGGTGCCGGTCAGCGCCGCGTGCAGGCGCGACAGCCCGCGCCCGGCAAAGGCCTCCTCGGTCGAGATGAAGCCCTTGATCGCCTCGGGTCCGACCGCCTCCAGCAGCCGCAGATAGATGTTGGCGGGCAGGTGGGTATGGCCTTCCTCGGCCTCCATCGCGGCGATCGCGCCGCCGGGCAGGCTGCGCACGGCGCAGACGTTGAAGCCGGTGCCCAGGTTCACGACCAGGGCCTGGCCGTTGCGCGCCCGGTCGGCGGGCGCGTGGCGCAGGGTGGCAAGGCCATCGCCGGACAGGACGGGGGTGGCATAGCCCATCGCGGTGAGGTCGTTGATCAGCCGGACGTGGTCGGCATCGGTCAGCCGCGCCAGCCGATCCTCGTCGAAATCCCAGTCGCGGTTGGTCAGGCGCGCCCGCCCGCCGCTGACCGGGCCTGCCACGGCGATGCAGACGGCGCTGATGCGCGGCTGGTCCTGTTCCTGAAGGAACTGGCGGACAACATCGTCGAAGCTGGCATGGTCGTCGCCCCGGAAGCGCGTCACCGTCTGCGTGTCGATGCTGCCGTTGCGCGCGATGGCCAGCCGGGCATTCGTGCCCCCCACATCGCCCAGAAGTATCGCCATCGGGGACCGTCCTTCCTGTCGCCTCAGCCGCCTGTTCGCCGACAGGATTGCCCGGTTTCGATGGGCGGCGCAACGCCGCGTCCGGGCGAATGTCGGAACCCTTGTCGGCACCGGGGTGTTTTTCCACAAGCAAACACTGGATGAAAGGCCCTGATCATGACCCGCATCGCACTCCGCATCGCCCGTCTTGGGCTGGCCGGCAGCGTCGCGGCCTTGATGGCCATGCCCGCCCTGTCCGCCACCCGCCCCGACCAGCCCGTGCAGGCTTGGCCCGCCATGGCCGGGGTCGATACCGCCACGCTGCTGGAACAGGCCCAGGATCTGCCCACCTCCGACATGGCGGTGGACGACCAGCCCTATTGCGCCGACAACGCCGAGATCCGCGCGACCCTGCGACACGACTTCAACGAAGCCCCGGTCCCCGGCGACGGCCATGCCGCGACCGAGCTGTGGGCATCCGAACAGATGGGCACCTGGACCCTGGTCGCCCCGCGCCGCGACGATACCAGCTGCATCATCGCCTCGGGCATCGGCTATGACCAGGCGCGGGACGTGGACGTCTATTACCAGACGGCGGGCCTGCGCTAACCCACCCGCCGCAGGAAGGCCCGCGTCCGGTCGTCCCGCGGATCGCCGAAGATCTGCGCGGGTGGGCCCTGCTCGACGATCCGCCCGCCGTCCATGAAGACGATCCGGTCGGCGATCTCGCGCGCGAACTGCATCTCGTGGGTGACGATCAGCATGGTCTGGCGGCCGTCGGCGATGCTGCGGATCAGATCCAGCACCTCGCCCACCCATTCGGGATCCAGCGCGCTTGTCGGTTCGTCGAACAGCAGCAGATCGGCCTCAAGCGCCATGGCCCGGCCGATGCCCACCCGCTGCTGCTGGCCCCCCGACATGGCCGAGGGATAGCTGTCGCCGCGATCGGCCAGCCCGATCCGCGCCAGGACCTGGTCCGCACGCGCGGCGGCCCTGGCCTTGGGCCAGCCGCGCACGGTGGTCAGTCCCTCCATGATGTTCTGCCGGGCGGTCTTGTTGGCGAAGAGCGCATAGTTCTGGAATACGAAACCCGTCCGCCGCCGCAGCGCCAGCACATCCGCGCGGCTGGCGCGCGCCGCGTCCACGGACAGATCGCCGATGGTGATCCGCCCCGCATCGGGCCTGTCCAGCCAGTTGATGCAGCGCAGCAGCGTCGATTTTCCGGTCCCCGACGGGCCGATGACCGCCACGCGCTCGCCCGGCTTCAGGCACAGGTCGATGCCGTCCAGCACGGTGTTCGCGCCGAACCGCTTGACCAGCCCGGCGATGTCGATTTCGCATTTCATCGCGCCACCGCCTTTCCCAGATGGCGTTCCATCCAGCGTTGTCCGACCGACAGGATCTCGACCATGATCCAATAGATCACGGCGACGACCAGGAAGGCTTCCAGATACAGGAAACTGCCCGCCGCCTCTTTCTGCGCCGCGCCCATCATCTCGGTCACGCCCAGGGTGAAGGCCAGGGACGTGCTTTTGATCAGGTCGATGAAATAGTTCATCAGCGTCGGCGCGGCGACGCGGGACGCCTGCGGCAGCACGATGCGACGCAGAAGCTGGCCCTGGGTCATGCCGATGGACTGCGCGGCCTCCCATTGGCTGCGGTCCACGCCCAGGATCGCGCCGCGGATGGTTTCCGCCATATAGGCCGCGAAATGCAGCGTCAGGCCGATCACCGCCGCCGTGATCCCGTCGATATTCGTCAGCGCCGGGACCAGTTGCGGCAGCCCGTAATAGAACAGGAACAGCTGCACCAGCAGCGGCGTGCCGCGAAAGAAGCTGATGAACACCGCCACGATGCTGTCGGCGACCGGCACGCGCAGCACGCGCAGGATGGCCAGCAGCACCGCCAAGGCCAGCGCCGCCGCCATCGCGATCAGCGCCATGCCCAGGGTCAGCGGGACATAGCCCAGGATGACCGGGACCAGATCCCCCATATAGGCGGTGTCCAGCCCCCTCATTCAGCGGCGTCGGCCAGGGGCTTGGTCACATCGGCATCCAGCCATGTCCGCGAGATCTCGGCCAGCCTGCCGTTTTCCTTCAACTGGGTGATCGCCGCATCGACCCTGTCGCGCAGCGCGATCCCGGCCTCGTCCTTGCGGAAGGGCAGGGCGTTTCGGATCTCGTCGAAGGGCTGGCCCGCCAGCGCCAGGGGCAGGGGGCTTTGCTTGATGACCTGGGCCGAGGACACGCGGTCCATCACGAAGGCATCGACCCGGCCAAGCGCGGTGTCCTGTTCGATGTTGCTTTCATAGGTGCGGATGTCGATTTCGTCGGCATAGGGCAGGGCGCGCAGCAATTCCTCGAAATTGGACCCCAGGTTCACCGCGACCGACTTGCCCTTGAGGCTTTCGGGTCCGGTGATGGTGTCTTCGTTGCCCGCCTTCACCACCACCTGCGCGCCGTCATAGACATAGGGCTGGGTAAAGGCGAATTTCGCCTCGCGCTCCGGGGTGATGGTGATCTGGTTGGCCACCGTGTCGATGCGGCCCGATTCCAGCGCGCCGATCAGCCCGGAAAAGGACATGGTGACGAATTCGATCTGGTCGCCGGTGATTTCGCCCACGGCGTTCATCAGATCCACCTCGAAGCCCTGCAATTCGTCGGCGCGGGTGAAGGTGAAGGGGAAATAGCCGCCCGACATGCCGACGCGGATCGTATCGGCGGCGGCGGGCAGGGCAGCGGGCAGGGCGGTGGTCAGCGCAAGGGCGGCAGAAAGGATCAGGCTGCGCATGGAAAACTCCTTTATCTCCATCACGTTCAGATGCGCCGGGCGGGCAGGCCGCGCAAGCGTCTGGGCCGCGAAAAGGACCGGCGCCACCGCTCTGACAGGCAAGCCGGGAAAACGGTTGCCGGGAAACGGCGCAGCGGGAACAATGTTCCGCCCGCTTCCGGCGAACCACGGGGCCGCCAAGCGGACAGGATGGATGAATATCAGCCTCCGTCGCATCCTCGGCCCGCCACCAACGGCAGGGCCGAAGGGCTGGCACGAGGGCTGGACGCGGCCATCGACCGATACGACCTGCCGACCGCAACAGGTGTCGCGCGGTCCGGGCGCGAAGCCGCCTATGCCTGACCCGTCAGCGCCTTGATCGCCGCGACGTGATCCGGCGCGGCGGCCAGGGCGTCGGCCGTCAGCGCGCGGGCTTGGTCCATCAGTTCGTCCGGCGGCGCGATGCGGTCGATCAGGCCCCAGGACAGGGCTTCGGCCGCGTCGATCCGCGCGCCCGCCATCAGGATCATCCTGGCCCGCGCAGGCCCCACCAGGGCCGCAAGGCGCGGCGGATCCGAGGGCTGCGGCAGAAAGCCCAGCCGCATCACCGGATAGAAGAACCGCGCCTCGGGCACGGCGATGCGCAGGTCGCAGGCCAGCGCCATGCCGAAGGCGCCGCCCGCCAGCGTGCCGTTCAGCGCCGCGACCGTCAGGCAGGGCAGGGCGGCGATGCGGCCCGACAGGCGTTCCCATTCGGGCGAGGTGGCAAGCCCGGCCTTGGCCTGATCCAGGTCGGCCCCGGCGGAAAAGACCTTGCCCGCCGCGGTCAGCACCACGGCCCGGCAGCCGGCATCCGCAACCTGGTCGAAGGCCGCCCTCAGATCCCGCAGCATCTGTTCGGTCAGCGAATTGGCCTTGCCGGGCCGGTCGATGGTGACGACGGCCAGGCCGTCCTGGTTCACGAAACGGATCACGCGATTGCTCCCTTGGCGTTGCCGGGCCACTGTGCGACAAATCCCACGAGCAACGACTTTCCGAAAGGTATCAGGCATGGTCCGCCCCCTTGCAACATCCCTCCTGGCGCTGACCCTCGGCGCGGGTTCCGCCCTGGCAGATGTCACCCCGGCCCAGGTCTGGGAAAACCTTCAGAAATACAGCGCCGATTATGGCTATCAGGTCAGCGGCAATGTCGAGGACGCGGGCGGCACGCTGACCGTCACCGACGCCGTCTTCACCATGGCGGGCGAGACGGGCGCCAGTTCCGTCACATTTCCGAAGATGACCTTCCAGGAAACCGGCGACGCCAAGGTCCGCGTCACGGTGGACGGGGACGTGGCGCTGGACAGCCGCTTCACCGTCCCGGCCCAGCAGGAACCCGCCCCGGACGCGCCCGAGGGCACCGACGCCCCGGCCGATCCCGCCCCCGCGGAAACGGTCGAGATGACCGTAACCGGCACGATCAAGGTGCCCGGCAACGAGATGGTCGTATCCGGCACGCCCGAGGACATGCTGTACGAATACACCTATCCGACGATGGCCTTCGATTTCATCCTGCCGACCGAACCGGGGCGGGATGCGACGATCCCCGTGACCGGCACCGTGACCGAGATGACCGGATCGCAGCGCAATGTCGCAGCGGAGGGCGGCATCGACAGCAGCTTCGACATGAAGGCCGCCCAGGCCGAGATGCGGATCGACGCCCGGATCCCCGGCGACGGCACCGCCGGCGGCACCCCTGGCGGCACGGGCGACGGCGCGGGCGCGGGCAGCGGCACCATGGACGTCCAGGTGGCGGTCACCAACCTGACCGGCAAGGGCACCGCCAAGACCCCCGGCCAGTCCTTCGACCTGGGCAGCCAGATGGCGCAGGCCCTGGCCGCCGGCCTGGTGTTCGACACGACACTGGCCTATGAGACGCTGGCAGGCAGCTTCGATGTCGCGGGCAAGGACGACAGCGGCCAGGACCAGAACGCCAAGGGCAGCTTCGCGTCCGGGGCCAGCGACATCGCCGTTCGGATGTCGGGGCAGGGCCTGGGCTACAAGGCGGCGTCCGCCGATGCCAAGGCGGAAATGACCGTCAACACCCTGCCCTTCCCGATCAGCTATGCCGTCCGCCAGATCTCGGCCGAGATGCTGCTGCCGGTGTCCAAGGGCGATGCCGCGCAGCCCTTCAAGTTCGCCTATGTGCTGGACGGGCTGACCTTCTCGGACGCGATCTGGAACCTGTTCGACCCGACCAGCCAGCTGCCGCGCGACCCGGCCAGCCTGACCGTCGACCTGTCGGGCGATGCGGTCGTGACCCAGGATCTGTTCGACCCGGCCCTGGCCCAGCCGCAGCCCCAGGCCGACGCTGGCACTGGCACTGGCGCCGATGCCGCGCCCGAGGCGCCCTTCGCGCCCAAGTCGCTGACCGTCAACAAGGTTGCGCTGGATGCGGTGGGGGCCAAGGCCGACATCGCCGGAACGCTGGAATTCGGCGACAACCCGAACGAACCCGTGGGCAAGCTGAACGGCAGCTTTGAAGGCGTGAACGGGCTGATGGACAAGCTGGTCACGATGGGCTTGGTCCCGCAGGAACAGATGATGGGGATGCGGATGATGCTGGCGATGTTCGCCAAGCCGGTGGACGGCCAGCCCGACCAGCTGACCTCGGAAATCGAGTTCCGTGAGGGCGGGTCGATCTTCGCCAACGGCCAGCAGGTCAAGTAACCCAGGCCCAAGGGGCCATCGGCCGGGGCCACGGTCCCGGCCTTGTCATTCGCCGCCATCAAGGAGAGACGCATGTCACCCGTGGATTTGCAGGTGCTGGCCGAATCGCTGGTCGATGCGGCGCGGCGCGCGGGGGCCGAAGCCGCCGACGCGCTGACCAGCAGCGGGCAATCCATCGGCATCGACATGCGCGGCAGCGCCCTGGAACATGCGGACCGGGCCGAGGGCGTGGAAATCGGCCTGCGCGTGCTGATCGGCGGGCGGCAGGCCAGCGTCTCGGCATCCGACCACAGCCCCACCACCATCGCCCAGATGGCCGAACGCGCCGTCGCCATGGCGCGCGAGGCGCCGGTGGACGACATGCTGGGCCTGGCCGATCCCGGCCAGCTTGCCCGCGACACCGATGCCCGCGCCTTGCAGATCGCCGAGGACCGCCCCGATCCGTCGCCCGACCACCTGCAAGACCTGGCCCTGCGGGCCGAGGCGGCGGCCCGCGACATGCCGGGCATTTCCCAGGTTGAATCCGCCAATGCCGGGTTCAGCCGCCGGTTCCTGTGGCTGGCGGCCTCGAACGGGTTTTCGGGCGGATACGAGCGCACCACCCACACCATCTCCACCGTCGCCATCACCGGCGAGGGGCTGGGCATGGAACGCGACTATGCGGGCGAATCGCGCGTCTGGGCCGAGGATCTGCCCACCCCCGAGGAGATCGGCCGCCTGGCCGCCGAACGCACCCTAGCCCGCGCCGGATCCCGGAAGCCGCCGACCGGGGCCTTTCCGATCCTCTATGACCGCCGGGTCGCCTCGTCGCTGATCGGCCACCTGCTGTCGGCGGTGAACGGCTCGGCCGTCGCGCGCGGCGCAAGCTGGCTGCGCAAGGATCTGGGCCAGCCGGTCCTGCCCGAAGGCTTCGATCTGACCGAGGATCCGCTGCGCCCGCGCTATCCCTCGTCCCGTCCCTTCGATGCCGAGGGGCTGGCGACGCGTCCGCGCAAGATCGTCGAAAACGGCGTCTTGCAAGGCTGGACGCTGGATCTGGCGACCGCGCGCAAGCTGGGCATGGACAGCACCGCATCCGCCGCGCGGGGCATGTCGTCCGCGCCTTCGCCCAGCAACAGCAACGTGGTCCTGACGCCCGGCGCGGCGACGCAGGACGACCTGATCGCGCGGATGGGAACGGGGCTGATCGTGACCTCCATGCTGGGCGCCTCGATCAACGCCACCACCGGGGATTATTCGCGCGGCGCCGCCGGGTTTTGGGTGGAAGGCGGGCGCATCGCCTGGCCGGTCAACGAATGCACCATCGCCGGAAACCTGCGCGAGATGCTGATGACCATCGTCGCCGCGAACGACGCCCTGCCCTGGCGCGCGGCCGAGGTGCCCAGCCTGCTGGTCGGGGGGATGACGGTTGCCGGGGCCTGAGGACGACCTGGCGCTGCTGGTCCGCGCGGCGCAGATCGCCGGGCCCATCGCGCTGTCCTTCTGGCGCGCCCAGCCCAAGGCCTGGGACAAGCCCGACGACGCCGGACCCGTGACCGAGGCCGACCTGGCCGTCAACGACGCGCTGCAATCCCTGCTGACCGGCGAACGCCCCGATTACGGCTGGCTATCCGAGGAGAGCGAGGCCGATGCCGCCCGGCTGGACGCGCGGCGCTGCTTCATCATCGACCCCATCGACGGCACCCGCGCCTTCATCGCCGGGCAGGAAGGCTTTGCCCATTCGCTGGCGGTAGCCGAGGGGGACCGGATCATCGCGGCGGTGGTGCATCTGCCCGCGATGGACCTGACCTTCACCGCTCATGCGGACGGCCCGGCGCTGCTGAACGGCGGGCCGATCCGGCCCAGCGGCGCGGGAATCACCGGCGCGCGGGTGCTGACCTATAAATCCGCGACCGATCCCGAATATTGGAAGGACGGCCGGACGCCGCCGTTCCGCCGCGAGTTCCGGCCCTCGCTGGCCTGGCGGCTGTGCCTGGTGGCCCAGGGTCGCTTCGACGCCGCCCTGTCGGTGCGTCATGTCTGGGAATGGGACATCGCGGCGGGCAGCCTGATCGCCAGCCGCGCGGGCGCCCTCGCCACCGACCGGCACGGCCAGCCGATGCGCTTCAACAGCCCGCGCGCGATGGTGGACGGGATGGTCGTCGCGGGTCCAAGGCTGCATGAGGAATTGCGGGCCGGGATGCGCGATCCGTGATATGATCGGGCGAACCCCCTGGCCGCGACAGGCATTCCGATGGCCCGCAAAGACGTCAGCATCGCCAATTTCAACCTTCTGAACCTGAACCTGCCCGGCCAGCCGATCTATGACGGCGACGGCTGGACCCAGGCCCAATACGACGCCAAGATCGACTTTTCGGAACGCGTCCTGGACGACATCGACGCCGACATCATCGGCTTCCAGGAATGCTGGAACGCCGAGGCCTTGGCCGAGATTTTCGACCGCCCCGCGCTGCGCGGCCGCTATGACCTGGTGGCCCGCACCACCGATCCGCCGGGGATCCAGGTCGCCCTGGCAGTACGCAAGGGGATGCTGCAAGGCCCGCCCGAATGGATCGCGGATCTGCCCGACGATGCCCGCTTCATCGACCTGAAGGAAGCCCGTGACGCCGAAGAATCGGTCAGCGTCACGATCCGCAGGTTTTCCCGGCCCCTGCTGCGGGTGCTGGTCAACAAGGCCGACGGGACGCCCGACATCACCGTCTTCGTGGCCCATCTGAAATCCAAGGGGCCGACCACGCTGCGGGACGACGACGGCAACCCGGTGCTGCGTCGGCACCGCTTCATCGCCCAGACGGTGGTGTCCCATGTCCGCCGCATGGTCGAGGCGGGGGCGTTTCGCGCCATCCTGAACGATACGATGCGCCGCAACGACCGGCCGGTGGTGGTGCTGGGCGATCTGAACGACGCCACCACCTCGGTTTCGACCGAATTGCTGACGGGAAATCCCGGCTATCGCTTCTTTGCCAAAAGCACGGCGGGCAGCAAGTCGGATGCCGGGCTTTACACCGTCGAAAAGCTGCAACAGCTGCGGTCCTTCCGGCACGTCTATTACACCTATATCCACCAGAACCAGATGGAATCGCTGGATCACATCCTGGTGTCGGATTCGTTCTACGACCATTCGTCGATCCGCCAATGGTCGTTTCGGGAAATGCGCGTGCTGAACGACCACCTGACGGCCACGGATGCCAAGCGCAGGCGGCTGGGCTATAACGACCACGGCATCATCGTGGCGCGGTTCGACTGGAATCCGATGGTCGAAGAGGCCGAGAAGATCCTGGCCCAGGAAGGCCCGGCCGCCTAGATCAGCCCCGACCGCGTGACCCCCAGCAGCCCGCCCTGGCGCAGGGTGGCGACCGGATAGCTGTCGCTGCCCATCAGGTCCAGCGAAAAGCCCGGCTCGTTCCGGCGCAGCGCCTGAAGCGCCGCCAAGGCGCCCGGCTCGTCATGGCGGTGGTATCGCAGCGCCGCCAGGAACCGCAGCGAGGGGCGGTTTTCCGGCGCGAACTGCTGGACGGCGTCGAACCGCTGTTCCGCCTCGGCAAAGCGGCCCAGCCGGGTCAGGGAAATGCCCATCCGCAACTGCCAGGTCGCGGGGTTCAGCACCGACAGCGCCTCGGCCAGACCGGCCCGCGCCTCGCGATGGGCCTCTTTGTGGCGGCCCAGATCGGTCAGCGCCTGCGAATAGGCATAGCGCGCCAGCGGGTTGCGCGCATCCGCCTGGACCGCCTGCTGGGCCAGCCAGAAGCTGACCTGGCCATGGTTCATATACCCCTCGACCACGGAGCCCACGGCTAGGGCGGTCGCGCTGTAGGGGTCGGCCTCGCGCGCCTTGGTGGCGAATTCCCGCGCCTCCTGGATGCTTCGCTCGGGGTCGGGCACCAGGCGCTCGAAGACCTGCGTGGTCAGCACCCAGGCCCGCAACGCCATGGTCAGCGAGGCGTTGACCCCGTCATCCATGCCAGCCAGGGCCTGTTCGGCGCGTTCCAGCCGAGCCCGGTTGAAGCTGAACACATCGGCGAAGGAGACGCCCAGTGCCGCGTCGATGGTGCGCAGGGCTTCCAGCACGCGCATGACGCCCACGCAGATCTGGGCGGTGCAGTCGCCCATGGCGGTGGTCAGATCGCCCCGGTCCAGCACGAACTTGTGGGACCAGAACAGCCGGCTGCTGGGCCGGTGGGACAGCTTGACCAGCACATGGATGGCCTGGCCCAGGCGGTTCGCCACCGCCGACAGGACGATGGCGGACTGTCCCGGATCCGCCCGGTCGGGCATGGCGACCATCGGCACCAGGTCGCAGACCCGGCCCGCGGCCTCGCCCAGGATCATCGCCGCGATCACCCCGGTTTCGCTGTCGCCCGCGACAGGATCCGCCGTCAGCAGGACCGGCAGCAGCGAAGGCGCGGGCGCCTGGGGCGTGACGGCCTGTTCCGCGTGCATCCGCGCGTCGCGCAGCCAATCCTCGAATTCGGGGTCGGGAATATCCAGGTCGGCGGCGAATTCCGGCATCTGCCCGTCGGGGCCGGGCATGGCGGTCATGTCCAGCCGGACCATCTGCCCGTCAAGGCCCACCCATCCCGGCCCGCCGACCAGCGCTTCGCGCGCGTCCGCCAGGCTGATGCGGATTTCCCGCAGCACCTGGCGCAGGCTGGCATTGGCGTTTTCGGGTTCGCGCGTGCTGAACAGCAGATCCTGCAACCGCGCCCGCAGCACCCGCATCGCGGTCGCGCTGCCCATCACCGCCAGGGCGCCACGCGCCCGCATCCCGCGCGGCGTCAAGCGCACGCGGCCCGGCCCGGTCAGTTCGACAGGGCCCATGAGGCGAAGGGTAAGCGGTTGCATGCAAACAAAAGCTATAGGCGAAATCCAGAGTCGTTGTTACGCTTTCCCCTGCGGCAAAGATACAGCGTTTTCGATTCCCAGTCGGCGAGGTTCCGTCATGTCCCTGCAACACGGCCAGCATGGTCAGCACGGCCAAGCCGCGAATGCCGCAGGCCAGACCTCCGACGAAGCGCTGCTGGCCGCCGCCCTGATGCGGTCGCGCGATGCCATCTCGGGCACGGAAATCGTCACGCCCGACCCCTTCCAGGCTGGCGAACTGGACCTGGCCGCCCGCCTGCCCCGCCTGGCGCGCGAATACCGCAATGCCGTCATGATCTCGGAATTGCTGGAGGATCTTGTCTTCGTCTCTGAAGACGACGCCCCGCCAGGCAAGACGGCGCGGGCGGTGGCGCTGTCGCGGCGCAAGACCGGGGATCCCGTCGATCATGTGCCCCTGGCCCGGATCGTCCGGCCCGGCCTTGCGGATTTCAGCCAGGCCGCGCCGCTGGTGGCCGCCTATGCCGAACTGCGCGCGGACCGCCTGACCGAGATCCTGGCCCAGCAACGCCACCTGATCCCCTTCCTGTCCAGCATCCTGCCGCTCGACCCCGTCCGCAACCCGGCCCTGGCCGAGATGCTGGAGGTGGGGCTGGATCTGGTCACGCCCGTGGTGATGCGCGTCAAGCTGGCGCTTGGCTGCCCCCGGCCGAACCAGTTCAGCGACCGCATCCAGCCGCTGATCCCCGAACCGGCCCATCCCACGCTGCCCAGCGGCCATGCGACGCAGATCTTCACGCTGGCGACCATGCTGTCGCTGCTGGCCGATCCGGATGCGCAGGTGAAGCCCGACCATCAGATCTATCGCCTGGCCTGCCGCATCGCGGTCAACCGGACGGTGGCGGGCGTGCATTTCCCCGCCGACAGCGCCTCGGGCGCGGTGCTGGGCATCCAGCTTGGGCGCTATGTCATGGCGCGGGGGCTGGGCGGCACCGTGGGGTCGGCGGAATTCGACGGCGGCCTGTTCAGCAACCAGGCGGAACCGCGCGATTTCCATGCCGAGATCCTGGACCAGATGATGAACGGCGACGATCCGTCGACCCGGTTCGGCGATGACAGGACAGCCGCCCGCGCCGCCCCCCTGTGGCGGGCCTTGTGCCAGCGCGCCCGGCAGGAGTGGCAGAATCGATGGAGCTGAAGCGCGATCCGCCCCCCGCCCGCTGGTCCGAACCGCGCGCCGCCTATGACAGCCTGCGGACCGGCATGTCGCCCTATCTGCATTACGTCCATGATCTGCGCGCGGAACGAGGAGAGGCGCCGCACCGCGAGGATCACGGGCCCGACGCGGGCGCGGATCTGCCCGGACAGATGGAACGGGCGGTGCAGGCCCTGATCCGGCAGAGCTTCGAATGACGGCCCTGGCCATGGCCATCCTGTCCGCGTTCCGGGACTTCCTGGACGACCCGGCCGGCGTGCTGTCGCAAGGGTCCGCCAATCCCGTCGATCGCGACTGGCAAAGCCCGGATCTGGACGATCCCGCCTGGGAGTTCCTGTCGCCCCAGGCGCTGCCCGATCCCAGGGCCGGCTGCATCATCGGGGTGATCGACGACGCGATCCCCTTTGTCCACCAGCGGTTCACGCTGCCGGGGAACCTGTCGCGGACGGCCTCGGTCTGGTTGCAGGATGCGCGGTTCCGGGCGGACCGGGGCGGCGACCTGCCGTCGGGCGCCGAATGGCGGGGGGCCGAACTGTCGGATCTGCTGGCCCGCGCCGCCACCGGCGATCTGCCGGGCGAGGATGCGATCTATCGCCTGACCGGGGCGGTGGATCTGGCCCGCCCGGCCATTCCGTCGGGCGCGTTCGAAACCGGCCATGGCGCGGCGGTGGCGACGCTGGCGGCGGGCTTCGATCCATCCGACAGCCGGGCGCGGAACCATCCGCTGATCGCGGTCTGCCTGCCGCCCCGGATCACGGCGGATTCCTCGGGCGTGCTGGCGCCGCTGCCGATCCTGACGGGGATCCTGTTCATCATCACCCGCGCCCGCCGCCTGTGCCGGTTCATCGAACGGCGGGGCGGGCTTCCACACGGGTCGGTCCGGCTGCCGGTGGTGATCAATATCAGCCTGGGCCTGACCGCCGGGCCGCGCGACGGATCCACGCTGATCGAACGGTTCATGGACGCGGTCTCTGCCCGGCAGGCGGCCGATCTGGGACCGGTGCGTTTCGTGCTGCCCTCGGGCAATCACCGGCAGGACCGGCTGCGCGCCCGGCTGCGGCCCGGCCAGCAGATCGGCTGGCGCCTGCCGCCCGGCGACACCACCTTCAACGCGATCGAGATCTGGGGTCCGCCCCAGGATCACGCCCCCCGCGGCGACGTGCAGATCACCCTGACGGCGCCGGGTCTGGCGCCCGCCACGACGGCCCTGACCCTGCCCTGGCAATATTCGGTCCTGTCTGGCCCGGACGGCCGGCCGCTGGCGCGCGCCTATTACACGCCGCACCATCTGCGCGACGGGCGGTGGCGCGACGGCATCGTGGTGATCGCCCTGCCCACCTGCCCCGAACGACTGGGCGAGCCCTTCGCGCCGCCCGGCGAATGGCGGATCCAGATCGCCGAGGGGACGCCCGAGGGCATCTATGACCTGTCCGCGCAGCGCGACGCGGTGATCCGGGGCTTTCGCCGGGGCGCGCTGCAAAGCTGGTTCCACGATCCCGCCTATCGCAACTGGGACGCAAGGGGATTCCCGATCCTGACGGATGCCCAGAACGGCGGCGATCCCCTGGCGATCCGCACCGATACGGTCAACACCTATGCCACCGGCGACTGGCCGCTGCGGGGCGGATCGGCCTGTCGGCGGGACGAACGGGCGACGGTGCCGACCGCGCTGCTGAACGACACGCAGCCGGGCGATTGCCTGGCGCCGGTCGATCAGGCGGTGAACAATGCCCGCATGATCGTGCGCGGGCGCGACAGCGGCAGCTTTGCCCTGTCCTCGGGCACCTCGCTGGCCGCGCCACAACTGGCGCGATGGATGGCCCTGCAACTGTCCCAGGGCAAGGTGCTGGACAGCCGCGCCGCGATTCGCCGCCTGGCGGAAAGCCAGTCGGCCCGGCCCGCGCCGACGCCGCTGGTCGATTTTCCGGCGCGTTTTCACGAATACTGACCCCCGCCCCGCGTTTTTCACGCTTTTCCGGGCGAACAGGCCCGCCGGGATTCACGCCCGTTTCACGGCCCCGGCCCAGAGTGATTCCATTGTAACCGATCATCGGTCGCACGGGGTGACGCCTCGCTTGGCAGCAGCAGGAGGAAAGAACGACATGCCGGGTGACACAATTCCGAATTTCAACAACGTGATCGCCGCGCTTCAGCTTCTGGGCGGTGGGCCGGGGGGTGCGCGGAATGCGCCGGTCCAGACGCCCGACGACCTGACGGTGGCGGTGCCGGGACGATCAGGAATCGGCGCTCCTCTCGCCGAGGCCGACCGTCCCACCTGGGCCGCGTTCCGGCGGCTCGAGCAGGAGAACCGGCTTCTTGTCGATCATGTCGAGATGCTGGCCTGCGCCCTGGGTGCCTGCCCGAATTGCTGGGGCGGCATCGAGGATTGCGAAGATTGCGGAGGCGTCGGGCGTCCCGGTGCCTTCGCGCCCGACCGGGCCTGTTTCGACCGGTTCGTGCTGCCGGTCATCGTGCGCGTCATGGGTCGCGCCGATCCGGACTGCGACCCTGCATCCCGCCCCGGCGATTACCGGGATCGGGATAACCCGCCAAGTCCCTCTGTTTAAACGGTGTTCCCTGTCCCTTGCGGGTTGTTTGGCGGATGGTTTCCGGGCCATCCGCCAAATTTTTTTCTGCCCTCAGATTTTCCTGCCCCTCAGAACAGGGGATCCAGGGCGAAGGGATCGGCGGGGGCGGTGGTGGCGATGGTGCGGCCCGGACCTGACAGGGTGGCGATCTGCTGGGCCAGCAGCGTGATGGCCGACGACGCCGCCGCAGCCGAGGCCGCCGGGCTGGACGATCCCATCGGCACGGAAATATCAAAGCTGCGGGCGTGGTTCGCCCCCCCGCTGGCCTCGTCCCCCACGAAATAGCGCCCCGACAGGCGATAGACGCCGTTGGCCTGGGCCAGGGCCTTTTCGACGCGGACCTCCAGCACCCGCTGGGGCGGTTCGGCCAGGGGCCAGGGCTCGCCGATCACCGTCGCGCCCGAGACGTCCGAAATGGCGCGCGCCAGCGACTGGGTGAAGGCGCGCTGCGGGTTGTCGGCCCACAGGCTGTCGGGGTTCGACCGGACGGCGCCGTCCTGGGTCTGGAAGGCGACCTCTTGCGCCGAGGCGTATTCGGGCAGCGACACATCCTTCAGTTCGGCGCTGCCCAGGCGGTTGGGCACCTGCCCCCCCGTGGCCGGCGGGTCGATCAGGTAACGCGCGGTCTTTTCCGGGTCGGAACAGGCGGACAGCCCCAGAAGGCCAAGGCAGGCAAGGGCAAGCGGCAGGCGGTGGGTCATGTCATCGTCCCAGAATGAAGGCGCGGGGGTTGCGTTCGATCAGCCGGGCCAGCGACCCGAAGGCCGCCGTCGCGCGGCGCAGTTCGCGCAGCATGTTGATCGCCTCGGTGTTGAAGGCCGAACGGTCGCCATAGGAGGCCAGCACCCCGTCCGCCCGTGCCGCCGTCGCCTCCAGCCGCTGGATCAGCTGCGGCAGGCGCTGAACGGATTGCGCCACCTGGTCGGCGGCGGTGCTGGCGCTGTCCAGGGCGTCGTTCAGGCTGCCCGCCGCATCGCCGTCGCGCAGGTCGTTCAGCAGGCCGGAGGCGGCTTGCAGCGTGTCGGACAGGTTGCGCGGCAGTTGTTCGGCATCCTCGCTGCCCAGCATGGCGCGCAGGTCGGCCAGGATACCTTCGGCCTGGGCGCTGATTTCCGAGAAGTTGAAGTCTTCGACCGCCGCCGCCGCCGCGTCGATCTGTTCGACCATCGCGGGGGCATCGGCGGCGGCCAGCTTGACTGCCTCGGCGGCGGCGGCGGCTTCCTCGACCAGGCGGGCGATGTTTTCCGCGGTGCCGCTGTCGCGCAGGTCGCGGGCCATGCTGCCGATATCGGTCGCGGCGCCGCGCGTCTGGTCCAGCGTCTGCCGCAGGGCTTCGGGAATGGCGCGGGTGTCGTCGGAACTGGCGATGTCGGTGATGCTGTTCATCATGTCGGTGGCCGACCGCAGCACCTCCTCGAACGGCAGGTTGCCGATGCGGGCCATGAATCCCTGGGCGCTGGCGCTGAAATCGTCCAGTTCGCCCGCGACCGAAGGAATGATCGGGTTCGGTTCGGCCGCCAGGTCGATGCTGGCCGGTTCGGCATCCGGAATTTCGACCAGTTCGACCTTCAGCGAGGTGCCCAGGAACCCGGCGCTGGCGACGCGCGCGCGCAGCCCGTCGGCCACCGCCTGTTGCAGGAAGGCCAGCGCGTCTTCGGGCGTGGCCTCGGCGCCCAGGCCCAGCCGCACGGGCGAGATCGCCAGGGTCACGGCCTGCCGGATCTCTCCCTCGGGCTGGTCCAGCGTCACCGCCAGATCGGTGACCTGGCCCACCCGCAGGCCCTGGAACTGCACATCCGCGCCCTTGGCCAGCCCTTGCAGGGAATCGTCGATCAGCATGGCGATGCGCAGCGGCTCGCCACTCTCACTGGCCAGGATGTCGTTGCGGGCGGTCTCCTCGTCGGGTTGCAGGGTATAGACATGGCCCGGCTCGACCGGGCGGCCGCCGCTGACCAGCGTGTCGAAGGCGACGCCGCCTTGCAGGACCGAGGACAGCGAGTTCACGTTGAAGGACACGCCCGACGCACCCAGCGACAACGAAAAGCCCGACGTGTCCCAGAACACGGTCGAGGTGGTCAGCCGCTTGTCATGCGGCGCCTCGATGAAGGCGTCGGCGATGACCTGATCCTCGGTATCGGCCAGCCGCAGGTTTTCCATCCGCCCGACCTGGACGCCGCGATACAGGACCGGCGCGCCCTCGCTGATGCCGTCGGCATTTTCCATCGACAGCGTGACCTGGGTGCCCGGCGTGTCCACGCGGATCAGCGGCGCGCGTTCCAGCCCGAGGAAATGATCCTGGGGCGTGGTCACGTTCGCGTCCCAATAGCCTTCGATAAAGGATCCGGTCAGCACCGTGTCCAGGCGCGTCACCCCCTGGGCCGTGACCTGCGGGCGGACGATCCAGAACGACGTCTCGGCGTCGATATAGGGGGCGACATCCTTGTCCACGCGGATCTTGACCACCACCCGCGACAGATCCGAGGTGAAGCTGACGGATTCGACCTGGCCCACGGTGATTTCCCGGAACCGCAGCGCGGTTTCGCCGGGCGTCACGCCGGTCGCATCGGTGAATTCGACCTCGATCACCGCGCCCCGGTCGGCATAGGCGTTCCAGGCGATGCCCAGCGTCACGATCAGGGCGATGATCGGGACCACCCAGATGACGTTGATCCCGGCCTGGGCGGCGCGCGCGGCGGTCTTGCGCACGGGGCTTGCCGGTCTCAGCGGCGGCGGCGTGTCGGTCATCGCGGTGTCAGTCCTGCCCCTGGGATCCCGTCCGGCTGCGCAGCGGAAGCCCGCGCCAGATCAATCTTGGATCAAAGCTTTGCGCGGAAAGCATGGTGAAGGCAACAGACAGCGCGAAGGACACGGCGGCCGGGCCGGGATGGATGGATGCGACGAAGCCCAGTTGCACCAGGGCCGACAGGATCGCCACCACGAACACGTCGATCATCGACCAGCGGCCGATGAATTCCACCACCTCATAGATCTTCAGCCGGGCATGGGCCTGTTCGACGGTGGCGGGACGCCCGGCGACGGTGGCCAGCCAGGCGATCGCCAGGAACTTGGCCACCGGCACGATCACCGAGGCGACGAAGACGATAATGGCGATGTCGTAATTGCCGTAATGGATCAGCTCGACCACGCCTTGCAGGATCGTCGCCTCGGAACTGCCTTGCAGGCCGGCGAAGGTCTGGGTGCGCATCATCGGGAACAGGTTGGCGGGGACATACATGATCAGTCCGGCGGCCCACCAGGCCCAGACCTTTTGCAGGCCCCGCCGGTCGGGCGGCACCAGATCCGCGCCGCAGCGGTCGCAGGTCGTCCGGTCCTGCGGCCAGACGCGGCCGCAGGACCGGCAGCCCAGCAGGCCTGCGCGATGCGCGGTCGGGATCGGGGCGCTGTCTTCGGTCACGAAACGCGGCTCCCGGCCATTTCGCGCCCGTCGGTATGCAGGCCCGCATCCTCGATCGCGTCCCAGATGGTCGTCTGGCACATGAACCCGCGCGAGGCGAGGTTGACCAGGATCAGCGCGCAGAACGCCCAGAAGGCGGGGCCAAGATGCACCGTCGCCAGCCCCGCGACCTTGATCAGGGCGACGGCGGTGCCGATCACGAAGATCTCGGCCATGGACCAGGGGCGCATCAGTTCGGACCAGCGAAAGGCCCGCGCCGCGTGGCGGTAAGGCGGCCGGCCCTGGGCCAGCGGGGTCAGCGTATAGACCAGCAGGAAGGCCCGCAGCACCGGCAGGCCGACGATCATCACCATCACCGCCAGCACCAGGGGCAGCAGCACCCCGTCGGCAAAGGCCATGCCCACCCCGAACAAGGATGTGGCATTGCCGAACCCCATCCGCGAGATCTCCAGGAACGGAAAGAACACCGCCCCCATCATCAGCACCATCGACGTGAAGGACAGCGCGATCAGCTGCACGAAGGCTCCGGCGCGCGGCTTGGCCAACACGAAGCCGCAACGGATGCAGCGCGCGGTTTCGCCGGGTTGCAGCTCTTCCTCGACATGCAGGGCATCGCAGCGCGGGCAGGCCATCAGCCCCCGTCCGGTCGTCAGATCAATGCCGTCCCGCGCGTCCATGCCTGCCAAGATAATGCCCCGCCCTGCCTGCGCAAGCGGTCAATGCCGCGCGCCCGCCCGCGCGGCCGAGGTCAGCACCACATTGCGTCCGTCCGCCGCGACATTGCCCGCCTGGACCGCGAATTCCAGCCGCAGCACGAAGCTGTCGCCCTCGACCCCGGTGGTGGCCTGACCCTCCAACTGGGTCGTGAAAGCCTCGATCAACTGGCTGCCAAGGCCGGTGCCGCCCGATTTGTCGGTCTGGTCGATGGAATTCGCGATCTCCAGCACCCCCCGCCCCGGCGCCGGAGAGGTCAGGCTGATCCTGACCCAGGGCGCATCCTGGCCGGGGGCGGCGCCCGCGTATTTCAGCGCATTCGTGAAGGCCTCGGTCGCCAGCAGGGACAGGGGCACGGCCTGGTCGGGCAGCAGGACCAGGGCCTCGATCTGGGTCTCGACGCGCAGATCGCTGCCCGGCTCGACCGAGGCGCTGACCATCTGGTTCACGATGTCGCAGATCAGCCGCCCGGCCTCGACCGCGTCCAGATGTTCGGCCTGATAAAGGTTGCGATAGATCGTCGCCAGGGCCGCGACCCGATCCTGGACCGACCGCAGCACGCGTTTGGCATCGGGATCGTCGATCACCCGGCTTTGCATGTTGATGATCGAGGCGATCAGTTGCAGGTTGTTCTTGACGCGGTGGTGAACCTCTTTCAGCAGGACGGTCTTTTCGGCGACCGCCTCCTCCATCGCTTCCTCGTCGCGGATCAGGATCCGGGCCATGTTGTGGAAGGTCTGGCTGACATCGAAGATCTCGGTCGGGGCGTCGGACAGCACGGGCGGCGGTGTGGTGCGGTTGCCGATGGCGAAGCGGCGCATCTGTGATCGCAGGACGGTGATGTGACGCAGCACCATGCGGAAGACCGCGAAATAGGCCACCGCCAGCGATACCAGCCACAGGGCCACGGGGATCGTCACCGCGCCCAGCCGCGACAGCTGGAACAGGCCGACGCTGGCGGTCCGGGGCGACCAGCTTCCCAGCGCATAGACCAGCCCCGGAACGGCGGGGACCACCGTGAAGGTGCGCGTCTGCCCGTTGCCCGCATGCGCCTTGAAGGTGGTTTCCGTGCGCGACAGCAGATCGACCAGGTTCACGTTCTGCGGCAGGATGTCCCGGGTCGAGATCTGGGCATCGCTGTCCGAGGTCAGGATTTCGCCCCGATGGTTGAAGGTCACGATGCGCGCGCCCTCGGTGCCGAAGGTGATGTTGTGGGTCGACCGCAGCAGCTCGGTGGTCAGCGTCAGGCCGATATAGCCCAGCATCTGCCGGTCGCGATACAGGGGCTGCGTCACCAGCACCACCGGACGCTGGGTCACGGTCCCGGCATGGAGCGAGGTGACCAGCGTTCCGGGTTCTTCCATGAACCGCTTGTATCCTTCGGACTGGGTGAAATCGACTGGCTGGTCCGCGCCAGACGAATTGCAGATGCTGATCCCGTCCAGCGGCACGAATCCCGCAAAGACATAGGTGGCGCTGCGTTCGATGAAATTCCGCATCAGGTCGGCGCAGTCCTGCGGCCGGTCCAGCGATTCCAGCACCGCAGGGCCAAGCGCGTCGGCCGATCCCAGCGCGCTTTGCAGCAGTGCCCGTTCCCCCGCCGCGGCCGAGGAGGTGCGCCCCAGCAGGGCCAGTTCGACCCCGCGCTCGGCCTCGCGCACCAGGCTGAAGTTCTGGATCAGAGAGATCAGCCCCAGCGGCAGGATCGCCACCGACAGAAGGGCGCCCAGCCGGAATCCCAGCTTGCGCGTGAAATCCAGCCGATCGCTGATCCGCCGGAACACCGGCGCCGCCTAGCGGGCGATGGTGTGGCTGGACGCCATCACGGCACGGGTGGCCTGATCGGTCATGTCCAGATCCTCGCCGTTTTCCATGTGCAGCAGTTCGGCCAGCTTGCGCCGCCCGCGATTGGCCCGCGACTTGACGGTGCCGATGGCCACGCCGGTCATGTCCGCCGCTTCCTCGTAGGAAAAGCCCGAGGCGCCGACCAGGATCAGGGCTTCGCGCTGTTCGTCCGGCAGTTGCTGGAACGCCGTCCGGAAATCCTTGAGCGCCAGCCGCCCGTCGTGGTCGGGGCGCGTGGCCTGGCGCGCGGCGTGGATGCCGTCGCTGTCGCTGACCTCGCGCTTGGTCTTGCGGCGCGCGGAATAGAAGGTGTTGCGCAGGATCGTGAACAGCCAGGCCCGCAGGTTGGTGCCCGGCTGGAACTTGTCCATGTTGGTCCAGGCCTTGACGATGGTGTCCTGGACCAGATCGTCGGCGCCTGCGCCTTCGCGGGTCAGCGACAAGGCAAAGGCGCGCAGGGCCGGCAAATGGTCCACCAGCTGATCGCGCGGATCAATGGTCGTGGAAGTCTTCATCCTGTCACCGTCCACCGTCGCGGGTCGTCGCTTTTGGAAATGGGTCACTCTGCTGGCGCAGTTGTTCGAGAAGAGCAAGAAAACGGTCGGGAATGTCTTCGGTCGTGTCCTGTTCAAAGGCGCGACGCAAGTTTTCGTCGATCTGCTTCTCGACTGCCGCCTTGCGACGGTCATCTCGCTTCGGTGTCATTCTTTTGTTAGTCCCGGTAATCTTGTGCGCACGTTGACCAACCTGTAGGGGTTAGGACAGGTTCCGCACAATATGTGAAATTCGAAGGATGTGAAACATGTCGTCTGCCGACCTTGCCCAGTCCATCGGGCGCGAGCTGCCCTATCTGCGGCGATATGCGCGTGCGCTGACAGGCAGCCAGCACGCCGGTGACAATTATGCCGCAGCCACCCTGGAAGCCATCCTGTCGGACCGCTCTGTCCTCGAGGCCGAGGAGGATATCCGCATCGGCCTGTTCCGCACCTTCCATGCGATCTGGCAAAGCTCGGGCCAGCCCATCGACGATGCCGACCGCACCGCGCGCGAGGCGCGGGCGCAGGACCACCTCCGGGGCCTGACCGCCAATTCCCGCGAGGCGCTGCTGCTGCGCACGATCGAGGAATTGCGCTATGACCAGATCGCCCGCGTCATGCAGATCGACCAGGCCGAGGCCGAGGAACTGGTCCAGATCGCCCTGTCGGAAATGGGCGCGTCGCTGCGCGGCAAGGTCATGGTGATCGAGGACGAGATGATCATCGCCATGGACCTGAAGGGCATCGTGCAGGCCATGGGCCACGAGGTGACGGGCGTGGCCCGCACCCATACCGCCGCCATCGAACTGGCGGGCCAGTCGCGCCCGGATATGATCCTGGCCGATATCCAGCTGGCCGACGGATCGTCGGGCATCGACGCGGTGAACGAACTGCTGGGCGACCTGGGCGACATTCCGGTGATCTTCATCACCGCCTTCCCGGAACGGCTGCTGACCGGCGAACGGCCCGAACCGGCCTTCCTGATCTCGAAACCCTATACCGAGGAACAGGTCCGCTCGGCCGTCAGCCAGGCGATGTTCTTTTCCTCGACCGAAGGGCTGGACGCGGCCTGATCCGTCTTTTTGCGCAGACAAAAGGCGGCGGGTCATTCCGCCGTCTTTTTCGCATCCGCCAGCAGCGATGCCCGCGCCTCGCGCGCGGCGCGGATGCGGCGGCGGCGGGCCAGTTCGACATTGATCAGCGCCCCCAGCAGCACCGAAAACCCGGCCAGATAGAACCACATCAGCAGCGCCACCACCGTGCCGATGGATCCGTAAATCCGGTTATAGCTGTTGAAGCTGCTGAGATAGGCCGAGAAGGCGACCGAGGCCGCCGCCCACAGGATCGCCGCGAAGAGCGCCCCCCAGGTAAAGACCGGGGTGCGCGGTGTCTTCACGTTCGGGCCATAGCGATACAGGATGCCGATCCCCAGGACCACCAGCAGGAACATCGCCCCCCAGGGCAGGCCCGCCACCAGCCAGCCGCGCACCTGCTCGAAGACCTGGAAATTCAGAAGGATCGGCACGATCACGATGGTGGCAAGCCCGGCCAGCGAAATGCCGACGATGGCCAGGGTCAGCGCATAGGCCAGCACGAAGCCGAAGATCGTCGAATGGCCGCGCACCCCATAGGCGGCGTTCAGCCCCCCCACCACCGCCTCGACCCCGGCGCGGGCGGCGATGGTCGCGACCATGAAGGACACGAAGGACGTCCAGCCGACCGAGGTGCGCCCGGTCGAGGTCAGCGACAGCACCTGCGCGTCGATCAGGTCGGCGGCGCCATCGGGCAGGAATTCATGCGCCACGTCCATATAGGTCATGATCACGTTCGGATCGAACCACAGGCTCCACAGCGCCAGGATCGCGGCAAGGCCCGGAAAGACGGCGAACATGGCATAAAAGGCCACGCCCGCGGCGATCAGGCCCATATGGATCTTGTCCATGCGTTCGAAAACGGCCGCCCAGAAGGACCAGATTTCTCGCAGCATCGGCACCGCCGTCCTTGTGTCAGCCCAAGGTCATGGCGTCACCGGCAGGCGGATCTGTCAACCGCCATATCGCGCCCAGACCGCGCTTTCCCCCAGACGTGCGACAAATTCGGCATGGGCCGCGGCCTCGGCCGGGGTCAGGCGCGAAGGCAGCGGCGCCGGGCGGGGATGGCGCGGGCCGCCGGCGCCCTGGGGTCCGGCGACCACGCCGCCCAACGCGGGCTGGTCCAGCACCAGGTCGGGCTGCCTGCCGCCGATCAGCTCCAGATAGACCTCGGCCAGAAGCTCGCTGTCCAGCAGCGCCCCGTGCCGCTGCCGGTTCGAGTTGTCGACGCCGAAACGGCGGCACAGCGCGTCCAGCGAGGCGGGCGAGCCGGGGAATTTCTCTCGCGCCAAGGCCAGGGTGTCCAGGGCGCGCGACCAGGGAAGGGCGGGGCGGCCCAGGCGGCGCAGTTCGGCATTCAGGAATTTCATGTCGAAGCTGGCATTGTGGATCACCAGCCGGGAATCCTCGCCGATGAAAGCCACGAAGTCCTGAACGATCTCGGCGAATTTCGGCTTGTCGCGCAGGAAGTCGTCGCCCAGGCCATGCACCTCGAACGCGTCGGGGGGCATGGGACGTTCGGGGTTGATATAGACGTGATAGGTCCGGCCGGTGGGCAGGTGGTTGAAAAGCTCGATCCCGCCGATTTCGACGATGCGGTCGTCCTTGTCCGCGTCGAAGCCGGTCGTTTCGGTGTCCATCACGATCTCACGCACGGGCGGCGATCTCCTTCACGATATGGTCGACGGCGCGGCGCGCGGCATGGCGGCTGTCGGTCGGGATGATCCAGTCGGCCCGCGCCCGCTTGTCCGCATCCGGCATCTGCCGCGACAGGATCAGGGCCAGCAGGTCGTCCGTCATGCCCGGCCGCGCCAGCACCCGCCGCCGCTGCGTGTCGGCATCCGTCGAGACCACCGCCACGCCGTCCATCAGCGCCTGATAACCGTTTTCGTAAAGCAGCGGAATATCCAGAACGACCAGCGGCGCATCGGCGTGGCGGGCGACATGCGCCTCGCGATCCGCCGCGACGATCGGATGGACGATGGCCGACAGCCGGTCCAGGGCGGCCGGGTCGCCCGCGATCACGGCCTTCAGCGCCGCGCGGTCGATGCCGCCGTCCCGCAGCGCCGCCGGAAAAGCCGCCGCCACCGGCCCGACCGCCGCGCCGCCGGGCGCATACAGGCGATGCACGGCCTGGTCCGCGTCCCAGACCGGATGGCCCAGGTCGCGGAAGATCTGCGCCGTGGTAGACTTGCCCATGCCGATGCTGCCGGTCAGGCCCAGCCGGAAACTCATTCCAGCACGACCCTGCGGGTTTCTTCGTCAATCTCGGGGCGGCGGCCGAACCAGCGTTCGAAGCCCGGCGCGGCCTGGTGCAGCAGCATCCCCAGCCCGTCCACCACCCGGCAGCCCCGCGCCTGGGCGTCCAGCAGGAATGGCGTCATCAGCGGCGTATAGACCAGATCCGTGACCAGGGCGGCCGGCGACAGCGCGTCCAGCGGCACGCGCAGCGGCTGCTTGCCCTCCATCCCCAGGGACGTCGCGTTGACCACGGTCGCCGCGCCTTCCAGCATGTTGCCCGCCTGCGCCCAGTCATAGACGACCAGCCGCGCCCCGAATTCCGCCTTGATCTGTTCGGACCGGATCCGGGTGCGGTTGGTGATGCGCAATTCCTTGACGCCGCTGTCCAGAAGCGAGGCGACCACCGCCCGCGCCGCGCCCCCCGCGCCGATGATCGCCGCAGGCCCGGCATCGGGCTGCCAGTCGGGCGCGTTCTGGCGCAGGTTGGCAATGAAGCCATAGCCGTCGGTATTGTCGGCATGGATCTTGCCGTCGGGCCGGAAGATCAGCGTGTTCGCCGCGCCGATCAGCGCCGCCCGGTCGGTGACGGCATCGGCCAGGGTCAGCACGGCTTCCTTGTGCGGGATCGTCACGTTGATACCGACGAAGCCCAGGCGGGGCAGGGCGCGCAGAACCTCGGCCAGGTGTTCGGGCATCACCGGCATGGGGATGTAATGCCCGGCGATCCCGTAACGGCGCAGCCAATGGCCGTGCAGGCGCGGCGACCGGGAATGGGCGATGGGCATCCCGATCACTCCGGCAAGCGGGACATGGGCGGGTCGGCTGGGCTGATCGTCGGTCATGGCAGGCATCCCTTGGCTTGCCGTCCAGCCTAGGCCGCCCCGCCCCCGAAAAAAAGCATCCTTTTGCAAGGGGATGCCCAGTGTGGCCATCCTGCCTGTGGATAAGATCCGGGGGGAATCGGGTCGAATCATGGGGGCAGGATGGGGCGCCGCGGGCCGGGGTGAAATCCCAGCCGGAACGTCCGACGAACGCGGGTGTTGCGTCCCCAGGTGCATAACTGCCCCGCCCGCCGCCGCGGATCTGTGGAGAACGCCGCAGCAGCACCCGTCTCCACAGACTTATCCACATCTTAACTTTTTGAAAATCTTTAGGTACTTAAATTTTTTTCGTAATCTTCCCGGAATTATCCACATCCGGCGGATCCGGGGACGAATCGTTGGATTTCCGCTTTATCCCGCTGTCCACAGGCCCTACATCAACATCATCCTTTATCTTTCTTTTCTATTTAAGAAGAAGAATGGCGATGCTGGACGGGCTTTCGGTGATCTATCCCTATGCCAAGGCGTTTCACGTCATGGCGGTGATCTCCTGGATGGCCGGGCTGTTCTACCTGCCCCGGCTGTTCGTCTATCACGTCGAACGCGGTCAGGGGCCGGAACCCGCCAGCAGCCTGATCATCATGGAACAGAAGCTGCTGCGGCTGATCATGAACCCGGTGATGATCGCCACCTGGATCAGCGGGCTGGCCCTGGTGCTGACGCCGGGCATCGTCGACTGGTCGATGGTCTGGCCCTGGACCAAGGCCGCCTGCGTGCTGGGCATGACCTGGTTTCACATGTGGTGCGCCGGTCAACGGCGCGTCCTGCTGGCGGGGCAGGGCCATCCCGGACGGCGCTATCGCATGATGAACGAGGTGCCGACCCTGCTGATGGCGGGGATCGTGCTGTCGGTGATCGTCAAGTTCTGACCGCCACGATTGACTCGGGCGCCGCCGTTGTCTATGTGACCACCAAGCCCGGCCGTCCGGCACGGGGATTCCCGATCTGTATCTTGACCAGCCGTGCGGCCATGCCGCGCGCGATTGCGGTGCCATCATGTCCGAAGAACGTCTGAACCTGTCCGAACTCAAGGCCAAAAGCCCGGCCGAACTGCTGTCCCTGGCCGAGGAATGGGAGATCGAGAACGCCTCGACCATGCGCAAGGGCGAGATGATGTTCTCGATCCTCAAGGAACATGCCGAGGAAGGCTTCGACATCGGCGGCGACGGCGTGCTGGAGGTCGTGCAGGACGGTTTCGGCTTCCTGCGGTCCACGGCCGCCAACTATCTGCCCGGCCCCGACGACATCTATGTCAGCCCCGAGATGATCCGCCAGCACAGCCTGCGCACCGGCGATACGGTCGAAGGCGTGATCCGCGCGCCCGGCGAGAATGAGCGTTACTTCGCCCTGACCAAGGTCGAACGCATCAATTTCGAAGACCCCGATAAGGCCCGCCACAAGGTTGCCTTCGACAACCTGACGCCGCTTTACCCGAACGAGCGACTGAAGATGGAGATCGAGGATCCGACCCTGAAGGACCGTTCCGCCCGGATCATCGACCTGGTGGCGCCGATCGGCAAGGGCCAGCGGTCGCTGATCGTGGCGCCGCCGCGCACCGGCAAGACGGTGCTGTTGCAGAACATCGCCCATTCGATCGAACGCAACCATCCCGAATGCTATCTGATCGTGCTGCTGATCGACGAACGCCCCGAGGAAGTCACCGACATGCAACGCTCGGTCAAGGGCGAGGTCGTGTCCTCGACCTTCGACGAACCGGCCAGCCGTCACGTCGCGGTGTCCGAGATGGTCATCGAGAAAGCCAAGAGGCTGGTCGAACATAAACGAGATGTTGTGATCCTTTTGGACTCGATCACCAGGCTTGGTAGGGCGTTCAACACCGTCGTCCCCAGTTCCGGCAAGGTTCTGACCGGCGGCGTCGATGCGAACGCCTTGCAGCGGCCCAAACGCTTCTTCGGTGCCGCGCGCAATATCGAGGAAGGCGGATCGCTGACCATCATCGCGACCGCGCTGATCGACACGGGCTCGCGGATGGACGAGGTGATCTTCGAGGAATTCAAGGGCACCGGCAACAGCGAGATCGTGCTGGACCGCAAGGTGGCCGACAAGCGTGTCTTCCCGGCCATGGACATCCTGAAATCCGGAACGCGGAAAGAAGAATTGCTGGTCGATTCCAAGGACTTGCAGAAAACCTATCTACTGCGCCGAATCCTGAACCCGATGGGCACCACCGACGCCATCGAGTTCCTGATCTCCAAGCTGAAGCAGACCAAGTCCAATTCGGAATTCTTCGATTCGATGAACGCCTGACGGGGCCGCTATGGATCTGATCTTTGCCGAAGCCACCCCGCCTGGGCGGGGTGGCGTTTCCATTATTCGGATCAGCGGTGACGGCGCGCGGTCGGCCGCCGAACGACTGGCGGGCGCCCTTCCCTTTGCCCGCCGCGCCTATCTGCGCGATATTCGGGACGGCGACGACATCCTTGATCGGGCCTTGGTGATGTGGTTCGAGGCAGGCCGCAGCTTCACCGGCGAGGAAGTGGCCGAGATTCACTTGCACGGCGCGCCGGTTATCCTTCGCCGCATGGGCCAGATCCTGACAGTCCTGGGCCTGCGTCTGGCCGAGGCGGGGGAATTCACACGCCGGGCGTTCCTGAACGGCAAGATGGACCTGTCCGAAGTCGAAGGCTTGGGCGATCTTCTGGCCGCCGAAACCGAATCGCAACGCCGCATGGCCTTGCGGATGAGCGGCGGCGAACTGGCGCGCAAGGCCGACGGCTGGCGATCCCTGCTGATCCGGGCAGGCGCGCTTGTGGAAAGCAGCGTCGATTTCGCCGACGAGGAGGTTCCCGAGGAGATCCCGGCGGAAGTCTCTGATCTGCTGGCGAAGTTCCGAGAGGAGTTGGACGGCCAGATCAAGGGATATGCCGCGGCGGAACGGATCCGCAATGGTTTCGAAGTGGCGATCATCGGTCCGCCGAATGCAGGCAAGTCGAGCCTTATCAACCGCCTAGCGCGCCGCGAGGTAGCCTTGGTGTCCGAGATCGCGGGAACCACCCGCGACATCATCGAACTGCGGCTGGATTTGCGGGGATTGGCGGTGACCCTGCTGGATACGGCCGGGCTGCGTGATGCACGGGACAGAATCGAGAGCTTGGGGATAGACCGCGCGCGCGGGCGTGCCTTGGCAGCGGATCTGCGGATCCATCTTTCGCCAACAGGGGCGGTGGATGAGTCTTTGTGGCAGCCGGGCGATCTGAAGGTGGTCAGTAAAGCGGATCTGGGGGGAATCTCCTCTGATTTGTCCGTCTCATCGGTAACGGGCGAGGGGATCGACCGCTTGCTGAATGATCTGTTTGACGCTTTGTCTGACAGGACGGCGGGTGCCGGCTTGGTAAGCCATCAGCGACAGTTGGGCGCCTTGATCGAAGCGCGGGAGGCGGTGACCGTAGTGGAGAATCTTCCCGCAGAATTATTAGCCGAAGCGATCCGCCGTGCGGCCAGTTCACTGGATCGTTTGCTTGGCAGAATCGGTGCAGAAGACTATCTGGATGTCATCTTCACCTCGTTCTGCATCGGAAAATAGGTGTTTCACGTGAAACAATACGACGTCATTGTGATCGGTGCCGGCCATGCGGGAATCGAAGCCGCCTCGGCTTCGGCGCGCGTGGGTGCGCGAACGGCGCTTGTGACGATGAGGCGGGAAGACATCGGAACCCTGTCCTGCAATCCCGCGATTGGCGGGCTGGGCAAGGGCCATCTTGTCCGGGAAGTCGACGCCCTTGACGGGTTGATGGGTCGAATTGCCGATCAGGCGGGTATCCAGTTCCGGCTTTTGAACCGCAAGAAAGGTCCGGCTGTTCAAGGGCCTCGGGCACAGATGGATCGTGCATTGTACCGAAACGCGGCTTTCAAGGCTGTCTCCAGGCAGGCCGATCTGACGCTTATCTTTTCGGAGGTCGCCTCGCTGATCGGAACTGATCGAGAGGTATCGGGAGTCGAACTGGCTGACGGGACGGTTCTTTCTTCGGCGGCCGTCGTATTGACGACCGGAACTTTTCTGAACGGCATCATTCATATCGGCGACGTCAGTCGGCCAGCAGGGCGTTGGGGGGATCAGGCGTCCAACCGTCTTGCAGACTCGTTGATGCGTTATGACCTCCCCTTAGGGCGATTGAAGACGGGGACGCCGCCGCGATTGGATGGCCGGACGATCAACTGGGAGATTCTGGAAACCCAGCCTGGCGATGACGAGCCGACACTGTTTTCGTACCTGAGTCACGATATCGAAGCACCTCAAATCAGCTGCGGTATTACGCACACCAACTCCGCCACTCACGATATCATTCGCCGAAACCTGTCCCGTTCGGCGATGTATGGGGGGCATATCTCGGGTCGGGGACCGCGCTATTGCCCGTCGATCGAGGATAAGGTAGTGCGTTTCGCCGACAAGGAATCCCATCAGATTTTTCTTGAACCCGAAGGCGTGAATGATCACACTGTTTATCCCAACGGAATTTCTACCTCGCTGCCTGACGATGTCCAACTGGAATATGTTAGATCGATCAAAGGGTTAGAGAATGCCGATATCCTTCAACCCGGATATGCTGTCGAATATGATTACGTCGATCCACGTGCGCTGACGCAGACGCTGGGCCTGAGGGACGTCCGCGGACTTTATCTTGCAGGCCAGATCAACGGCACCACGGGATACGAGGAAGCGGCCGCGCAAGGCGTCGTCGCGGGATTGAATGCAGCGATGACGGCACTTGACCGGGACGAGGTCGTTTTCAGCCGGGCTGACAGCTATATCGGGGTAATGATCGACGATCTCACGACACGTGGCGTGACCGAGCCATATCGGATGTTTACCTCGCGGGCAGAGTTTCGCCTGACCTTGCGGGCGGACAATGCTGATCAACGATTGACTTCCATGGGTTTGAAATTGGGCTGCGTCGGCGCGGAAAGACGTGCTGCCTTTGAAGCCCGGCAAACGCGCTATGAGGCCGCACGGCAGAATCTCGAAGCTGCCAGCTACAGTCCCAGTGCCCTGAGCAGGGCGGGTATTGCGGTCCGGCAGGACGGTCAGCCGCGGACGGTCTTTGGCCTTCTCGGTCAAACCGATCTTCCGCTCGCCCATTTGACGGATCTTTATCCTGCCTTGAGCAGCATTGGGCCGGAAACATTACAGCAGATCAGAAATGACGCTCTCTATCATCAATACACCGAGCGCCAAGCCCGCGATGCTGAAATGCTGCGGAATGATGAAGCGATTTCTCTGCCTCAGGATTTTGATTATCGTCAATTATCTGGTCTTTCAGGAGAATTGACTGCCAAGCTGACGTCGGCCAAGCCGACAACCTTGGCGGCTGCCGCCAGGATCGAGGGAATGACACCTGCCGCGCTGACCCTCTTGCTGACCGTGACGCGCATGGCAGGCAAGCGTCGCGCATGAGTGTTTCACGTGAAACAACGGAGCGGCTGGAGATCTATCGCGCTCTGCTAAAGCAGTGGAACCCGCGCATAAACCTTGTTGCGCCGTCCACCCTGGTGAATTTTCAGACCCGGCACATAGCCGATTCCCTGCAGCTTGCTGAACTTTCCGACGCCTCGGAAGGGGCGTGGATCGACCTGGGAAGCGGCGGCGGGCTGCCCGGCCTCGTTATGGCAATTGCAAAAGCCGACTCCAAGGTCGCGTTTACCTTGGTGGAAAGCGATCAGCGCAAGGCAGCTTTTCTGCGAACCGTCGCCCGGCAGGCCGATTTGCCTCATGTCACGGTGCTGGCACAAAGAATCGAAGCCATTTCTCCGCTGAATGCCGCCTATGTCAGCGCCCGCGCCCTTGCCCCGCTTCCGCAGCTTATGGCATATCTGGATCTGCACCTTGCGCCGTCTGGGACAGCCTTTCTCATGAAGGGCCGGCAGTGGCAGGCAGAAATCGAACAGGCCAGCCAACACTGGAGATTCGATTACGTCTCCCATCCCAGTCGCACGCAGGAGGGTGCGGCGATATTGGAAGTAAGCGGGGTCAAATATGGCGCATAGCGTCGTCGCCATTGCCAACCAGAAGGGCGGGGTGGGCAAGACCACCACGGCGATCAATCTGGGCGCGGCCCTGGCCATGCAGGGGCACCGGGTTGTCCTGGTCGATCTCGATCCGCAGGGAAATGCCTCGACCGGCCTGGGGATCAATGTCGAGCAGCGGCTAAAGACCGTCTATGACCTTCTGGCGGTTCAGGATTCCTTGGCCGATTGCAGCATGGAAACCGATATTGCGAACCTCTCCATCGTCCCGGCCACCTCGGATCTGTCGTCGGCCGATGTGGACCTGTCGCAGGTCAAGGATCGCACCCGCCTTTTGCGGCGCAAACTGGATCAGGCCGAGGCGGACAGTATCGTTCTGATCGATTGCCCGCCGGCCTTGGGACTGCTGACCGTGAATGCGATGGTGGCGGCCGACGCCGTTCTGGTGCCGCTGCAAGCGGAATTCTATGCGCTTGAAGGGCTGTCGCAACTGCTGTCGACGGTCAAGCATGTCCGGCAAAGCGGCAATCCGAACCTGCGGGTAAACGGCGTTCTGCTGACCATGTCGGATTACCGCAACAACCTGTCCCAGCAGGTCGAGGCGGATGCCCGCGCCACCTTGGGCGATCTGGTCTTTGCGACCGTCATTCCCCGCAACGTGCGCGTCTCTGAGGCGCCGTCCTTTGCGCAGCCGGTCCTGCTCTACGATCCCGCGTCCAAGGGCAGCGCGGCCTATCGCCAATTCGCGGCCGAATTCGCCGCGCGCCTGAAACTGGTCAAGGAGGAAGCCTGATGTCCGACAGTAAACTTGCCAAGCGCGGTCTGGGGCGCGGCCTGTCGGCGCTGATGGCCGATCTGGATCTGGATGGACCGGCAGATGCGAAGCCGATCAAGGACCGCACCATGGTCCCCATCGAACAGATCACTGCGAATCCCGACCAGCCCCGGCGGCATTTTGATCAAACCGCCTTGCAGGAACTGGCGGATTCGCTGCGGCAAAGGGGGGTGTTGCAGCCGCTGATCGTGCGCAGCCATCCCCAGGACGATGGGCTTTACCAGATCGTCGCCGGCGAACGCCGCTGGCGCGCCGCGCAGATGGCGCAATTGCACGAACTGCCCGTCATCATCCGCGACCTGACGGATACCGAGGTTTTGGAAGTCGCGATCATCGAGAACATTCAGCGCGCGGATCTGAATGCCATCGAAGAAGCCGCGTCATTTCGGCAGCTGATGGACAAATTCGGTCATACCCAGGAAAAACTGGCCGAGGCGTTGAACAAAAGCCGCAGCCATATCGCCAACCTGTTGCGCCTGCTGACCCTGCCCGACCAGATCCAGGATTATGTCAAGGATGGAAAGCTGACGGCGGGCCATGCGCGCGCCCTGATCACGGCGGATAATCCCCTGGCCTTGGCTCGTCGGGTGATCGACAATGGTTTGTCTGTCCGGGAGACCGAAGATCTTGTGCGTCTCAAGACGAAAGCCACTACGGATGGTGAGAAGGTCCGATCAGCGCGGAAAACGGACAAGGACGCCGATACGCGCGCCCTGGAAGCCGACCTGTCTGCCCAGTTGAAGATGCCCGTGACGATCGACCACGCGTCGAATGGGGCGGGGGTCGTCACCATCGGCTATCGACACCTCGAAGACCTTGAGCGCCTTTGCCAGATTCTCGGCCGATAGGCTCTAACTTATTGAAATCTAAAGAATATCTTCGGATATATCTATATCCCGAAGCCTTCCCGCATCGACATGGACAAGGTATAAATCCGGTCGCCTTCGCAGCACCGCCCCTGCGCCCTGATCGCCGGATAGCTGTGCGATATCCGCGAACATGGATCGCGGCAGGCTGGCGGGCGGCGTGATGCGGTTGCCATCGCTTGCCGCCGCCGGGGCAGGCGCCAAGGCGATGCGCAGCAGCAGCGCTGCATCGACATGCGGCATATCGCCCAGCACGACCAGGGCGCGGTCATCGTCCACCGCCGCCAGTCCGGCGCGCAGGGACTGCGATTGTGGTCCGATGCTGCGGATGATGCGGAACTCGGGCAGCAGGTCTTCCACCGCGGGGTCGGCGGTCACGGCCACGGCAGGCAATCCGCTTGCCAGGATCGCCTCGGCGACATGACGGACCAGAGGTTTGCCTCGATAAGGGGCTTGCAGCTTGCAGGCGGTCCCGAACCGCCGCGATGCGCCAGCCGCCAGCAGGACGACCGTGGTCACGATGCCCGCTCCAGAACCTCGGCCAGGACCGAGACCGCCAGGACGCGCGGGTCGCGGGCCGATTCGATCAGGCCGATCGGGCCGTGCAGGCGGTCCAAGCCCTTCGTGACGCCCAACTGGCGCAGCCTTTCCATCCGCATATCGCGGGCGCGCCGCGATCCCTGGGCGCCGATATAGAAGGCAGGCGATTCCAGGGCGCGGGCCAGGATCGGCGGTTCCCAGTCGTGATCGTGGAAGAACAGGACCACCGCGCTGCGGTCGTCGATGTCCAGATCGGCGGGCAGGGCGGGCCAGGGCAGCAGGCGGGTGGGCGAAGCCCGCGCCTCGGCCCGCGACAGGGTTTCCCGGTCGGGTGCCAGCACCAGATGGGGATAACCGGCCGCCCGCACCAGATCGGCGAAGATGGCGGCCTCGGGGCCCTGACCGAAGATCAGGAAGCGGGGCGGGGGCGGCAGCGCGATGCGAAGCCCGTCCGGCGTCGCGCCGGTCGGTCCCGGCTTGCAGCGGTGCAGGCGCAGATCCGGGCTGATGCAAAGCGCGACATGCTGGCGCGCCGCGCGTGCCGCCGCGATCTCGGCCAGCAGGGCCGGGCAGGGGCGGGGGATCAGGGTCACCTCCAGCCCGCCGCCGCAGGGCAGGCGCAGGTCGAACCAGGGCGAGCCTTCGCCATAGCGCAAGCGAACCGGCCCGTCGGACAGGGCCGTCCGGGCATGGCGCGCCAGATCCGTTTCGATGCAGCCGGAACTGAGCGTTCCGACCTGTCGATCCCCACAAAAGGCCATCATCTCGCCCAAAGGGCGATAGGATGGGCCGGTGATGCCGGTGATGATCGCCAGGATCGGATGATCGCAGGCCAAGGCCGCCGCCAGCGGATCGTCCGGCGCGGCCCCCGGCAGGGCAGGAAAGGCCCCTGCCTGCATCACTCCAATCCGGCGATGATCTTGTCCGGCGTTGCCGGAAGCTGCCGGACGCGGACCCCGCAGGCGTTGTGGATGGCGTTCAGAACAGCCGCGCCCGCGCCGCAGATGCCCAGTTCGCCCAGGCCCTTGGCTTGCAGCGGGCCGACATAGGCATCGCGTTCGTGCAGGAAATGCACCTCAAGTTCTGGGACATCGGCGTGGCAGGGAATATGGTATTCCGCCAGGTCTCGGCTGACGGCATGGCCGTCGCGAGGGTCGTGTTCCATTGTCTCGGTCAGGGCGATGCCGATGCCGAAGCTCATGCCGCCCAGGCATTGCGACCTCGCGGTCTTTTCGTTCAGCACCCGTCCGCAGGCGAAGACGCCCATCATCCGGCGGACGCGGACCTCTCCGGTCCAGCGGTTCACGGCAACCTCGGCCCAGTGGCTGCCCCAAGTCGCCTGACGGTGGGTCTTTTCCGTCTTGCCGGGCTGCAAATGCCCTTCGGCGGTGATCTGGCCGTCGATCAGCTCCGACAGCGGGCGCGACACATTCCCGGCGCGGGCCATGCCGTCGTGCAGCGTCAGGTCGGATTCGCCGCAACGCATCGTCCTGGCGATCTGGCTGCGGATCTCTTCGCAGGCGAGATAGACCGAATTGCCGCTGGAGGCCGCGCCGAAGGACCCCCCCGATCCCGCTGCGGGCCGGAAATCCGTGTCGCCCAGCCGGACCTCGACCCGATGGGCGGGCAGACCCAGCATTTCGGCGGCAAGCTGGCCCAGGATCGTATAGGTGCCGGTGCCGATATCGGTCATGTCGGTCTCGACAATGGCCTGGCCGTCCTGGTGCAGGGTGACGCGCGCACGGGATTCCACCAGCATGTTGACGCGCACCGCCGCCGCCATGCCCATGCCGATGAACCATTCCCCCTCGACGCGCCGCCCGGTGGGTTGGCGCGCCGACCAGCCGAAGCGTTGAGCGCCGTCGCGCAGCGCCTCGGCCAGCTTGTGGCTGGAAAAGGGGCGGTCCGTCACCGGCTCGGCATCGGGGATGTTGCGCAGGCGAAGGTCGACCGGGTCGATCCCGGCGGCCTCGGCCAGTTCGTCCATGGCGCATTCGAAGATGGTGACGCCGACCGCCTCGCCCGGCGCGCGGACCGATCCGGCGCAGCCGCGATGGATCCGGGCAATGGCATGGACGATCTGGCGATGCGCCGCCTGATAGGTGAAGGGCGTGGCCTGGGTGACGGGTTCGGAAAACTCGCTGCCCGGCAGGTTGGATACCAGAACGTCGTGGCCGATGCCCGACAGCACCCCGTCCGCATCGCAGGCCAGCCGGATCCGCTGGCGGGTTTCCGACCGGCGATGCGCCAGGTCGAAGACCTGCTGGCGGGACATCGCCACCATCACCGGCCGGTCCAGCTCGCGCGCGGCGATGGCCGCCGCCACGGCTTCGGCATTGATGCCCAGCTTGGATCCGAAACCGCCGCCGACATAGGGCGCCAGCAGCCGCACCTTGCTTTCGCGGATGCCCAGGGCGTCGGCCATCTGCTTGCGGTTCGACGACAGCATCTGCAATCCGGCCCGGATCGTGACGGTGCCGCCGTCCCATTCGGCGATCGCGGCATGGGGTTCCATCGCGGCGGCCATCTGCGACGGCGTGTGCCAGACCTGATCGACGGTCACGGCGGCGTCGCGCATCGCCTGGTCCAGATCGCCCGTGGCCGACTGCTTTTTCGGCGGCAGTTCGGGCGTCACCGATTCCGGGATGACCGGCACCGTTTCGGGGGCATAGCGGATGGCGATGTTCTGGGCGGCATGACGCGCCCCCTCGAACGTGTCGGCCACGACCAGGGCGATGGCCTGGCCCATGTATTCGACCCGATCCGGGCCCGAGGGCGGGGCCTTCTGGGCCTGCCCTTGAGCGGCATAATGGATCATCCGCTTGTCCCGGATCACCGCCAGGGCGCCCGGCGCATCGCCGATCTCCAGCACCTTGCCCGCCGGAATCTCGGCCTGGACCAGCACCCCATAGGCCATGTCGCGGGGCCGCGCCTCGGCGGCATAGGTGGCGCGGCCGGTGACCTTCAGCGGACCCTCCAGCCGGTTGAGGGGCTGGCCCAGCACGCCTTGCGCCATATGGTCCAGGCGGTCGTCATGGTTCGGGCCATCGACCCGCAGGTGCCGTGTCATGGCCTGGCCTCCATTCCGGTTGCATCGCGCAGGGTGGCGATCAGGCTGCGCCGCAGCAGGGGAATCTTGAACTGGTTTTCGCCCCAGGCCTTCGCAGGGCGCAGCAGGATCGCCGCCGCCTCGGCGAACAGCGCGTCCGAGGGCTCCCGGCCCGTCAGCGCCGCCTCGACCGCGGGGTCGCGCCAGGGCTTCGCGGCCACCCCGCCGAACGCCAGGGCGGCATGAGAGATCCGGCCGTCCTCGATGCCGATCACCGCCGCGACCGAGACCAGGGCAAAGGCATAGGAGGCGCGGTCGCGCACCTTGCGATAACGGTGCTGTCCGCCGATCGGGGCGGGCAGGGTGACGCCGGTGATGATCTCGCCCGGCCGCAGCACGGTTTCGACATCGGGGGTATCGCCGGGCAGCAGGTGGAAATCGGCCAGCGGCACCCGGCGGGGGGCGGGGCCGTCGATCTCGACCACCGCATCCAGGGCGCGCAGGGCCACGGCCATGTCGCCGGGATAGGTGGCGATGCACTGGTCCGACCCGCCCAGAATCGCATGGTTGCGCGTCACCCCGCCGATGGCCGCGCAGCCCGCGCCGGGATCGCGCTTGTTGCAGGCCATGCGGCGGTCGTAGAAATACGGGCAGCGGGTGCGCTGCATCAGGTTGCCGCCGGTCGTGGCCATGTTGCGCAACTGGCCGCTGGCACCCGCCAGCAGCGCGCGCGACAGAACCGGATAATCGCGCCGGATGATCGGATGCGCGGCCAGGTCGCTGTTTCTGACAAGCGCGCCGATGCGCAGCCCGTCGCCCTCGGGTTCGATCCGGTTCAGATCCAGGCGGGTGATGTCGACCAGGGCATCGGGGGCCATCACCTCGTGCTTCATCAGATCCAGCAGGTTGGTGCCGCCCGCGATGATCGTGGCGCTTGCCGGCAGGTCGGCCAGCGATCCCGCCCGGAGATAGGTGAATTCCCTCATGCCGCGTCCTCGTGCCGGTCGCCCGCGCCGGCCGCCTGGCGGATGGCCGCGACGATATGGGTATAGGCGGCGCAGCGGCACAGATTGCCGCTCATCCGTTCGGCGATTTCCGCGTGGGACAACTCGAACGGCCCCTCCAGGCTGGCCGAGGCGTGGCTGGGCCAGCCCGCCGCGATCTCCTCCAGCATCCCGGCCGCCGAACAGATCTGGCCCGGCGTGCAATAGCCGCATTGGAAACCGTCATGGTCCAGGAACTGCTGTTGCAGGGGCGACAGGCGGTCGGGACTGCCCAGCCCCTCGATGGTGGTGATCCGCGCGTCCTCGGCCATGCAGGCCAGGGTCAGGCAGGAATTGACCCGGCGGCCGTCGATCAGCACCGTGCAGGCGCCGCATTGGCCGTGGTCGCAGCCCTTCTTGGTGCCCGTCAGCCCCAGGTAATGGCGCAGCGCATCCAGAAGCGTGGTGCGCGTGTCCACGTCAAGATCATGGGTCGCGCCGTTCAGGTGAAGTGTGATCTGCATGGATCCCCCCGGAGGCTGGCATGGGTCGCTGGCTGGTGGCAGGGTCTCAACCGCCAGCCGGGCCGGACGTTCCATGCGTCCGCAGCTTTCCGGCAGGCGGTTCGACCCGTCCCGATGCGCGTCCTAACGCGCGGCGATGTCCTGGCCGCCCATTTCCGCGAAGGCGTCGCGGACCAGATCGGCCTTGTCCGCCGCCACATCGGCCGACAGCCTGATGCCGCCGCGCAGGGCCGGATCGGACGGGGCATCGCCCTTGGAGGCATCGCCGCCCGAGGGGCGGGTGCCCGCCGTGTTGTCGTCGCCCTGCGCCTCGGCAAAGATGTCGGCGCGGTTCAGCCCGTGCTGCTGGACCAGATGTTCGATGGCATAATCCGCGGCCTCGCGCGTCTGGAAGATGGCGACGATGGTCCTGGTGGCGTTGTCCGACATGGGATTCTCCTGCGATGGGGGGTTGGGGGGCAACAGCAGATCGACCAGCCGCGCGGCCGTCAGGCCAAGCGCCGCACCGGCCGCGACATCCGCCGGGTAATGCTTGGCGTGCGGGATCTGCACCCCGGACATCAGCGCGGCGGCGGTCCAGGCGGGCAGGGACAGGGGCGGCATGTCGCGGGCCAGGATGGAAGCCACCGCCACCGCGCCCGCCGTATGGCCCGACGGGAACGAGGTGTCGTACCCGCCCTGCGTCTCGCCCGGCTCGAAGGTATAGGCGCAATCCTTCACGACCTCTTCGGGGCGGATGCGGCGCAGGCGGTTCTTGATCTGCTGCTTGACGGCATTGGCCAGCACATGCGCGGCCATCATCCGCATCCCGGTCCGGGCCAGATCGGGACGCCCGGCGGCCAGCCCGCCGGCGATCACCGCGCCGCAGATCGCGCCCAGCGGGATCTGGTCGGCCAGTTCGCTGGCCGCGCCCAGGGCCCTGACCAACGGGTGATGGCGATGCCGGGCAGCCAGGGCGGCGGCTTCGACATCCATCCGCTCCAACCCTTCGGTCTGGGGGGCGGGATGGTCGGCGGGATCGGTGCGCTGTGACATGGCTTGGTAACGGCGCGCCCTGGGGGCGGTTCCCGCCGGGGGCGGAACAAATCGCCGCGCGTCCCGGTTTTCCCCTGCGACCATCAGAACGAACAGGAGGATCGGCAATGGCCAATGCAAGCAGAAAGTCATTCGGCGCGGGCCAGCAGGACCAGGGCAAGGGCGACGGCAGCGGCGGCATGTCCCCCGCACAGTCGGACGACCTGCCGGAAAACGAGGTTCTGTCAAACCGCGACAAGTCCCGCCATTCGGACCAGCGGGGCCTGGATTCCCGCCATGTCGAAACCGAACAGCATCACGATCACGTGGCGAACCGCCAAGGCGACGATGCCGGCGACGCGCGGGACCGCCGCACATCCCCCAGCACATAGGAGGCCGTCATGGTCGGAAAGAAAACCCATGACCAGCAACGGCGGATCATCGAAAAGAAGGTCGATACCACCAATGCCGATCCCGATTTCGACCCGCGCCCGGATCTGAAAGCCTCGGACCGGCGCGAGGACCGGAAAGAGGATCGGGCCAAGGAACAGGACCGATAAGACGAAATCCGGGCAGCGCGGTCAGATGGCCGCCGCTGCCCGGATTGGCTTTGCAGGGGCCGCGTCAGGCCCGGTGCGACTTATTCGCCGCCGTTGGTGGCGCGGTCGTTCTGCCGCGCCTTGCGGTCGCCCGCCTCGCGGTTCTGGCCGCCCGCATTGGGTTCATGGGACGGATGGATCTGCTTGGGATTCAGATCCGCATGGCCCATCTTGGCCTGCTGCGCCGCCTGCTTGGTGGCGTATTTTTCGTTTTCCGCCTTGGGATCGAATTTGTCAGCCATGATCTGCTCCTTTCCAGGGGTGCGGGGGTCAACCCGCAAGGGGCCGCGTCCGTTCCCGGCTGCGGCTTTCGCTTGCCTTTTGCGGGGGATCTGGTTTCGTGGATCCGACCTGTGCCGGCCCTTGCAATCCGCCGGACGCAACATCCGGGGAACCGCCATGTCACTCGACCTGAACCAGAACGACCTGTCCCATGTCGTGGCCGCCGACCGCGCGCATGTCTGGCACCATCTGAGCCAGCACAAGCAATACGAGACGGCCGACCCGCGCGTGTTCGTGGAAGGCAAGGGGATGCGGCTGTGGGACACGACGGGCCGGGAATATCTGGATGCGGTCTCGGGCGGGGTCTGGACGGTCAATGTCGGCTATGGCCGCACCAGCATCGCCGATGCGATCCGCGACCAGCTGGTCAAGCTGAACTACTATGCCGGGGCGGCGGGCAATGTCCCGGCGGCGCTGTTCGCCGAGCGGCTGGTCCAGAAGATGCCCGGGATGAGCCGGGTCTATTATTCCAACTCGGGCTCCGAGGCCAACGAGAAAGCCTACAAGATGGTCCGCCAGATCGCCGCGCGTCAGCATGGCGGGCGAAAATGGAAGATCCTCTATCGCGACCGCGATTATCACGGCACCACCATCGGCACGCTGGCGACCAGCGGTCAGGACCAGCGGGCGGCGCAATACGGACCCTATCCCGACGGCTTCGTGCGGGTGCCGCATTGCCTGGAATACCGCGCGCAATGGGATGTGGCGAACTATGGCGAACGGGCCGCCGACGCCATCGAGGAGGCGATCCTGCGCGAAGGCCCTGACAGCGTGGGCGCGATCGTGCTGGAGCCGATCACCGCAGGCGGCGGCGTGATCGTGCCGCCCGAGGGATACTGGCCGCGCGTGCAGGAAATCTGCCGCAAATACGACATCCTGCTGATCCTGGACGAGGTGGTCTGCGGACTGGGCCGCACCGGCACCTGGTTCGGCTATCAGCATTACGGCATCGCCCCCGACATCGTGACCATGGCCAAGGGCGTGGCCTCGGGCTATGCGGCGATCAGCTGCACGGTGACGACCGAGGCGGTGTTCGAGATGTTCAAGGACGATGCCTCGGACCCGCTGGGCTATTTCCGCGACATCTCGACCTTCGGCGGCTGCACCGCCGGGCCGGTGGCGGCCTTGGAGAACATGCGCATCATCGAGGACGAGGGGCTGCTGGAGAACACCGTCGCCATGGGCGAGCGCACGCTTTCGAACCTGCGCGCCTTGCAGGAGAAGCATCCGGTGATCGGCGAGGTGCGCGGCAAGGGGCTGTTCTGCGGGGCCGAGCTGGTCGCCGACCGGGCCACGAAGGAACCGCTGGACGAAAAGCGCGTCCAGGCGGTGGTGGCCGAATGCCTGGCTCAGGGCGTGATCATCGGCGCCACCAACCGCAGCCTGCCGGGGCTGAACAACACGCTGTGCCTGTCGCCCGCCCTGATCGCCACCAGGGACGACATCGACCGCATCACCGATGCCATCGACGCGGCGCTGGCCAAGGTCGCGGGGTGAGGGCCCCAATTCGCGATTGATCTGGCAATGCGCGGAAAATATTCATACTGTCGACAAACCCCCTCGCGCATCGGAGACCGGATTGATGACAGAAGCCGGCGGCATTTCAGAACGCAAGCGCGGCTCCGGTGTCAAGCTTGTCTATGACCAGCTTCGCGACGAGATTTTGGATCTTGTGCTGCTGCCCGGCAGCCCCATTGACGAGGTTCAGCTTGCCGAACGGTTCGGGATGTCGCGTACGCCGATCCGCGAGGCCCTGGTGCGGCTGTCGGGCGAGGGGCTGGTGGAAACCCTGCCCAACCGCTCGACCATGGTCGCCAATATCGACTTCCTGAACCTGCATACCTTTTTCGACGCCATGACGCTGATGTATCGCGTCACCACGCGGCTTGCCGCGACCTATCACCAGCCTGCCGATCTCAAGGCGATCCGCAGGCACCAGGCGCGCTTCGCCGCCGCCGTGTCCGCCCAGGACGCCCTGGGGATGATCGCCTCGAACCGCGACTTCCACGCCGCCATCGCCGAAGCCGGGCGCAACCCCTATTACACCAGCCTGTTCCTGCGGGTGCTGGACGAGGGGCGGCGGCTGCTGCGGCTGTATTACCAGTCCTTCGACGACCGCCTGCCGCGCGAATATGTCGACGAGCACGAGGCCATCATCGACGCGATCGTGGCGCGCGACGTGGATCTGTGCGACCGGCTGGCCAGGACTCATGCCGACCAGATCATCCGCCAGATCCAGCATTTCCTGGCACGCGACGAACGACGGACCATCGCCTTATAAGTCGGCATGGCGGATTCTTGTCGACAAATAAAATGCAGAGACTAGAATGCGGGGCATCGAATCCGCAATGCCATGCCGTTCCACAAGGATCCCGCAATGAACACCCAGATTTTCACCGGCGTCATTCCCGCCCTGATGACCCCCTGCACCGCCGATCGCGGCCCCGATTACGACGCGCTTGTCCGCAAGGCGCGGGAGCTGATCGCAGCGGGCATGTCGGCGGTGGTCTATTGCGGCTCGATGGGCGACTGGCCGCTGCTGACCGACGCGCAGCGGATGGAGGGGGTGGAACGGCTGGTCGGCGCGGGGATCCGGGTGATCGTGGGGACCGGCGCGGTCAATTCGCAATCGGCGGTTGCCCATGCGGCGCATGCGCAGAAGGTCGGCGCGGCGGGGCTGATGGTGATCCCGCGGGTGCTGTCGCGCGGGCTGTCGGCCGCCGCGCAGCGCCACCATTTCAAGGCGATCCTGTCGGCGGCGCCGGACCTTCCGGCGGTGATCTATAACAGCCCCTATTACGGGTTCGAAACCAAGGCCGACCTGTTCTTCGCCCTGCGGGCCGACCATCCGAATCTGCTGGGCTTCAAGGAATTCGGCGGCGCCAAGGCCATGACCTATGCCGCCGAACACATCACCAGTGCCGATGACGACGTGATCCTGATGGCGGGGGTCGATACCGGCGTCTATCACGGCTATGTCAAATGCGGCGCCACCGGCACCATCACCGGGATCGGCAATGTGATCCCGCGCGAAATCCTGCATTTCGTGGCGCTTGCCAAGGCGGCGGCAAAGGGCGATCCGGACGCCCGGACCCGCGCGCAGGAACTGGGCGAGGCGCTGGAGGTTCTGTCGTCCTGGGACGAAGGCACCGATCTGGTCCTGTATTACAAGCACATGATGGTGCTGCAAGGCGAGGCCGAATACAGGCTGCATTTCAACGAGACGGACGAGCTGACGCCCAGCCAGAAGGGCTGGGCCGAACGCCAGCTGGCCCAGTTCAAGACCTGGTACGGGGACTGGAGCAAGCTTCCCGGCGCCGTCCAGTCCTGCAAGCCCTGATCCGGCCGGCCCCCCGAAACCGGGGGGCTTTTTCGTTCAGGCGACCGCGTCCAGGCCAAGCGCCAGGAAGCGGTCCAGTTGCGCCGTCTCGGCCTGGGTCAGCACGATGCCCTGGGCCATGGCCCTGGCGCGGGCGGCATAGCGGCGCTCCGAGGGTAGGCGCGCGCCCTGGCCCTGGATCGCCTCGAACAGCCGTTCGGCGCGCGCGAAGGGATCGCCCGACCGCCCGGCGGCGAATTTTTCCGGGCACAGCGTCAGGACCAATTCGCCATGGAACGGCGCCAGCGTCGTGGTTCCCAGGAAATCCAGCACCTCGGGGCTGGTCAGGTCGCCGATCATGACGCCCGCCAGCAGCTCGATCATGGTGCCGATGGCCGACCCCTTGTGGCCGCCAAAGGGCAGCATCGCGCCCCCCAGGGCCGCGTCGGGGTCGGTGGTGGGCCGGCCGTCCGCGTCGATGGCCCAGCCTTCGGGCAGGGGCTTTCCGGCGCGGCGGTGCAGCTCGATCTCGCCCCGCGCGGCGACCGAGGTGGCGAAGTCGAAGACATAGGGATCGCGCCCCGGCCGCGGCCAGCCGAAGGCCAGGGGGTTGGTGCCCAGCAAGGGCCGGTTGCCCCCGGCAGGCGCCACCGTCGCATAGCTGGGGCACATCACCAGACCGGCCAGGCCCTGCGCCGTCACGGCCTCGCCCTCGGGCCACAGGGCCGCGAAATGGGCGCAGTCGTTCACCAGCAGGGCGGCCAGCCCCAGTTCCCTGGCGCGATCGGCCAGAACGGGCAGGCCCAGGTCGAAGGCGGGATTCGAAAAGCCGCCCGCCGCATTCACCCGGACGATGGCCCCGCCCGAGGCCGGATCCAGGAAAGGTTCCGCCGTGCCCGACACCTTGCCCGCCCTGAGGGTCCGCAGCACGCCCTCGATCCGGTAGATGCCGTGGGACTTGCAGCCGTCGCGTTCGCCCGCCGCGATGACCCGCGACAGGGGCGCCGCCTGAACGGCCGACATGCCCGCCCGCAGGAAGATGCGCTCGACCCGCTGGCGCAGATCCTCGACCGATACCGTTTCGTCCATTGTATCCCTCCTTTTGGCTTTCCCGCTTTGCATACATGAAACATGCAGGAAACAAAGCGCGATCCCCGGCGCGCCCGCAATCTGTATATTACTTGTATTTTTAATTTGCTTTGACGGCGGGTCTGCCCGATAGTGGGCGCAGGAATCGGCCGTGAAAAGGCCGGCATGACCGACAGGAGAGACTTCATGAAAAAGACCGCCCTGGCCCTTGGGCTTCTGGCTGCGACGGCTGCGGCCGCGCCGTCCTATGCCGACAAGCTGGACGACATCATCGCGTCGGGGACGCTGCGCTGCGCGGTGGTGCTGGACTTCCCGCCGATGGGGATGCGCGACGAAAGCAACACCCCGGTGGGCTTCGACGTGGATTACTGCAACGACCTGGCCACCGCCCTGGGCGTCACGGCGGAAATCGTCGAAACCCCTTTCCCCGAACGCATCCCGGCGCTGATGTCGGGCCGCGTGGATGTGGGCGTCGCCTCGACCTCGGACACGCTGGAGCGGGCCAAGACCGTCGGCATGTCGATCCCCTATTTCGCCTTCCAGATGGCCGTCACCGCCAACGACGCCTCGGGGATCACCTCGTTCGAGGGGATGAAGGGCAAGACCGTCGGCGCCACCGCCGGCACCTTCGAGGCGATCGCGCTGGAAAAGCAGGTCACCGAATGGGGCGAGGGCACCTTCCGTCCCTATCAGACCCAGGCCGACGTGTTCCTGGCGCTGAGCCAGGGCCAGATCGACGCCACCGTATCCACCTCGACCGTGGCGCAGTCGAACGTCAAAGGCGGCAATTTCCCCGGCATCTCGGTGGTGGGCAACGCGCCCTTCGACATCGACTATGTGGCCCTGTTCACCAACCGCGAGGAATACGGGCTGATCAACTATCTGAACCTGTTCGTGAACCAGCAGGTGCGCACCGGCCGCTATGCGGAACTGTATGAAAAATGGGTCGGCGGCGACCTGCCCCCGCTGACGGTCGACAACGTCTATCGCTGATGACTGCCGGGGCGGCGCCGATGCGCGCGGCCCCGACGCTTTGCGGCAGCAGCAGGACGGCCGATGTTCAACTATACCTTCCAATGGAAGCAGGCGCTGGCCCGGCTTCCGCAGATGCTGGACGGCGCGCTTGTCACCATGCAGATCGCGCTGTTGTCCATGGCGATCGGCATCCTTCTGGCGCTCCTGCTGACCGTGTTCCGGCTGTCGGGCCTCCGCCTGCTGTCCGCCATCGCGAAGACCTGGGTGGAGATCGCGCGCAACACGCCCGCGCTGTTCCAGATCTACATGGCGCATTTCGGGTTGGGCAGCTTTGGCATCCACCTGTCGCCCTTCGCCTCGATCCTGCTGGGCATCACCTTCAACAACGCGGGTTATCTGACCGAGAACTTCCGCGGCGCGCTGAAGGCGATCCCCGACACCCAGGCCCGCGCCGCGCGGTCGCTGGGCTTTCCGCAGGCAGGCGCCTTCCGCCATGTGGTGCTGCCGCAGATGCTGCGCATCGCCTTCCTGCCGATGACCAACCAGATGGTCTGGGCGATCCTGATGACCTCGCTGGGGGTCACGGTGGGGATGAACAGCGACCTCTATGGGGTCACCCAGGATCTGAACGCGCTGACCTTCCGCACCTTCGAGCTGTTCGCCCTGGCCGCCGTGATCTTCTATGTGATCACGAAGGTCATCACCCTGGGCGCGCGGCTGATCGCCGCCCGGCTGTTCCGGTATTGAGGGGGGCAGGGCCATGTTCGATACCGCATTGACCGCCGCCGACTTCGCCTTCCTGGCCCGTGGCGCGGGCATGACGATCCTGGTCACGATCATCTCGGTCGCGGTGGGCACGGTGCTGGGGATCGTCTTCGGCATCTTCCGCTATCAGGTCGGGCCTGTCTGGGCCGCGCCGCTGACCTTTGTTCTGGACGTCTTCCGGTCGATCCCGCTGCTGATCCAGCTTGTGCTGGCCAATGCCTTTCTGGGCACGATCCTGCGGCTGAACATGTCGGGCTTCACGGTCGCCTGCATCATCCTGTCGCTCTACACCGCCGCCTTCTGTTCCGAGATCGTGCGCGGCGGGATCGAGGCGGTGCCGGTCACCACGCGGCGCGCCGCGCGGTCGCTGGGCATGAGCTGGGGCCAGGACATGCGCGAAATCGTGCTGCCGCTGGCCACGCGGGTGGCGCTGCCGTCCTGGATCGGGCTGGCGCTTGGGGTGATGAAGGATTCCGCGCTTGTCTATATCGTGCAGGTGACGGAACTGCTGAAATCCACGCAGATCCTGATCACCCGGTTGCAGGAACCGCTGCTGCTGCTGCTGATCTGCGGGGCCTTTTACTTCGTCATCTCGTTCCCGCTGGCCCGGTTCGGCGGCTATCTCGAAAAACGGTGGTCCCATGATTGAGATCGAAAACGTCCGCAAGTCCTTCGGCACGCTGGAGGTGTTGAAGGGCATCGACCTGACCGTCAGCAAGGGCGAGGTGGTGACGGTCATCGGCGGATCGGGGTCGGGCAAATCCACCCTGCTGACCTGCATCAACGGGCTGGAGCCGATCGATTCCGGCCGCATCCTGGTCGACGGGACCGAGGTTCATGCCAGGGGCACCGACCTGAACAGGCTGCGCCGCAAGATCGGCATCGTCTTCCAGCAATGGAACGCCTTCCCGCACCTGACCGTGCTGGAAAACGTCATGCTGGCGCAGCGCAAGGTGCTGGGCCGGTCCAAGGCCGAGGCCGAGGCCGAGGCGGTCAAGCAGCTGAACCATGTGGGTCTGGGCGACAAGCTGGCCGTCTATCCCTCGCGCCTGTCGGGGGGCCAGCAGCAGCGCATGGCGATCGCCCGCGCCCTGGCCATGTCGCCCGACTACATGCTGTTCGACGAGGTGACATCGGCGCTCGATCCGCAGCTTGTGGGCGAGGTTCTGGACACGTTGCGGATGCTGGCGCGCGAGGGGATGACGATGATCTGCGTCACGCATGAGATGAAATTCGCGCGCGAGGTGTCCGACCGGGTGGCCTTCTTCCACAAGGGCGTGATGGCCGAGATCGCCCCGCCCGAGCAGCTGTTCGGAAATCCCAGAGACCCCGAATTGCAGAAATTCCTGTCAGCCACGCATTGACATGGCGGATGTGATCGTCATCGGGGCGGGCGTCGTCGGCCTGTCGGCGGCCCTGGCCTTGCAGGCGCGGGGGCTGTCCGTCACCGTGCTGGACCGCGAAGGCCCGGCGGCGGGGGCCTCGGCCGGGAACGCGGGGGCCTTCGCCTTCACCGACATCCTGCCCCTGGCCTCGCCCGGCATCATCCGCAAGGCGCCGAAATGGCTGCTGGATCCGCTGGGACCGCTGTCGGTGCCGCCCGCCTATGCGCTGAAGATCGCGCCCTGGGGCTATCGCTTCTGGCGCGCCTGCCAGCCTTCGCGGGTCGCGGCCTCGACCGCCGCGCAGACCGCGCTGATGGATCTGTCCCGGGCGGAACTGGAACCCTTCCTGGCGGCCACCGGAACGGCCCCCATGCTGCGCAAGGAGGGCAATCTCCAGGTCTATGAATCCCAGGCCGAATTCGACGCCGCGCTGCCCGGCTGGCGGGCGCGGGCCGATCACGGCATCGACTTCCGGCACATGACCCCGGAACAGATGGCGCAGATCCAGCCCGGACTGTCGCCGCGATTCACCCATGGCACCTTCACCCCCGGCTGGTATTCCATCGCCGATCCGCGCGACTTCACCCTCGCCTTGGCCGAACGCTTCCGCGCCGATGGCGGCAGCATCGCCATCGTCGAGGCCACCGCGCTGACCGAGGACGGCGTGCTGACCGCGAATGGCGCGATGCGGGGCCGGGTGGTGCTGGCGGCGGGCGCCTTCTCGCACCGGCTGGCCCGCACCTTGGGCGTGCGCATCCCGCTGGAGACCGAGCGCGGCTACAACACCACCCTGCCGGGCGACGCCTTCGACCTGCGCACCCAGGTGACCTTCGGCGGGCACGGCTTTGTGGTCACGCGGCTGTCGTCGGGAATCCGGGTCGGCGGGGCGGTGGAACTGGGCGGGCTGGACCTGCCGCCAAACTTCAGACGCTCCGAGGCGATGCTGAAAAAAGCCGCCGCCTTCCTGCCCGGCCTGCGCACCGCCGGCGGCACGCAATGGATGGGGTTCCGGCCGTCGCTGCCCGACAGCCTGCCCGCCCTCGGCCCGCTGCCCGGCCATCCGAACGTCACCTGCGCCTTCGGCCACGGCCATCTGGGCCTGACGCAATCGGCGGGCACCGCCCGCATCGTCGCCGACATTCTGACCGGGCAACCGGCCGCCATCGACCTGGCCCCCTTCTCTCCAGCCCGCTTTTGAAGGCCACCATGACCCAATACATCTTCCCCTGCCTCGACGGCCATACCTGCGGCAACCCGGTCCGCCTGGTCGCGGGCGCCGCGCCGCGTCTGGAAGGCGCCGACATGCTGGAAAAGCGCGCCCATTTCCTGCGCTACTTCGACTGGATCCGCACCGGCCTGATGTTCGAGCCGCGCGGCCACGACATGATGTCGGGCGCCATCCTCTATCCCCCCACGCGCCCCGATTGCGACGTGGCGGTGCTTTATATCGAGACCTCGGGCTGCCTGCCGATGTGCGGACACGGCACCATCGGCACCATCACCATGGGCATCGAGAACGGCCTCATCACTCCCCGCGCCCCCGGCCGCCTGTCCATCGAGACCCCGGCGGGCAAGGTCGACATCGAATACCGGCAAGAGGGCCGTTATGTCGAGGAAGTGCGCCTGACCAACGTGCCGGGCTTCCTTCACGCCGAGGGCCTGAGCGCCCAGGTCGAGGGCCTGGGCGAGATCGTCGTGGACGTGGCCTATGGCGGCAACTTCTACGCCATCGTCGAGCCGCAGAAGAATTTCCGCGACATGGCCGACCACACGGCGGGCGAACTGATCGGCTGGTCGCCGAAGCTGCGCGCGGCGCTGAACGCGAAATACGACTTCGTCCATCCCGAGCATCCGGCGATCCACGGGCTGAGCCATATCCAGTGGACCGGCGCCCCCACCGTGCCCGGCGCCCATGCCCGCAACGCCGTTTTCTATGGCGACAAGGCCATCGATCGCAGCCCCTGCGGCACCGGCACCTCGGCCCGGATGGCGCAGCTGGCGGCCAAGGGCAGGCTGAAGGTCGGCGACGAATTCCACCACGAATCCATCATCGGCAGCATCTTCAAGGGCCGCGTCGAGGCCGCGACCACCGTCGCAGGCCGTCCCGCCATCATCCCCTCCATCGCAGGATGGGCCCGACAGACCGGCATCAACACAATCTTCATCGACGACGAACGCGACCCCTTCGCACATGGCTTCGTCGTCAAGTAGGGAAACCCCATGCCGCTGATCCGTATCGAGATGTTCCCCGGCCGCAGCGCCGAGGCCAAGCAGCAGATCGCCGAAGGCATCACCCGCCTGCTGCATGAGACCGCCGGGATCAGCCCCGCCGCGACCACGATCATCTTCCAGGAAACCCCGCCGCAGGACTGGTTCGTCGCGGGGCGTTCCCATGCCGCGCCCAGGGACTAGGACAGCACGATGCGTTCCCGCCTCTCCATCAACGTGATCGGCTGCCATGCCGAAGGTGAGATCGGCGACGTGATCGTCGGCGGCGTCCTGCCCCCCGCGGGCGCCACGATGATGGAGCGGATGATCGCCATGGAGCGCGATCACGACCATATCCGCCGCCTGCTGATCTGCGAGCCGCGCGGGTCCGTGGCGCGCCATGTCAACCTGATCGTCCCCGCCATCACCCCCGGCTGCGCGGCGGGCGCGATCATCATGGAGCCGACGGAATACGTCCCGATGTCCGGGTCGAACACGATCTGCGTGGCGACGGTCCTGCTGGAAACCGGCATGGTGCCGATGGTCGAACCCGTCACCCGCTTCAAGCTGGACATGCCCGGCGGCTTGATCGAGATCACGGCGGAATGCGAGGGCGGCAGGTGCCGGTCCGTCACCTTCCGCAACGCCCCCGCCTTCGCCGCCCTGCTGGACGGCGCGCTGGAGGTTCCCGGCCACGGCACCATCCCGCTGGACATCGCCTATGGCGGAATGTTCTTCGGCATCGTCGATGCGCAGGCCCTGGGTTTCCGGATCGTCCCGGACGAGGCGCGCGACCTGGCAACCCTGGGCGAAAAGATCCGCAAGGCCGCGCGCGAACAGTTCGATGTGGTCCATCCCGACTTTCCGAATGTGCGCGGCGTCTCGATCGTGCAATTCGCCATGCCCTTCAACGGGTCGGGCAAGGTCGCGCGCAATACCTGCATCGTCTCGCCCGGCCGGTCGGACCGGTCGCCCACCGGCACCGGCACCTCGGCGCGGATGGCGGTGTTGCAGGCGCGCGGGCTGATGGGCCGGGGCGACGTGCTGATCCACGAATCCATCATCGGATCGCGCTTCACCGGCCGGATCCTGGACGTGCGGGACAGCGGCGGGCGGACCACGATCATCCCGCAGATCACCGGCCGGGCCTGGATCACCGGGCAGCACAGCTATTGCCTGGACCCGGAGGATCCGTGGCAGACCGGATACATGCTGTCCGACACCTGGGGCGTCACGCCGACGCTGAAACAGTGACGGCGCTGTCGATCCTGCCGGGCGTCGCGGAAGGGCCGGTCCTGGCCTGCGACGAACCGCTCAGCTTCTGGGGCGGGGTGGATCCGGCCACGAGGACGGTGATCGACGTGCATCACCCGCTGCATGGCCGCGCCGTCACGGGGACGGTGCTGATGATGCCGTCGACGCGCGGATCCTGCACCGGGTCGGGCGTCCTGCTGGATCTGGTCCTGTCCGGGCGCGGCCCGGCGGCGCTGATCTTTTCCGAACCCGAGGATGTCGTGACCTTGGGCGCCCTGATCGCGGCCGAGATGTTCGGCCGCCCCCTGCCGGTGCTGCGCCTGGCGCCCCCGGACTTCGCCGCCCTGGCGGGCCGGGACGCGGCGCGGATCGGCGTGGACGGCATCGTCGCGGGGGATCTGGCGATCCCGGTCCGCCCGCCCGCCACGGCCCTGCTGGACCTGACCGGGCGGGACCGCGCGATGCTGGAGGGCGTCGACGGCACGGCGACCGCGCTGGCCATGCGGATCGTCTGCGCGATGGCCGCCCAGCAGGGGGCCGAACGGCTGGTGGATGTGACCCAGGCCCATATCGACGGCTGCATCTATGCCAGCCCGGCCAACCTGACCTTCGCCGAACGGATGGCGTCGCTGGGCGCGCGGGTCCGGGTGCCGACCACCATGAACGCGATCTCGGTCGATCATGCCAACTGGCGGGCGCAGGGCGTGCCGCCCGATTTCGGCCGCCCGGCGCAGCGGCTGGCCGATGCCTATGTGGCGATGGGCTGCCGACCGACCTTCACCTGTTCGCCCTATCTTCTGGACAGCGCCCCCGCGGCGGGCGAGGCGGTCGCCTGGGCGGAATCGAACGCGGTGATCTTTGCCAACAGCGTCCTGGGCGCGCGGACCGCCAAGCATCCCGATTTCCTGGACCTGTGCATCGCCATGACCGGTCGCGCGCCCCTGTCGGGCGTCTATCTGGACCGGCATCGCCAGGCGCGGCGGATCATCGACCTGGCCATGCCCGCCGGGGCCGACGACGCAGTCTGGCCCTTGCTGGGCTGGCTGGCCGGAAAGCTGTCGCCCGACCGCATCCCGCTGTTGCGCGGGCTGGCCGCCGCCCGGCCGGGCACCGAGGCGCTGAAGGCCCTGTGCGCGGCCTTCGGCACCACCTCGGCCGCGCCGATGCTGCATGTCGAGGGCGTGACGCCCGAGGCGGGGCAGGTCGCCACCGACGCCGACCGCTGCCGCATCGGGCTGGACGACATGCGCGACGGCTGGCGGCTGCTGAACGACGGCCCGTCCGGCATCGACCTGGTGGCCCTGGGCAGCCCCCATGCCTCGCTGGACGAATGCCGCGCCCTTGCCCTGGGGCTGGGGGGCCGGCAGGTCACGGTGCCCACGATCCTGACGGCCGGGCGCGACACCCTCGCCCAGGCCCGCGCCGAGGGCACGCTGGCCGCGCTGGAACAGTCTGGCGTTCAGGTTCTTCCCGACCTGTGCTGGTGTTCGATTTCCCGTCCGGTCTTCCCGGACCGGACCCGGACGCTGATGACCAATTCCGGCAAATACGCCCATTACGGTCCCGGCCTGTCGGGCTGCGCGGTCCGGTTCGGCAGCCTGGACGGATGTATCCAGGCCGCCCTGACGGGCCGTGCCAGCGACGCCCTGCCTGCCTGGCTGGCCTCCTAGGACCGCGCCTGCGGCGGGAACGGGCGGCTGTGGCCGCGAATCCCCGCCAGGCCGAAGCGCCAGGGCAGATCCTGCGCCCGGCTGATGCCGATGCGCGGGCCGACCAGCAGATCCGGCGGGGCCGGAGGCAGGGCGATGGCGAAATCGGTTCCGTCGAAGGCCCTGCCGTCGTCCTCGACCCCGATGCCAAGCGCCTGAGCCAGCCGCCCCGGTCCGCTGCACAGCAAGGGGCTGTTCCGGCGCGCCGTCATCGCCGCGATCCCCGTGGTGGGGGCCAGGGCGCGGATCAGGACGGCCTCGCCCGGACGGGCGACCACGTTCAGGCACAGGTGGATGCCGTAGGAGCGATAGACATAGGCGTGGCCCGCCGGTCCGAACATCGAGGCGTTGCGCGGCGTCGGGCCGCGAAAGCTGTGGGATGCGGGATCGTCGCGGCGATAGGCCTCGGTCTCGATGATGGTGCCGCCCGCGCCGCGCACCATCAGCGTCGCCCCGATCAGGCGGCGGGCCAGATCCACCGCGCCCAGCCCAAGGATCCGGTCGGCAAGCGGGCCGGTCATGGATCAGGCCTCGGGGCGGGTGACCAAGAAGGCGGCGACGGCGGTGCAGATCATCGCCTGCATCGCCACCACCCACAGCGGCATTCCGGCAATCAGGCTGAAGCCCACGCCGCAGGCCATCGCCAGCGTCGCCCAGATCTTCGCCAGCCGGCTGATGGCGCCGCGTTCCCGCCAGGCCCGGACCGGCGGGCCATAGGTCGGGTGATTCAGGATCCGCCGTTCCAGGCGCGGGCTGCTGCGCGCGAACGCCGCCGCCGCCAGCAGCAGGAAGGGCACCGTGGGCAGGACCGGCAGGGCGATGCCGACGATGCCCAGGACCAGGGCGATCATGCCGAGGACATACCACATCCGCCGCATCTCAGGCCGCCAGTTCGCGCAGGATGGCGTTCAGCAGCGGGCGCCCGTCGCGGGTGGCCCGCAACTGCCCGCCCTGCGTCTCGACCATGCCCAGATCGGCCAGGCGGCCGATGGTGGCAGGGTCCAGGGGCGCCCCCGCCAAGCGGGCATGGCGGGCCAGATCCAGGCCCTCGGACAATCGCAGCGACATCAGCAGGTATTCCGTGGCCTGTTCATCCATCGGCACCAACTCGCGCAGGGATTCCCCCGTTCCCTGGGTCTCGACGGCGTGAAGCCAGGCGCCGGGGGCGCGATGCGCCTCGGTCGCCAAGCGGCCCTGCGGAAGGGTGATCCGCCCATGCGCGCCCGGCCCGACCGCCGCCCAGTCGCCTTGCCGCCAATAGACCAGATTGTGGCGGCTTTCCGAACCGGGGCGGGCGTGGTTCGAGGTCTCGTATCCCGCCATCCCCGCCGCCTCGCAGATGTCCTGGGTTTCCAGATACATGTCGGCGGCCAGGTCGTCGTCGGGCAGATCCCGCAGCTTGCCTGCCGCCGCGCGGGCACCGAAGGCGGTGCCGGGTTCGATGGTCAACTGATACAGCGACAGGTGATCGACCGCCATCGCCAGCGCCCGGCCCAGTTCCGCGCGCCAGGCGTCGCGGGTCTGGCCCTGCCGGGCATAGATCAGATCGAAGCTGACCCGGCCGAAGCAGGACCGCGCCACGTCGAAGGCCGCGCGGGCCTCGGCCACGGAATGCATCCGGCCAAGACGGCGCAGGTCGGCGTCGTTCAGCGCCTGGATGCCCATCGACAGCCGGTTGACCCCGGCATCGGCGAAACCCTGGAAGCGGCCGCGTTCGACGCTGGTCGGGTTGGCTTCCAGCGTGATCTCGATATCGTTGGCGAAACCCCAGGCGGCGCGGGCGGCGCGCAGCACCGCATCGACGGTTTCCGGCAGCATCAGGGACGGCGTGCCGCCGCCAAAGAAGATGCTGCCCAGGTGGCGGCCCGGCAGTTCCGCGCCAAGCCGGGCGATTTCGGAGGACAGCGCGGCGGCCCAGCGGGCCTGGTCCACCGCAGGCACGACATGGCTGTTGAAGTCGCAATAGGGGCATTTCGCCTGGCAGAAGGGCCAGTGGACATAGAGGCCGAATCCCCCGGCCCGCCAGTCCGCATCCGAAAAGCTGTCAGGCCCCGGCAGGATCATCCGCGAAACGCCGTCACTTCGATCTCGACCTTCATCTCGGGCCGGATCAGCCCGGCGACGACCATGGTCGCGGCGGGGCGGATGGTGCCCAGGGCCTCGCCCAGAACCGGGGTGATCGCCTCGACCAGGGCGGCGTCGGTGACGGTGTATTGCACGCGCACGATGTCGCCGGGGGTGAAGCCTGCTTGGTCCAGCACCGAAAAGATCGTGGCAAAACAGTTCCGCGCCTGTTGGGCCGGATCCTCGGGCATGGTCATCGTGGCATAATCATAGCCGGTGACGCCCGACAGGAAGCACCAGCCGCCCTTAACCACCGCGCGGCTGTAGCCCATCGCGGCCTCAAAGGGCGATCCGGTCGAGATCCTATGCAAAGCTGGCCCTTATCATCTGGTCCACCGCCCGCGCCCGGTGGCTGAGGCTGTTCTTCATCGCGGGCGGCATCTCGCCCAGGGTCACATCGTGCCCGTCCGGCATGAAGATGGGGTCATAGCCGTGGCCTTCAACCCCGCGCGGCGGCCAGACGACCTGGCCGGGCAACACGCCCTCGAACACCTCGTCATGGCCGTCGGGCCACATCAGCACCAGCGTGCAGCGGAATTGCGCGCGGCGCGGGGCCGGGGCGTTGCGCGCCTCAAGCTCGTCCCAGGTGCGCTGCATGGCCATCCGGAAATCGCGGCCCTGGCCGGTCTCGGCCCAGTCGGCGGTGTGGACGCCCGGCGCGCCGTCAAGCGCATCGACGCAGATGCCGCTGTCGTCGGACAGCGCGGGCAGGCCGGCGGCCTTTACGGCGGCGCGGGCCTTGATGCGGGCATTGCCGACGAAGCTGTCCTCGGTCTCGGCAGGCTCGGGCAGGCCCGCCTCGGCGGCGCCTACGACCTCGACGCCGTAAGGGGCCAGCAGGGCGCGCATCTCGTCCAGCTTGCCCGCATTACGGGTGGCGACCAGCAGGCGCTTGTCGGTAAAGGCCCTCATGCCACGGCGGCCTTCTGCGCGGCGACCAGATCGGCCAGCCCTGCCTCGGCCAGGTCCAGCAACTGCCCCATCTGGTCGCGAGAGAAGGTCGCGCCTTCGGCCGACATCTGCACCTCGATCAACCGGCCCGCGCCGGTCAGGACGAAATTGCCGTCGGTGCCCGCCTCGCTGTCCTCGGCATAGTCCAGATCCAGCACCGGCTGGCCCGCATAGATGCCGCAGCTTACCGCCGCCACATGGTCCATGATCGGATCGCTGGTGATCGCGCCCGCCTTCAGCAGCTTGTTCACCGCCAGCCGCAGCGCCACCCAGCCGCCGGTGATGGACGCGCAGCGGGTGCCGCCATCGGCCTGGATCACGTCGCAGTCGATGGTGATCTGGCGTTCGCCAAGCGCGCTGCGATCCACGCCCGCGCGCAAGGACCGCCCGATCAGCCGCTGGATTTCCTGGGTGCGCCCCGATTGCCTGCCCGCCGCCGCCTCGCGCCGGTTGCGAGTGTTGGTGGCGCGCGGCAGCATCCCGTATTCCGCCGTGACCCAGCCCAGGCCGGTGCCCTTCAGAAAACGCGGCGGCGTTTCCTCAAGCGAGGCGGTGCACAGCACATGGGTGTTGCCGACCCGGATCAGGCACGACCCTTCGGCATGGGCCATCACGCCGGTTTCGATTGAAATCGGACGCATTTGGCTTAGATTCCGGCCAGAGGGGCGCATGGTCATTCCTTTCGCGAAGATCGCTGCCCCATACCGCCCCGGCGGCCCATCACGCAACCCCGCGAGGGACATGGACCAGACATCGCCCCTGCAGGATCTGAACGACCGCTCGCGCGAGATCTTCCGCCGCGTGGTCGAGACCTATCTGGAAACCGGCGAACCCGTGGGATCGCGGACCCTGACGCGCGCGCTGTCCGAAAAGCTCAGCGCGGCGACGGTCAGGAACGTCATGCAGGATCTGGAATACATGGGGCTGCTGGACAGCCCGCATGTCTCGGCCGGGCGGATGCCCTCGCAACAGGGGCTGCGGCTGTTCGTGGACGGGATGATGGAGGTCGACACCGTCAACGCCACCGACCGCGCCGCCATCGACCAGACGCTGGGCAACGACGATCCCGATACCGGCGTGCTGCTGGACCGGGTCAGCACGGCGCTGTCGGCGATCACGCGCGGCGCGTCCCTGGTGCTGATGCCCCGGCACGAGGCGCCGATCCGCCATATCGAATTCGTCAGCCTTGGCCCCGACCGCGCGCTTGTGGTGCTGGTCTTCGCCGACGGGCATGTGGAAAACCGCCTGTTCACCCCGCCCGCGGGCCAGACGCCCTCGTCCATGCGTGAGGCGGGGAATTTCCTCAACGCCATGGCCGAGGGGAAGACCCTGTCGGAACTGCGCGGTCAGATCGGCCGCGAGATCGCCGCGCGGCGTCGGGAACTGGATGTGCTGGCCGCCGAGCTGGTCCAGTCGGGGCTGGCGCTGTGGGATGCCGAATCGTCCGACCCGCGCCTGATCGTGCGCGGGCGCGCGAACCTTCTGGACCAGGAGGTCGCCGATCTGGACCGCATCCGGGTGCTGTTCGACGACCTGGAACGCAAGCGCGACATCGTGGAATTCCTGGAACTGGCCGAGAAGGGCGAGGGGGTGCGGATCTTCATCGGATCCGAAAACAAGCTTTTTTCGCTTTCGGGTTCCGCTCTGGTGGTTTCGCCCTATATGAATGCCGACCGGAAGATTGTAGGCGCGGTGGGCGTGATCGGACCGACACGGCTGAATTACGGCCGCATCGTGCCGATCGTCGACTATACCGCGCAGCTGGTCGGGCGGGCCCTGTCCGGCCGGAAAGGATGAGAGTGATGAACGAGCAGAACGAACAGCCCAGTGACGACATCCTGGCGGATCCGCTGGCCGACCCGGCGGACGAGATCGCGGTCCTGACCGCCGAACGCGACGAATACCGCGACAAGTTCCTGCGCGCCCTGGCGGATGCCGAAAACTCGCGCAAGCGCGCCGACAAGGACCGCCGCGACGCCGAACAATATGGCGGCTCGCGCCTGGCCCGCGACCTGCTGCCGGTCCATGACGCGCTGACCCGCGCCCTGGACGCGGCGGGCGAGGAACAGCGCACCGCGGCCGCCGCCCTGATCGAGGGCGTGGAGCTGACCCTGCGCGAGCTGTCGAACGTCTTCGCCAAGCACGGCATCGCCGTGATCACTCCCAAGCCGGGCGACAGGTTCGACCCGCTGGAACACGAGGCGATGTTCGAGGCCGCCGTCCCCGGCACCGTCCAGGGCGAGATCATCCAGGTCATGGACAACGGCTTCCGCCTGCATGACAGGCTGCTGCGCCCGGCCAAGGTCGGCGTATCCTCGACCCCTGCCAGCTAAGGGGTTTGCTACAACCTTCCGCTGACTTGCCGAAAGCTCCCGATGGCGCGACGTTGACGAGACGGGCTCATCGGGAGGGAAGGACCATGGCCAGGACCGAGGGGGTGCTGATTCACCCCGCCGTGGACAATGGCGTCAGGCAAGGCCATGCCGGTTTTTCGGGCGGGATCCTGACCTGCAAATGCGCGACGAACCCCGTCAAGGTCCGGGTCGGGGCGCAGACCGCGCATAACCATGTCTGCGGCTGCACCAAATGCTGGAAACCCGATGGGGCGATCTTCAGCCAGGTCGCCGTCGTGGCGCGCGAGGCGGTCGAGGTTCTGGAGAACGCCGACAGGTTGCAGATCGTCAACAAGGACGCGCCGATCCAGCGTTACGCCTGCACGGGTTGCGGCGTCCACATGTATGGACGGATCGAGAACAAGGACCACCCGTTCTACGGCCTGGATTTCGTGCATACCGAATTGTCTTCCGAGGATGGCTGGTCGGCCCCGGAATTCGCGGCCTTTGTCAGTTCTGTCATCGAATCCGGCGTCGATCCGTCGCGGATGGGCGGCATCCGCGCGCGCCTGCGCGAATTGGGGCTGGAACCCTATGACACGTTGTCGCCGCCCCTGATGGACGCCATTGCCACCCATGTCGCCAACCGGACCGGCAAGCTGGCGGCTTGACGGCGCAAGCGAGTCCCGCGCACAACCAAGGCCGCCTCGCGGCCCCTGTGGCTTTATAAGAGAACGCCCGAACGGATAGGAGAATAGCGATGAGAACCCGTGCCGCCGTGGCCCTTGAGGCAGGCCGACCGCTGGAAGTGATGGACGTCAACCTCGAGGGCCCGAAGGCGGGCGAGGTGATGGTCGAGATCAAGGCCACCGGCATCTGCCACACCGACGAATTCACCCGCTCGGGCGACGATCCCGAAGGCATCTTCCCGGCGATCCTGGGCCACGAGGGCGCGGGCGTCGTGGTCGAGGTCGGGCCAGGCGTCACCAGCGTCAAGCCGGGCGATCATGTCATCCCGCTTTACACCCCCGAATGCCGGCAATGCGCGTCCTGCCTGTCGGGCAAGACCAACCTCTGCACCGCGATCCGCGCCACCCAGGGCCAGGGCCTGATGCCCGACGGCACCACACGGTTTTCGATGCTGGATGGCACGCCGCTCTATCACTACATGGGCTGCTCGACCTTCTCGAACTATACGGTGCTGCCGGAAATCGCGGTTGCGAAAGTGCGCGAGGACGCGCCTTTCGACAAGATCTGCTATATCGGCTGCGGCGTGACCACCGGCATCGGCGCGGTGATCAACACTGCCAAGGTGGAAATCGGCGCCAAGGCGGTGGTCTTCGGCCTGGGCGGGATCGGGCTGAACGTGATCCAGGGCCTGCGGCTGGCGGGCGCCGACATGATCATCGGCGTCGATCTGAACAACGACAAGAAGCCGATGGCCGAACATTTCGGGATGACGCATTTCGTCAACCCCAAGGAAATCGACGGGTCGGTGGTCCAGCATATCGTGGACATGACCAAGACCCCCTTCGACCAGATCGGCGGCGCGGATTATTCCTTCGACGCGACCGGCAGCACCAAGGTGATGCGCGACGCGCTGGAATGCACCCATCGCGGCTGGGGCCAGTCGATCATCATCGGCGTGGCGGCGGCCGGTGCGGAAATCAGCACCCGCCCGTTCCAGCTTGTCACCGGCCGGATCTGGAAGGGCACGGCCTTCGGCGGCGCGCGCGGCCGCACCGACGTGCCGAAGATCGTCGACTGGTACATGGACGGCAAGATCGAGATCGACCCGATGATCACCCACACCATGGGCCTGGACGACATCAACAAGGGCTTCGACCTGATGCACAAGGGCGAGTCGATCCGCTCGGTCGTCCTTTACTGATCGTTCATCCCTGCATAGGTAAAAGAACGGCGGGGCCATGGTCCCGCCGTCGCCATGAGGAATAAAGGAGCAGGCCGATGCGTCACCAGTGGCTGGACGATGACGACGACGACGAACCGGAAGAGGATGACCGGCGCCACGAGGGCGAGAAGGACGGCGGCCTGGGCCTTCCCGAAGGCGACAAGATCGGCAAGCTGTATTTCAAGTCGCGCACCGTGATCGTCGCGGGCACCATCAACGACAAGCTGGCGCAGCGCACCGTGGCCCATCTTCTGGCCTTGGCCGAGGACTCGGACCGCCCGATCAACATGCTGATTTCCTCGCCCGGCGGGCATGTGGAATCAGGCGACATGATCCATGACGTGATCAAGTTCATCCGCCCGACCGTGCGCACCATCGGGTCGGGCTGGGTGGCCAGCGCGGGCGCGCTGATCTTTGTGGCGGCGAAGAAGGAAAACCGCTTCTGCCTGCCCAACACGCGCTTTCTGATCCACCAGCCCTCGGGCGGGATCGGCGGCACCTCCTCGGACATGATGATCCAGGCGGAACAGGTGCGGCTGATGCGCGACCGGCTGAACCAGATCTTCGCCGAGGCGACCGGCCAGAGCGTCGAGCGCATCGAAAAGGACACGCAGCGCGACTTCTGGCTGAATACGGCCGAGGCGCTGGATTACGGGTTGCTGGGCAAGGTGATCCGCAGCGTGGATGAACTGGAATGACCGGGGGCGCGGGGTGAAGATCCGCCCCGCGACCCCGGCCGATCACGGTGCCATCTGGGCGATCCTGGAGCCGGTCTATCGCGCGGGGGAAACCTATTGCATCCCGCGCGACATCTCTCGCGGTGACGCCCTGGCGGACTGGTTCGCCCGGCCCTTCACCGCCTTTGTCGCCACGCTCGGCGGCCGGATCCTGGGCACCAGCCATGTCGGCGCGAATCGTCCGGGGCCGGGGGCGCATGTGGCCAATGCGTCCTTCGCCACCCACCCGGACGCGCGCGGCCAGGGCATCGCGCGCGCCTTGGTCGAGCACGCGAAATCCTGGGCGGCGGCACAGGGTTTCACGGCAATGCAGTTCAACTTCGTCGTCTCGACCAATGCCGATGCCGTCCATTTGTGGCAGAAGGCCGGATTTGCCATTGTCGGCCGCCTGCCGGGCGCGTTTCTTCATCCCCGGCTTGGGCCGGTCGATGGGCTGGTCATGTTTCAGAACCTGGAGGATGTCGGATGACACTTGAAACCCTTTCGGAAAACCGCAGCTTCGGCGGCACCCAGGGCGTTTACCGCCACAAGTCGCAATCGACCGGCACCGACATGACCTTCGCGGTCTTCATGCCCGAACTGGTGGCGCATGAACGCGTGCCGGTCCTGTGGTATCTGTCGGGCCTGACCTGCACCCATGAAAACGCCATGACCAAGGCCGCCGCGCAAGCATGGTGCGCGGATGCGGGCATCGCCATCGTCTTCCCCGACACCTCGCCGCGCGGCGAGGGCGTGCCCGATGACGAGGCCTATGACCTGGGCCAGGGCGCGGGCTTCTATGTCGACGCCACCCAGGATCCCTGGAAGCCGCATTTCCGCATGTGGCAATATATCGTCCACGAATTGCCGGAACTGCTGGGCGACAATTTCGCCATCGACCGCGAGGCGATGGGCATCACCGGCCATTCCATGGGCGGGCACGGCGCGCTGACCATCGCCATGACCCATCCCGAGCGCTACAGGTCGGTCTCGGCCTTCGCGCCGATCGCCAACCCGACCGAATCCGACTGGGGCCGGAAGCAGTTGACCGCCTATCTGGGCGATGACCGCAGCACCTGGCGCGCCCATGACGCGACCATCCTGATGACCGAACGCGGCTTTCCGGGCGAGGTGCTGATCGACCAGGGCAGCGCCGACCAGTTCCTGGACAAGCTGCGTCCCGAATCGCTGGCCCAGGCGATGATGGCCCGCCGCCAGCCGGGGCAGTTCAGGATGCAGCCCGGCTATGACCACAGCTATTTCTTCGTCCAGTCCTTCATGGGCGATCATGTGATGTGGCACGCCGAAAGACTGCTGTAGGAGGCTTGCCGAAGTTTCCCGTCCGTTCTGGCAATTCGACCTAAGACTTTAGGGGCAATTGCCGGGACGGCAGATTGACGCAAGGCATTGTCCGCCAAAGACTACCTTCAGGACGGCGACCGGAGGAGGGAACCTGTCGCCCGCGTCCAAGCAGCGGAGGAACTTTCATGAAAAGATTGCTGAACAGCACGGTCGCCGTGCTGCTTCTGTCGGGCACGGCCTATGCCAATGACAGCGTCATGGCCGAGGTGGCCAAACCTGAACAATGGGCGATCCAGACCGGCGACTATGCCAACCATCGCTATTCCGAACTGGACCAGATCAACCGCGACAACGTGGGCGATCTGCGGGTGGCCTGGACCTTCTCGACCGGCGTGCTGCGCGGTCACGAGGGCAGCCCGCTGGTGATCGGCGACATCATGTATGTCCACACGCCGTTCCCCAACAACGTCTATGCCCTGGATCTGGCCAATGACGGCAGGATCCTGTGGCGTTACGAACCCCAGCAGAACCCCGACGTCATCGCCGTGATGTGCTGCGACACCGTCAACCGCGGCCTGTCCTATGCCGACGGCGTGGTCTTCCTGTCGCAGGCCGACACCACCGTGGTGGCTCTGGACGCCAAGAGCGGTGAGGTCAAATGGTCCACCAAGGTCGGCGACTCGGCCATCGGCGAGACGCTGACCATGTCCACCATGCCGGTCAAGGACAAGCTGATGGTCGGCATTTCGGGCGGCGAATACGGCGTGCGCGGCCGGGTGACGGCGCTGAACCTGGCGGACGGCTCGGTGGCCTGGAAAGCCTATTCCACCGGCCCGGACGAAGAGATGCTGGTCGATCCCGAAAAGACCACCCATCTGGGCAAGCCCATTGGCCCGGACAGCAGCCTCAACAGCTGGGAAGGCGACCAGTGGAAGATCGGCGGCGGTCCGATCTGGGGCTGGTTCTCCTATGACCCGGATCTGAACCTGTTCTATTACGGCACCGGCAACCCGTCCACCTGGAACCCGTCGCAGCGTCCGGGCGACAACCGCTGGTCGATGACCATCATGGCGCGCGATGTCGATACCGGCATGGCCAAGTGGTTCTATCAGATGACGCCCCATGACGAATGGGACTTCGACGGCGTCAACGAGAACATCCTGACCGACCAGGAAATCGACGGCCAGCCGCGCAAGCTCTTGACCCATTTCGACCGCAATGGCTTTGCCTATACGCTGGACCGGGAATCGGGCGAATTGCTGGTCGCCGAGAAGTTCGATCCGGCCGTGAACTGGGCCACCCATGTCGAGATGGATCCCAACAGCGACCAGTACGGCCGCCCGCAAGTGGTCGCCGAATACTCGACCGCCCAGAACGGCGAGGACGAGAACACCACCGGCATCTGCCCGGCGGCACTGGGCACCAAGGACATGCAGCCCGCCGCCTATTCGCCCAAGACCCAGACCTTCTATGTGCCGACCAACCACGTCTGCATGGATTATGAACCGTTCCGCGTCGCCTATACCGCGGGCCAGCCCTATGTCGGGGCCACCCTGGCGATGTATCCGGCCCCGAACAGCCATGGCGGCATGGGCAACTTCATCGCCTGGGACAATATCGAGGGCAAGATCAAGTGGTCCCTGCCCGAGCAGTTCTCGGTCTGGTCGGGCGCGCTGGCGACCGCTGGCGACATTGTCTTCTACGGCACGCTGGAAGGCTATCTGAAGGCCATCGATGCCGACACGGGCGAGGAGCTTTACAAGTTCAAGACGCCGTCCGGGATCATCGGCAACATCATGACCTATGAGCGCGAAGGCAAGCAGTATATCGGCGTCCTGTCGGGCGTCGGCGGCTGGGCCGGGATCGGCCTTGCGGCGGGCCTGACCAACCCGAACGAGGGTCTGGGCGCGGTGGGCGGCTATGCCGCGCTGGCGGATTACACCGAACTGGGCGGCCAGTTGACCGTGTTCGAGCTTCCGGGCGAAGCCTCGGCCGCGGCGGAACCGGCAGCCGATCCCGCAGCCGAGCCGGCACCTGCCGAAGGCGGCACCAGCGGCTAATACTTTCGGCCCGCTAACGCGAAGTTGCGCTATCCAACGCTCCCCCCGAGGATAATCTCGGGGGGAGTTTTACCTGGGGAGGACGGGTAAATTGATCTTTGGGAGGAATGACAGCATGAACGCCATCACCAGCCTTGCGTCGCTGGTCCTTGCCGCGACCGTGGCAACGACCGCCTGGGCGCAGGACACGACGACCCAGACACCGCCGCCCGCCGAAGCCAGCGCAGGCGCGGCAGCCGCGACATCGGGCGCGGCGGCTGCGGATCCCGCAGCCGGAGAGGCGGGCGATGCGCCGGTCGAGATGGCCGAAGGTGCGACCACCCTTCCCAACGGCATGGACATCACCCCCGTCACCCAGGAAAACGGCCGCTGGTACAACGCCGAAGGCATTCCGACCTTCAAGATCGAGAACGGCGTCGTCGATTTCGCGACCTTCAACGGTTTCCGCCGCTATTCCGCCGAATGCCATGTCTGCCACGGCCCCGATGGCGAGGGATCAACCTATGCGCCCGCGCTGAAGAATTCGGTCCTGCGGATGGATTACTATGATTTCCAGGAAATCGTCGCCTCGGGCAAGCAAGAGGTGAACACCGCCCAGAACCAGGTGATGCCCGCCTTCGGCACCAACAAGAACGTCTGGTGCTATATCGACGACATCTATGTCTATCTGCTGGCGCGGGGCATCGACGAGTTGCCGCGCGGCCGTCCCGCCGAACGCGCCGACAAGTCCGAGGAATACACCGCGCAGGAAGATTCCTGCATGTCGATGTAACATGGGCATCCTTCGCTGGCTGATGGCGGCAGTGATCCTGGGCGCGGCGCCTGCGGCGGCCCAGGTGGCGGATCTGCGGTCCACCACGCAGTTCCGCGTCTGCGCCGATCCGGCCAATGCGCCCATGTCGACGCAGGACGGGACGGGGTTCGAAAACCGGCTGGCCCGGGCCTTCGGCGAATGGCTGGGCGTGCCCGTGACCTATACCTGGTTCCCCTCGGGCATGGGCTTCATCGCCAAGACCCTGCGCGAGGGGGATTGCGACGTGGTCATGGGCTATGCCCAAGGCGACGAGCTGGTGCAGAACACCAACCACTACTACACCTCGGTCTTCGGCATCGTGACGCGCAGGGACGGCGCCCTGGCGGGCGTCGATCACCTGACGGATCCGGCGCTGAAGGATCATCCCATCGGGGTGATCGCCGGATCGCCGCCTGCCACGATCATGGCCCAGGCCGGGCTGGCCAAGGACATGCGCGGCGCCGACCTGTTCGTGGACCGGCGGGTCAAGGATCCGGTGGGCGACCTGATCGCGGGCGTCAAGGACGGATCGCTGGACGCCGCCGTGCTGTGGGGGCCGCTGGCCGGGCCGCGCGTCAAGGACGACCCCGACTTGCAGTTCACGCCGCTGCTGAAGGAAACCTCGGGGCCGAAGATGTTCTATCGCATCACCATGGGCGTGCGGCTGCCGGAACAGGAATGGAAGCGGCAGCTGAACAGCCTGATCCGCCGCCACCAGGACGAAATCCACGCCATCCTGCGCGACGCGGGCGTGCCGCTGGTCGACGATTACGGCAAGGAACTGATCCAATGATCCGCGCGGTCCTGCTGGCCTTGCGCCTGGCGGGACCGGCCGTCGCCCAGGTTCCCGAACCCGACGCCTATCGGGGAGAGCCTTACCGCGCCCCGGTCCCCGCGACCCTGCAAGGCGCCGTGGCCATCGACGCGGCCCAGGCGCTGCGGCTGCACGACCAGGGCGTGCCGTTCCTGGACGTGTTGCCGCGCAAGACCCGGCCCCAGGGCCTGCCCCAAGGCACCCTCTGGCGCGAACCGCCGCACGAGACGATCCCCGGCGCCGTCTGGCTGTGGGATACCGGCTGGGAAAACCTGGCCCCCGCCGAACAGGCGCGGCTGGAACGGGGGCTGGATCAGGCGTCCCAGGGCGACAAGGCCGCGCCGCCGGTGATCTTCTGCCGCGCCGACTGCTGGATGAGCTGGAATGCCGCCCGCCGCGCCGTGGCCCTGGGCCATGACGGCATCCACTGGTTCCCCGGCGGGATCGAGGGCTGGCTGGCCGCAGGCGGCGCGCCGCTGGTCAAGGCCGTGCCTGCCGACCCGTGAACTGCCCGAAGGCGCGCGGTCCCGAGGGCATGTCGATTTCCGCCGTGATCGTCAGGCTTTCGGCATCGACCAGCACAAGCGTGTCGGAATCCCAATTGGCGACCGCCACGGCATCGCCGCCGGGCAGGGGGCTGATCCCCTCGGGGTAATCGCCGACGGGGATTTCATCCAGAACCGACAGGCTGGCGGGGTCGAACACCGTCAGCGTGCCCGCATACTGGTTCGTCACGAACCCCCGTCCCGCCGCAAAGGCCAGGGCATAGGGATGGCTGCCGGTCGGAACCTGCCCCGCCAGCGTGCCGCTCGCGGCGTCGATCGCCGATACCGTGTCGCCCTGCACATCCGCCGTCCAGAACCGCCCTTCATGGAAGGTGATGCCGAAGGGATGCGCGCCCGCCGTCTGGACCTTGTGCAGCAGCGCCCCGGTGGCGGCGTCGAAGATGCTGATCCGGTCGTCGTCGCGATCCGCCGTCGCCACCCATCGCCCGTCATCGCTGACGGCGACTCCGGCAGGGGCGGCGCCGGTGGGCACCTGCCACAGCGGCTTCAGGTCGGCGTCCAGCCGGGTCAGCCGCGCCCCGAACCAGTCGGTCACGAACAGCCCGCCCCCCGGCGCCACGGCCAGGCCGAAGGCGCCTTCGCCCAGGTCGCGGCCGACGGTCACGCCGCCGCCTTCGTCCAGAACGGACAGCCGCCCAGTCTCTGCCGCGATCACGTAGGCGCGGCCCGTTGCGGGGTCATAGGCCACCGGCGCGGGCTTGCCCGCGACCGGCGTCCGGGCCAGAACCTGCCCCGTGCCGGTATCGACCAGCGTCACCATGTCGGCGTTCTGGCTGGTCACGAAAGCCAAATCCCCCGCCAGGGCGGGGGATGACAGCATCATCAGGACAAGCGCGGCAAGCCTCATTCGGCCTTGCCGAAACGGTCGGCCAGGGCGTCCAGCCCCGCCTGATGGAGAGCGTTGACCGCCGCCATGGCCGTATCGTCGTTCAGATTCGCAGGAGGATCGTTGTTCGGATAGCCGCGATAGAACCCGGCCTTCCAGACCACCTCGGCCTTGCCGTCCTTGTCCTTGACCTGGATGGTGGACGAATAATTCGTCACCGGCAGGATCTCGACCGCGACATCGGTGATCATGTACTTGTACTGCCGCTTGTCCGGGTCGATGGACATCAGCTTTGCGGTGATGGTCGGATCGCCGCTTTCCGCGCTCAGGTGCAGGATGCGGGTCGATTCCTCGGGGATATCGGCGGGCGCCCCCTGGGGCGTCATCTCGGTGCGGGCGACGGCGGGGTGCCAGTCGAAGTCGTCGAACCTGCCGATGACCTGCCATACCTCGTCCGGGGTGGCGTTCAGCACGACCGACTGTTCGGTCTTCAGCCGCGACGGGCCGTGGGCCTGGGCTGTCAGGGTCAGGGCCAGCGTGGCGGCAACGGCAAGGCCCAGGATCTTCTGCATCATCTGTTCCGCTTTCTGTCGAATGCCCTTCGACCATGCGACGGTCGTCCGCCCGCGTCCATACGACCTAAGATTGATCCAAATCTTCCCGGCCGCGCCGGGAACATAAACCGTCTTGTCCCAGGACGGCCCGCGACCCAACATGACCGGCAGGGAGAGATGAAATGTTCAAGGGAATCATAGGACTTTTGGCTGGTGCCACGGCATTGGCCGCGCCCGTCATGGCCCAGCAGCAGCCGCAGATGCAGCAGATCCGCGTCGCCGTGCTGCGCGTGGACGCCGAAAGGCTGCCGCCGATTTCCCGGCTGGATCTGCCGGTCGCGGACCAGGGATTCGCGGGCGCGCGCCTGGCCATCGAGGATAACGACACCACCGGCCGCTTCATGAACCAGGATTTCGAGGCGGTCGAGGTCACGGCCAGCCCCGAAACGGCGGCGGCCGAGCTGGACAGGATCATCGCCGAGGGCATCCAGTTCGTCGTGGTGCTGGCCGATGGCGCGACCACGCTGGCCCTGGCCGACCAGGCGGGCGACCGGGCCATGCTGCTGAACGCGCGGGCGCGGGGCGACAACCTGCGCGGCGCCGATTGCCGCGCCAACACCATCCATGTCGCGCCCAGCCATGCGATGCTGGCCGACGGGCTGGCGCAGTTCCTGATGTGGAAGAACTGGCCGGACTGGCTGCTGGTCAAGGGCAGCCATCCCGAAGACGAGGATCTGGCCGCCGCCTATCGCCGCGCCGCCGCCAAGTTCGGCGCCAAGATCGTCGAGGAACGGGTCTATGAGGATACCGGCGGCGCCCGCCGCACCGATTCGGGCCATGTGCAGGTGCAGGCGCAGATGCCCGTCTTCACGCAGCGCGCCCCCGATTACGACATCCTGGTCGCGGCGGACGAAAGCGACATCTTCGCGCCCTATCTGCCCTATCTGACCTGGGATCCGCGCCCCGTCGCCGGGTCCGCCGGGCTGGTGCCCAGAAGCTGGCACCCGGCGATCGAGGCCTGGGGCGCGATGCAGTTCCAGAACCGCTTCGAGAAGCTGGCGAACCGCCCAATCCGCGAGGACGATTACCAAGCCTGGCTGGCGCTGCGCATCCTGGGCGAGGCCGCGACCCGCACCCAGTCCGCCGATCCGGCCACCCTGCGCGAGTTCATCCTGTCGGACCAGTTCGACGTGGCGGGCTTCAAGGGCCAGAAGCTGACGGTGCGCGACTGGGACCACCAGGTCCGCCAGCCGATCCTGCTGACCACCGGGGTGCTGACCACCTCGGTCAGTCCGCAGGACCAGTATCTGCACCAGACAAGCGCGCTGGACACGCTGGGCATCGACCGGCCCGAAACCGAATGCACATTCCCGGAGGTTCCATGAAACAGATCCTGATCCTTACCCCGGCGCTTGCGGTCCTGGCCGAACCCGCCCTGGCCAACCGCGTCTTCGTCAGCAACGAAAAGGGCAATGACGTCACCGTGCTGGACAGCGAGACGCTGGAGGTGATCGGCACCTATCCGGTCGGCAACCGCCCGCGCGGCATCACCATCTCGCCCGACGGGACCGAGCTTTACGTCTGCGCGTCCGACGACAACCTGGTCCGCGTCTTCGATCCGAACACCATGGAGGAACTGCACAGCCTGCCCTCCGGCCCCGACCCGGAGCTGTTCGTGCTGCATCCCTCGGGCAACCCGCTGTATGTCGCGAACGAGGATGACAACCTGGTCACAGTGGTCGATGTGAAGACGCATCAGGTGCTGGCCGAGATCCCGGTCGGCGTCGAACCCGAGGGCATGGGCGTCAGCCCCGATGGCAAGATCGTCATCAACACCTCGGAAACCACCAACATGGCGCATTTCATCGACACGGACACGTTTCAGATCGTCGCGAACGTGCTGGTCGATTCGCGCCCCCGCTTTGCTGAATACAACCACGACGGCACGAAACTGTATGTCAGCGCCGAGATCGGCGGCACGGTCAGCGTGATCGACCCGGCCACGCAGCAGATCATCAGGAAGATCACCTTCGATGTGCCGGGCGTGCTGCCCGAGGCGATCCAGCCGGTCGGCGTGCGGGTGACGAATGACGGCAAGAAGGTGTTTGTCGCGCTCGGCCCCGCCAACCGCGTCGCGGTGATCGACGGCGAGACCGACGAGGTGACGGACTATCTGCTGGTCGGCCAGCGGGTCTGGCAGATGGCCTTCACCCCGGACGAGAAATACCTGTTCACCACCAACGGCAATTCCAACGACGTGTCGGTGATCGATGTGGCCGCCGGTGAAGTCGTGAAATCCGTCCCCGTGGGCCAGCAGCCCTGGGGCGTCGTGGTCGCGCCGAACTGACGCGGACCGAACCGAATCTGTGAGGGAGGAAACCTGATGACCCGTTTGCTGACCATCCTGATGATCATGGCCGGCCTGTCCGTCCCTGCCGCCGCGCAGGAGACCGCCGCCCCCGAAGGCGCCGCCGCGACCGAGGCCGCCCCCGATGCGGCGCCAGCCGAGGAGGAGGAGGACGACGAGGAAGGCGAGGACGCGGGCGCGGCTGCGGCCACCTATGACGCACAGGGCAAGTTCGATTACGGCTTTTCCGGCATCATGGCGCGCGACAACCGCACCGATCTGGCGCCGCTGACGCTGGCATCGGGATCGCCCGTCGCGGGCGGCGAATACACGCTGAAATCGGGCGGCTTCTACCGCATCGACATCAATGCCGACGGCAGCCAGGAACTGGCGCTGTCGGGCGGCGACTTCTTCCGCGCCATCTGGATCAACGAGATCGTCATCAACGACATCGAGATCCGGCCGATGGGCGTCCACAGCATCGAATTCGACAATGCCGGAACCGCGACGATCAGCTTTATTGCCGTGACGCCGGGACGCTATACACTGTCGGTTCCCGGATCCTCGGGCGAGACGCAGCAGGCGGTGTTCAACATCCAGTAGGAGAGGCGATGCGACAAGCCTGGCCCATTCCATCTTGACCGGCCCGAGTGCGGACGCCCTGCGCATCACCGGCCTGTCGCATCGTTTCGGCAGCGTCCAGGCGCTGTCGGACGTGTCCCTGACAGTGCCGCGCGGCAGCTTCACCGCGCTTCTGGGCGTGAACGGCGCGGGCAAGACCACGCTGTTCTCGCTGGTGACGCGGCTTTACAGCAACGTCTCGGGCAGGATCGAGGTCGCGGGCCATGACCTGCGCCGCCAGCCCGCCCAGGCCATGGCCCGGCTGGGCGCGGTGTTCCAAAGCCGCGCTTTGGACGCCGACCTGACGGTGGCGCAGAACCTGGCCTATCACGCCGCCCTGCACGGGATCTCGCGCCGTTCGTCGCGCGACCGCATCGCGCAGGTTCTGGCGCAGGTCGGGCTGGACCACCGGGCGCATGACCGCGTGTCGGCGCTGTCGGGCGGCCAGCAGCGCCGCGCGGAAATCGCCCGCGCGCTGATCCACCGCCCCGACCTGTTGCTGCTGGACGAGGCGACGGTGGGCCTGGACGTGAAATCGCGGGCCGAGGTTCTGGCTCTGACCCGCCGCCTGATCGCCTCGGAAGGCGTGTCGGCCTTGTGGGCCACCCATATCATGGACGAGATCCAGCCGGACGACGATCTGGTGATCCTGCACAGGGGCCGCGTGTTGCGGGCGGGCAAGGCCGCCGCCATCGCCGGGCCCGCAGGGCTGACCCAGACCTTCCTGTCCCTGACCGGGGCCGCCGCATGACCGAACGCCGCTTTCCCGCCTCCGCCTGGTTCACCGCCTTCCGCGGCATCGCCTGGCGCGAGACGCTGCGCTTCGTCCAGCAGCGCGGGCGGTTCCTGGCCGCCCTGGTCCGCCCGCTGGTCTGGCTGTTCATCTTCGCAGCCGGGTTCCGCGCCGTCCTGGGCCTGTCGATCACGCCGCCCTATCAGACCTATGTCCTTTACGAGGTCTATGTGACCCCCGGCCTGGTGGCGATGATCCAGTTGTTCAACGGGATGCAGTCTTCGCTGTCGATGGTCTATGACCGGGAAACCGGGGCCATGCGGACGCTGCTGGTCAGCCCCTTTCCCCGCTGGTTCCTGCTGGGGTCCAAGCTGATGGCGGGGGTGATCGTGTCGATCATCCAGGCCTATGCCTTCCTGCTGATCGCCTGGTTCTGGGACATCCGCCCGCCCGCCTGGGGCTATGTCGCGGTGTTCCCGGCGCTGATCCTGTCGGGGCTGATGCTGGGCGCGTTGGGGCTGTTCCTGTCCTCCGCCATCCGGCAGTTGGAGAATTTCGCGGGGGTGATGAACTTCGTGATCTTCCCGATGTTCTTCGCGTCCTCGGCGCTTTATCCGCTGTGGCGGATGAATGAAAGCTCGCCCCTCCTGCACGACATCTGCGCGGCCAATCCCTTCACCTATGCGGTCGAACTGATCCGCTTCGCGCTGTATCTGCACTGGAACGGGCAGGCCCTGGCGGTGGTCGCGGGCTGCCTTGCGGTGTTCTTCGGCGCCGCCGTCTTCATGTATGATCCCGCCAAGGGCCTTTGGGCCAGAAGGAAGGAGAGGGGATGAAACCCGTCATCGCATTCGCCCTGATGCTTGCCGCCGCGCCCGGCTGGGCCGCCACCGGCACCGATCCCGACTGGCCCTGCATCCAGCGCAAGCAGCCGCATCTGTCGCTGGGTCAGGTCTGGACCGGGCCGGTCCCCGACGACCGGGTGGCGGATCTGGCCCGCGATCCGCAGATCGAGGCGCTGGCCGCGCGGCTGGAACAGCGCCGCCTGCCGCTGGAGGATGCCGAAGCCGCCATCGCCGAGTTCGCCAGGGGTGCGGACGACGCGCATCTGACGGCGCTGATGGTCGCGATCTTCGACAGGATCGAACCCGACCGCGCCGCCCTGATCGCGGGCATCGCCCGATACGGCCACAGCCAGGTCGATCTGGCCCGGCGGATCGCGGAACGCCGCGCGACGATGGCGGAACTGGAGCAGGCCGACCCGCCCGATTTCGACGCCCTCGACGCCGCCGAGGAGGCGCTGGACTGGGACCAGCGGGTCTTCACCGAACGCCAGCAGTCGCTGACCTATGTCTGTGAAACCCCGGTGATCCTGGAACAGCGCGCCTTTGCCCTGGGCCGGGCGATCGCGGGGCATCTGGAGAAGTGAAGCGGATTGGCGAAGGCCATCGCTCCCGCCCATTGACCGTTGATCTAAGCCGAATCAGCCCGCTTGGGCGCGTCCCAGGGCCGCAGGTCCGCCTCCATCCATGTCCCATGGGCGGCGTTCGGGAAGACGATCCAGTCCTCGCCGAAGCGGTCGGCGTGATCCTCGGCCAGGCGGTGCTGGTCTTCCAGCGTCGCATTCGCGAAGCAGCCGTGGAAATCGTGCAGCGTGTCGCCCAGGTGCAGGATGACGCGGTGGTCGCGTTCCACGGCGGCGCGGCGTTCGGCCTTGGGCGGGCCGAACAGCAGCACATGGTCGGCATGGACCTGCGGCAGGCCCAGGCGCGACAGCGTGGCGATGGTCGCCAGCTTGTTTTCCTCGAATCGGTCCGAGACGTAGAAGATCGTCACCTCCAGCCGGTCGGCCAGATGGAAGAAATCGGCCGCCCCCGGCAGCAGATGCGGCGCGCCCTCGCGTTCCCACAGCTTCCAGGTCTCGAACCCGTCCATGGCCTCGCCCAGGGTCATCGCGTGGGCCATCACGGCGGTGTTGTCCAGGATCGTCTCGTCGATGTCGCTGACCACGGCCAGGCCCTTGCCGGTGCCGTTCGCCTCGACCGCCGCGCGCAGGCGCAGCGTCGCCAGGGCATAGCACTGGCGTTGCAGGGCCTTCACCTCGGCCGATCGCTGCTGATAGCGGATCGCGATGGCGCGTTCCGACGGGTGATGGCGGCGGGGCGGGCTGGTCATGGGCGAATCCTGTTGGTGGCGCGCCGGACCCTAGAACCGCTGCCCGGTGGCGTCAAACCGCCGCAGCCGCCGCGGGCAGGCGGGCGGGTGCTTCCCGCACCGGCAGGTGGATCAGCGCGCTGAGCGCGCCGACGCCCACCCCGACCCACCAGACCAGCGTGTAATCGCCCTGCGCGTCATACAGCGCGCCGCCCAGCCAGACGCCCAGGAACGACCCCAATTGATGCGAGAGGAACACGAACCCGTAGAGCGTCCCCATATAGCGCAGCCCATAGATATAGGCGATCAGCCCCGAGGTCAGCGGCACCGTCGCCAGCCACAGCGCGCCCATCACCAGCGAAAAGACGATGACGCTGACGGGCGTGATCGGCAGCAGGATGAAGGCCGCCGCCGCGATGGTCCGCAGGGTATAGATCCCCGCCAGCAGGTATTTCTTGGTATAGCGCTTGCCCAGCCAGCCCGCGAGGATCGAGCCCGCGATATTGGCCAGCCCGATCAGGCTGATCGCCGCCGCGCCCAGGGCGGATGTGGTGGTGATGCCGATGCTGGCCAGAGTCCCCATCGGGCTGATCGGCCCGCACATTTCCGTCACCATGGCCGGGAAATGCGCGGTGATGAAGCCAAGCTGATAGCCGCAGGAAAAGAACCCCGCGAAGATCATCAGATAGGACGGGTCGCGGAAGGCGCGGCCCAGGACACTGCCCAGGCTTTCCTCAAGCTCGTGGCGGCTGGCGGGCTTGCCGTCGCCCAGCATCGGCAGGAACAGCAGGCAGGCCAGCACGATCGCGCCGAAGATCACGAACACCATCTGCCAGGAATAAAATCCCAGCAGAACCTCGGCCAGGGGGGCGCCGAAGACCTGTCCCGCCGATCCGGCGGCGGTGGCGATTCCCAGGGCCAGGCTGCGGTTGTCGTCGCTGGCGGCGCGCCCGACCACGGCCAGGATCACCCCGAAGCCGGTCCCGGCGATGCCGAAGCCGACCATGATTTCCAGCAGCTGCATGGTGGCCGGGGTTGTCGCCGTCGAGGTCAGGATCAGCCCCGCCGAATACAGCAGCGCGCCCAGGATAATCGCCCAGCGGTCGCCCCAGCGTTCGGCAAGCGCGCCGAAGATCGGCTGGCCGATCCCCCAGGCCAGGTTCTGGATGGCGATGGCCAGCGAGAAGTCCGCCCGTGGCCAGCCGAAATCGGCGGCGATGGGGATCTGGAACACGCCGAAACTGGCCCGCAGCGCGAAGTTGATCAGCAGGATCAGCGATCCGCCGATCAGGATGGGCGTGAACAGGCGGGACTGGGTGGGCATGGCTGGACCTGCGCGGCGAAACGTCGCAGCCAGCGTTGGACGCGTCCCGCCCGAAGATCAAGCCCCGGCGTGGTGATGCGACCCATCAACCGCCGTGATGAGTCCGCCTCGACCGATCATTCGCGCCGCGCCAGTTCGTTGTTGATCGAGAACTTCGAGGCCGGGATCGACCCGCCCTCGCGCATCTCGCCCAGGATCACGGTGGTCTTCTGGCCGCTGTCGTCGGTCACGACCCATTGGCGCAGCTGCGTCGGACCGCCGGTGAAGACCATCTGGATATTGCCGTATTGCGGGTTCTGCGGATCCTGCGCGGTCACGACCGTGGCGTTCTTCTGTTCGGTATGCGCCGTGACCATGTTCGCGCGGCCCAGGTTCACATTGGCGTCCAGGATGATCGACAGCGGCGTCTGCGACAGCGGATATTGCTGCGGCCCGCCGGATTTCGGATCGAACACCGCGACGTTTCCGCCCGACGCCATGACCAGCGTCTTGTCGTTGTTGTATTCGAACCGCACCCGTCCGGGCCGCTGGATATAGACCGTCCCGGTCGAGATCGAGCCATCGGGATTGACCTGCGTGAACTCTGCGGTGGCCGTGGTCAACCGGTTGAGATAGTGCGACAATTCATTCAGCGGAATCTTCTCGGCCAGGGCCGGGAAGGCGAGACCGAGCAACAGGGCGGGCGCAAGGGCGAGCGATTTGATGTTCATGGCGCCGATCATATCCTTTCCGAACGGGGATGCACATCACGTCTGACGGATGGGACGGGCGGCGAACGCTCTCGGGGGCGTGAGGGTTCCGGGCCCGCCTTGCGCGGCAATGCGGCGGTGAGGCGGCGGCAAACATAGATCATCTTGATCGGAACATTCAGCGAACATAGATTGCTCGCATGGCCCCGCGAACCTTGCAGCAGAAGCTCGCGATCCTGTCGGATGCGGCGAAATACGATGCCTCCTGCGCCAGCAGCGGCACGACGCGGCGCGATTCGCGCGCGGGCGGCATCGGCTCGACCGAGGGCATGGGGATCTGCCACGCCTATACGCCCGACGGGCGCTGCATCAGCCTGCTGAAGATCCTGATGACGAATTTCTGCATCTACGACTGCGCCTATTGCATCAACCGGGTCAGCAGCACTGTGGAACGCGCCCGCTTCACCCCGGACGAGGTCGTGACGCTGACGCTGGAATTCTATCGCCGCAACATGATCGAGGGGTTGTTTCTGTCCTCGGGCATCATTCGCAGCCCGGACGACACCATGGCGCAGATGGTGCGCATCGCCCGGACGCTGCGGATGAACCACGGCTTTCGCGGCTATATCCATCTGAAGACCATTCCCGACGCCTCGGCCGATCTGGTGGCGCAGGCAGGGCTGTTCGCCGACCGGCTGTCGGTGAATATCGAACTGCCGCGGGACGCCAGCATCCGCGAACTGGCCCCCGAAAAGCGGCCCGAGACGATCCGCGCCGCCATGGCCGATGTCCGCCTGTCGCGAGAGGCCGCGACGGAAAAATCCCATACCGGCAGGCGCCCGCCGCGCTTCGCGCCCGCCGGCCAGTCCACGCAGATGATCGTCGGCGCCGACGACACCACCGACCGGGACATCCTGAGGACGTCGGCCAACCTCTATTCCGGCTATGACCTGAAGCGGGTCTATTATTCGGCCTTCAGCCCGATCCCGGATGCCTCGGCCGCGCTGCCGCTGATCAAGCCGCCGCTGATGCGCGAACATCGCCTGTATCAGGCCGACTGGCTGATGCGCTTCTATGGGTTCGAGGCCGAGGAGATCGGCGCGGCCCATCCCTCGGGCAACCTGGATCTGGCGATCGACCCAAAGCTGGCCTGGGCCCTGGCGAATCGCGGGCAATTCCCGGTGGACGTTGCGCGGGCCGCCAAGGACATGCTGCTGCGCGTGCCCGGTTTCGGCACCAGGACGGTGACGCGGATCCTGGCCGCGCGGCGCAACGGGCCGCTGCGATACGCGGATCTGCTGCGGATGGGGGCGATCATGTCCAAGGCGCGCGCCTTCGTGACGCTGCCCGACTGGCATCCCGGCGCGCTGACCGACAGCGCGGACCTGCGCGCCCGCTTCGCGCCGCGGCCCGAACAGTTGCAACTGCTGTGATCCGGGTCGATCTGCCTCGCTTTGGCCGGTTCCAGGCCTGGCGCGACGCGGCCCGCCAGCTTGCGGGCAACCGCGTGGCGCCCGATCAGGTGGCCTGGGGCGATGCCGGGCTGTTCGGCACGGGTCCGGTCCCGCCGCCCGGCCCGCATCCGGTGACGGCCAGCAAGGAATTCCTGGCCCTGGCCCGGACGGTCGCCAGCCATTCCGACCCCGAACGCTGGGCGCTGCTCTATGCCGCGCTGATCCGGTTGCAGCAGGATCGCGGCTTCATCGCCAATCCCGCCGATCCGCTGGCCGACCGGCTGGCGCGGATGGCGAAATCCGTGCGCCGCGACATCCACAAGATGCACGCCTTCGTCCGCTTCCACGAACTGCCCTCGGAGGGGCCGCGCCGCAGCTTCGCCGCCTGGTTCGAACCCGAACACCCGATCCTCGAGGCCGGGACGCCCTTCTTTGCGCGCCGCTTCGGCGACATGGACTGGCTGATCGCCACGCCCGAGGGGATCGCACGCTTCGACGGCAGGCTGAGCTTCGAACCGCCCGCGCCGCGTCCGAACCTGCCCACGGATGCCAGCCATGATCTGTGGCGGATCTATTTCGCCAATATCTTCAACCCGGCCCGCATCAAGACTCAGGCGATGCGGTCGGAAATGCCGGTGAAATACTGGAAGAACCTGCCCGAAACCGGGCTGATCGCGCAGATGCTGGCCGATGCGCCGCGCCGGGTGCAGGCGATGCGCGACGCGGGCGCGACCGACGCCCCTGCCTTCGCCGCCCGTGTCACGGCGCGCATCCGCCACGCCCCCGACGACCGCCCGCCCGACAGCCTGGACGCCGCCCGCCAGCAGGCCAGCCGCTGCACCCGCTGCGCGTTGTGCCACGCCGCGACCCAGACCGTCTGGGGCGAGGGCGACCCCGACGCGCCCCTGATGATCCTGGGCGAGGCGCCGGGCGATCACGAGGATCTGCAAGGCCGTCCCTTCGTCGGCCCGGCGGGCCAGCTGCTGCGACAGACCATGGCGGGCGCGGGCCTCGATCCCGCGCGGGCCTGGCTCACGAATGCGGTGAAGCATTTCAAGTTCACCCCGCGCGGCAAGCGCCGCATCCACCAGAACCCCGCCACCGGAGAAATTCGGCACTGCACATGGTGGCTGGATCTGGAACGCCGCTTCGTCCAGCCCCGCCTGACCGTGGCCCTGGGTGCGACGGCCGCCTTCGCGCTGACCGGCGACCGCGCGCCGCTGACCCCCCGGCGCGGCACGGTAGAGACGACGCTGGACGGCGGCCCGGTGCTGATCACCTGGCATCCCAGCCTGATCCTGCGCCTCGACCCCGGCCCCGCGGCGCGGGCGCGGGCGCAATTCGCAGCCGACCTGACGCAAGCCGCGCGGATGATGGCCGCCTGAGTTTTGCCTTGGCCGAAATATCCCACGGGGGTTCGGGGGTGTGAAACCCCCGGCTTACAGCGCCCGGCCCGTCAGCAGCCGCGGCATCGGATCGACCGACAGCCCCGCCGCCTGCCGCATGAAGCCGCGCCGCAGCGCCGGCACCGCGCTGACCACCCCCATGCCCAGGCCCCGGGCCGCCGCCAGGATCGGATTGCCGCTGGCGAACAGCCGGTTCACCCCGTCCATGCCCAAGGCCAGGGCGGTGCCGTCAAAGCGCCGCCAGCCCTGATAGCGTTCCAGCACCAGGCCCGATCCGATATCCTCGCCCCGCCGGGCGGCGTCCACCAGCACCTCGGCCAGCGCGGCCACGTCGCGCAGTCCCAGGTTCAGCCCCTGTCCCGCGACGGGATGCACGCCATGCGCCGCATCGCCCACAAGCGCCACGCGATCCGCGACATAGCGGTCGGCCAGCGTTAGGCTCAGCGGATAGGTGAAGCGCGCGCCCGCCAGTTCGATCCGGCCCAGGTAATCGCCGAAGCGGGGGCGCAGCACGTCCATGAAGGCGTCGTCGGGCAGGGCGGCGATGGCGCGGGCCTCGGCATGGCGCTCGGACCAGACGACGCTGCTGCGGTCGCCCGGCAGGGGCAGGATCGCCAAGGGGCCGTGGGCCATGAAATACTGCTGCGCGATGCCGTGATGCGGACGCTCATGCGCGATGGCGGCGACAAGCGCGGTCTGGCCGTAATCCCAGCCGCGCCGCCCGATCCCGGCCCGCGCCGCCACGCCCGACCCGCGCCCGTCCGCGCCGACCAGCAGCCGCGCGCGCATCTGCCGTCCGTCGGACAGCGTGGCCGAGACCCCGCCGGGCGCGGGCTGGTGATCCGTCACCGACAGGCCCGGCAGATGCCGCACCCGGTCCCGCATCGCCGCCAGCAGCGCGCGATAGAGGAACCGATCCTCCAGCATATGGCCGACCGGGCCTTCCTCGATCTCGGCGCTGTCGAAATGCAGGAAAAAGGGCGCCGCGCCCTCGCCGGGCCGGCCTTGGGACGCCTTCACCTGAAGGATAGGCTGGCTGTCCGCCCCCAGCCCGCCCCACAGCCCAAGCGCCTTCAGCAGCCGCTGGGACGCCACCGCCAGCGCATAGGCGCGCCCGTCGAAATTGTCGCCTGCCCGGACGTCGGCGGGCCGGGGATCGACGACCGCCACGCGCAATCCGGCCTGCGCCAGCGCAAGGGCCAGCACCGGCCCGTTCAGCCCGCCGCCGGCGATCAGGATATCCACATCGGTGCCCATGCCGACGGATCATGCACGCGCCGCCCCGAAAGGCAATCCGGCACGGGTCAGAACCGCAGCGCCAGGCCGATATTCACCGCATTGGTGATGATGTCGGTTTCCAGCGTGCCGCCGCTGTCCAGATCGGCTGCATGGCTCGAATAGGTGAACTGGTATTCGACCGTCGCCTCCCACCGGCGGCCCAAGGGCCAGGAGACGCCGGCAAAGGCCCGCATCGCCGGACCGGTCAGCTGATAGTCATGGGTCGAATCGAAATTCGGGTCGTTGTCGTCGTCGACCTCGACATGGGGCACCGCGACGCCGAGGCCGGCGCCGACATAGGGGGTCACGCGCGCGCGCGGCCAGCGCCGCAGGGCGTTCACGGTGACGAGGTTCAGCCCGTCGGTGAATTCCAGATGCGTCAGCCCGGCACGTTCCATGGTGCGGTCGTCGGCGTAGATCTTGGCATGGGTGAACTCGGCCCCCCATCCCCAATCGCCCTGCCAGCGGGTCAGCCGGACGCCCCAATAGGGCGGCATCTCGAACGACTTGCCCTTCCAGCCGGCGCGGACCTCATGGCCGTCGATGGTCACGTCCGAATGCGGCGCCGTCTGATAGCCGCCGTAAAGCCCGATCGTGGTCTCGGCCCGCAGCGGCAGCGCAGCCAGAAGCATCGTCGCAGTCGCGGCCAGCGCGACGCGCAGCCTTGTCGTGCGACGGCGCAGCCCTGCCATGCGGCGGTGCAGCCCGGCCATGCGACCGCGCAAGCCCGGCCGCCGCGCCCGGAACTGCGCCCGCAGCCGGTCGGCCAGCCGCCGCGTCGGCACCGCCAGCCTATCGCCGACCCGCGCCAGCCCGCGCGTGGCGGCCGAGCGCGCCCATGAGGGCCGACGCAGCGCGCGGTCGCAGATCAGGCCCCAGATCGCGCCCAGCAGCACCTGCCAGATCGAATGGGCGTCGGCCTCGATCCGGCTGGCGCCGGTGAAGGCCGCCGCCAGCACGATGCCGGCCCGTACGAACAGGTTATGCCTTACGCAGTCGTGAAGCAGGGCCGAGGCGCCGAACACCGCGGTCGCCGTGTGTCCCGACGGCATCCCCCCGGGCGACCCCGAGGGCCGCCGGTTGAGAGGGGCGTCGCCAAGGGCGGCTTTCGGGGTGTGGATGCCCGCGAACAGCACCGCATAGCGCAGCAGCAGCTCTGGCGCCTTGCCCTGGGCGATCTGGCAGCCAAGCGCCAGGAGCGGCAGCCCGATCTGGAAATTGTCGCCCCATCGTTCCGCGCGCGGCCCGCTGACGAAGATCAGCCCGGCCAAGACCGCCATCACCAGCCAGCATCTGAGTTTGCGCGCGTGATCGAGAAGCATGGCCGGACTCCATCAGGATTCCCGACCGCGCTAGCAATGAACTATGGTGTTCGTGTGACGGTCATGCGGATTCCGCGTCCAGGGTGGCGGCCAGCCCGCTGCGGTAATCGGGATAGCGCAGGCGCACGCCCAGATCGCGCTTGATCCGGTCGTTCCGCACCCGCTTGCTGTCCTGATAGAAGGACCGCGCCATCGGCGTCATCTCGGCATCCTCGAAGGCGATTTCGGGCGGCGGCGGCAGGCCCAGCAGATCCGCCGCATGGGCCAGCACGTCCTGCGGCGGGACCGGGTCGTCGTCGCAGACATTATAGGCGGTGCCCGGCGCGGGCCGGTCCAGGGACGCCAGCAGAACCTGGGCGATGTCCTCGACATGGATGCGAGAGAAGATCTGGCCCGGCTTGACGATCCGCCGCGCGGTGCCGTTGCGGACCTTCTGGAACGGTCCGCGTCCGGGACCATAGATCCCCGCCAGCCGGAAGATATGCAGCGGCAGGTCCGCGCCCTGGGCCAGATCGCGCCAGGCGCGCTCGGCCCGGATGCGGGCCTGCCCGCGCGGGCCCGAGCCGTCGAGGACGCTGTCCTCGTCCACCCAGCCGCCGTCGCGGTCGCCATAGACCCCGGTCGTGGACAGATAGCCCAGCCAGCGCAGCCGGGCGCGGGCCAGATCGTCGCGGAACGCCGCCAGCACCGGATCGCCCTGCGGGCCGGGCGCGGTCGACACCAGCACGGCATCGGCCCGCGCGATCTCCTCGCGCAGCCGGGCCTCTTCTCCGGGCCACAGGATCGGGGTCGCGCCCGCCGCCGCCACCCGGCCGGGGTCGCCGCGCGTGGTGCCAAGCACCTGCCAGCCGCGCGCGCGCAACAGGGGCGTCAGGAAACCGGCCGAATAGCCGTGACCGAAAACAAGCATCTTCATGACGCCAGCGTAACGGCCCCGGCCCCCCGGCGCCAGACGCTTGCCTGCTCGGGGCGGGGCTGGCAGGGTCGGGGGAAAGAAGGATAACAAGAATGGACACGGATTCCCGATACCTGCCGGTCGAAAGCCCCGATGCGCCGGGCCGCCGGCAATTCACCGATGCCGATGCCGCCGTGGCGCGGTTGCAGGATCTCTATGCCCAGTCGACGGGCTTCCTGCTGGACCGCTTCATCAAGGCGCTGGAGGGCGACAAGCCCGCCGCCCGGTTCCGCGCCTATTATCCCGAACTGCGCCTGACCGTGCCGACCCATCCGCAGGTCGATTCGCGCCTGTCCTTCGGCCATGTCGTGTCGCCAGGCAGCTATTCGGCGACCGTGACCCGGCCGGATCTGTTCGGCAATTACCTGCGCGAACAGATCGGGCTGCTGATGCGCAACCACGGTGTTCCGGTGACGGTGGGCATCAGCGAGACGCCCATGCCGGTGCATTTCGCCGTCGCCGCGCAAAGCGAACTGGCGGTGCCACAGGAAGGCGTCTTGGACTTCAGCCTGCGCGACGTGTTCGACGTGCCGGATCTGAACACCATGAACGATGACATCGTGAACGGCGTCGCAGGCCCGATGCCGGACGGTTCGCTGCATCTGGCGGCCTTCACGGCGCAGCGCATCGACTATTCCCTGGCGCGGCTGCAACATTACACCGCCACCGCGGCCGAGCATTTCCAGAATTTCGTCCTGTTCACCAATTATCAGTTCTATGTCGACGAATTCGAGGCCTTCGGCCGCCGCGCGCTGGCCGATCCCTCGCTGGGATATGAGAGCTTCGTGGCGCCCGGAAACCAGCAGATCTTCGAGACCGACGCGCCGCTGGCGGCGCTGGCGAAGATGCCGCAGATGCCCGCCTATCACCTGAAGCGGGCGAACGGGCAGGGGATCACCCTGGTCAATATCGGCGTCGGCCCGTCCAACGCCAAGACCGCGACCGACCATATCGCCGTGCTGCGCCCCCATGCCTGGCTGATGGTTGGCCATTGCGCGGGGCTGCGCAATTCCCAGCGGCTGGGCGATTTCGTGCTGGCCCATGCCTATCTGCGCGAAGACCATGTGCTTGACGCCGACCTGCCCGTCTGGGTGCCGCTGCCCACCCTGTCCGAGGTCCAGGTGGCCTTGCAGGAAGCCGTGGCCGAGGTCACCCAGCTTGAGGGATACGAGCTGAAGCGGATCATGCGCACCGGCACGGTCGCCACCATCGACAACCGCAACTGGGAACTGCGCGACACGCCGATCCATCGCCTGTCGCTGTCGCGCGCCGTGGCGCTGGACATGGAAAGCGCCACCATCGCCGCCAACGGGTTCCGCTTCCGGGTGCCCTACGGCACGCTTCTGTGCGTCAGCGACAAGCCGCTGCACGGCGAATTGAAGCTGCCGGGCATGGCCACCGACTTTTACCGCACCCAGGTCGCCAGCCATCTGCTGATCGGCATCCGCGCCATGGAAAAGCTGCGCGAGATGCCCCTGGAACGGATCCATTCGCGGAAATTGCGGTCCTTCCACGAGACGGCCTTCCTGTGACCCGGCGTCAACTGGCCGGGCGGCGCCTGCTTTCGGGGAAAGGGGCGAAAAACGCTTGATCTGTTGGGCAAAACCGTGTGTAGCAGGCGATATGCCGAAAAAGGCGCTATTCGCAGCCCCCGAAAACCGGGCAAGAGGAGACAGATTCATGGCCACGCCATCCGCGAAACCGATGACCAAGACCCAGCTTGTCGCGTCCCTGGCCGAGGAAATGGGTTCGGACAAGAAATCGGCCGCGACCGCGCTGGACGCGATCGCCGCCGTCGTCAGCCGTGAAGTCGCCGCCGGCGGCTCGGTCACGATCCCCGGCATCGGCAAGATCGCCTGCCGTGCCCGCCCCGAACGCCAGGTCCGCAACCCGCAGACCCAGGAAATGATGACCAAGCCCGCCGACAAGCAGGTCAAGGTGACGGTCGCCAAGGCGCTGAAGGACAGCGTGAACAGCTGATCCTTGCGACATCGCAGATGTCAGGGCCGTGCCGCCGGGCGCGGCCTTTTTCGTTTTCCTGCCCAAGCGGGCCGCGGCGCCCGCGCAATCCGCGGATGACCCTTCCCGCCGCCCCCATGACCTGCTAGCCCTTCTGCATCATCTGCAAGTCACGGGGCCAGAATGGACATTCGCGCGATCTTCATGGGGGTGTTCTTCGCGGTGATGTGGGCTTCGGCCTTCACCTCGACCCGGATGATCGTGACCGAGGTGCCGCCGCTGTTCGCCCTGGCCCTGCGCTTTCTGCTGTCCGGCACGGCAGGCTTCGTCATCGCCTTGGCGATGGGAGAGACCTGGCGCGCCCTGACCCGCGCGCAATGGCGGGCGGTGGTGATCCTGGGGCTGTGCCAGAATGCGCTGTATCTGGGCCTCAACTGGGTGGCGATGCAGTGGATCGAGGCCGGGCTGGCCTCCATCATCGCGGCCACCATGCCGCTGATCGTGGCGCTGCTGGGCTGGATGCTGATGGGCGAGAGGCTGCGCCCGCTGGGGGTCGGGGGCCTGGCCCTGGGGCTGGCCGGGGTGGCGATCATCATGGGCGCACGGCTGCAAGGCGGCGGCAGCGACCCGCTGGGCATCCTGATGTGCTTTGCCGCCGCCCTGGCCCTGGCCGTTGCCACGCTGTCCGTTCGGGGCGCCAGCTCGGGCGGCAATGTGATGATGATCGTCGGCCTGCAAATGCTGATCGGATCCGCGACCCTGTGGGTCATCGCCCCGTTCGTCGAGGATTGGCATGTCGATTACACCTCTCGTCTGGTCTGGGCATTTCTCTATACGGTGATCGTGCCCGGCCTTGTGGCGACCTGGGTCTGGTTCAAGCTGGTCGGCCGCATCGGCGCGGTGCGCGCGGCGACCTTCCATTTCCTGACGCCCTTCTTCGGGGTCGCGACCGGGGCGCTGCTGCTGGGTGAACAGCTTGCCCTGGGCGACGTGATCGGCGTGGGCGTGATCATGGCGGGCATCCTGGCGGTGCAACTGTCCAAGGCGCCCGCGCCCGTGGTCCCCGTCAGGCGCCCGCCCCCGGCTTAGGCTGCGCGCATCCGTTCCGCGCAGCGATCCACCCAGCCCTTCACCACCGGCGTCACCGGCATCATCTCGCCAAAGAACACGAAGGGCGAGGCGCAGAGCAGATCCGCCGCCGAGAAATCCGGCCCCAGCAGGAAGGGCGCGTCCGCCACCCTGTCCTCGATCTGCTGCACCACCGTGTCATAGTCGCGGAAGGTCGCCTGCAAGGCCGGATGGTCGATCCTGAGAGAATAAAGCAGGCCCACCGGCTCGATCACGCCCTGGTAATAGAACAGCCAGGACAGGAAGGCGCCGCGCTGCGGATCGCCCACCGGACGGCCCAGGCCGCTTTCGGGAAAGCGGTCGGTCAGCCAGGTGATGATCGCGCCGCGTTCGCGGACATGGTCGTCGCCGTCCACCAGATAGGGCACCTTGCCCTCGGGGTGGGGGTTCTTCGGATCGCGCCCGCCGCTGCCGTCGCGGCGGGGGATCGTCACCTCGACGATGTCCAGCCTGTCGCGGATGCCCATCAGGTCGATCAGCGTGACGATGGTGTCCGACCGGCTTTGCGGTGCGTGATAGAGTGTCGGCATGGGCTTGTCTCCGTGGTTGCTATGGCGACAGGATAGCGCAAAGCCCTGACAGATGGTGACAGCATGGCCCGCACCGACCGCCTGATGCGCCTGATGGATACGCTGCGCCGCCTGCCCGCGCCGGTGACCGCCGCGCGGCTGGCGGCCGAGACGGGCGTATCCCCCCGCCAGCTTTACCGCGACATCGCCACGCTGCGGGCGGGCGGTGCGCTGATCGACGGGGCCGCGGGGCTGGGATACACCCTGACCGAGGATCCGGCCCTGCCGCCGCAAAGCTTTTCCCGGCTGGAGATCGAGGCCCTGCGCCTGGCCGTCGAATCGCTGGCGGGCGTGGGCGACGCGGAACTGGTCCAGGCGGGCCGCGACGCCCTGGCCCGGATCGTGGCGACCCTGCCGGAACGCCAGGCGCGCCAGGCGCTGCACGCGATCACCCGCTGCTTTTTGCAGACGCCCGACAGGCCCGCGCCGCTTGTCGATCTGGCGCTGATCCGGGCGGCCTGCTGGGACGAACAGGCGCTGCGGATCGACTATACCGACCTGAACGGCCAGCGGACCCGCCGCGAGATCTGGCCGCTGGGCCTGTCCTATTCCGACCGCTCGCTGATGCTGCTGGCGCATTGCCGGTTGCGGATGGATTACCGCGTCTTTCACGTGAACCGCGTCGCGGCGGCCAGCCTGACGGGCGACAGCTTCCGCCCGCGCCGGGTGGCGATGGTGCGCGACTATGCCCGGATGCGCGGGGAACGGGGCGGCGCGGCGCAGCGTTGATTTTCATGGAATGTTCACCATCTTGGACCCATGCGCGCCGATCAGATCCTGCATCCCACGCCGGCCGGGCTTTACTGCCCTCCCGGTGATTTCTACATCGACCCGATCCGCCCGGTCCCGCGCGCGCTGATCACGCATGGCCATGGCGACCATGCCCGGTCGGGTCATGGCGCGGTGATGGCCACGCGGCAGACGCTGGACATCATGGCGATCCGCTATGGCGCGGATTTCGCCGGTCACAGCCAGGCGGCGGACGGTCCCATCCGCATCGGCGATACCACGGTCAGCTTCCATCCCGCCGGGCACATCCTGGGATCGGCGCAGATCGCCGTGCAGCCGGACAATGGCCCGAAGATCGTCGTGTCGGGCGATTACTGCCGCCACCCGAACCCGGTCAGCGCGGCATATGACCCCGTGCCCTGCGACATCTTCGTGACCGAGGCGACCTTCGGCCTGCCGGTCTTTCGCCATCCCGACCCGGCGGGGGAAATGGCGCGGCTGCTGGCCAGCATGGCCGAATTTCCCGAACGTCCCCACCTGATCGGCGCCTATGCGCTTGGCAAGGCGCAGCGGCTGATCATGCTGGCCCGCGCGGCGGGGATCGACGGCCCGATCGCCATCCACGGCGCGCTGCAACGTCTGTGCGATTACCATGTCGCCCAGGGCATCGACCTTGGCCCGCTGGTTCCCGCCACCGCCGACACGGTCGAGGCGCAGCTGGTGATCGCTCCCCCCTCGGCCTTCGCATCCGCCTGGGTGCAGCGGTTCCGCGATCCGGTGATCGGCTTCGCCTCGGGCTGGATGGCGGTCCGGGCGCGGGCGCGGCAGCGCGGGGTGGAACTGCCCCTGGTCATCAGCGACCATGTGGACTGGCCGCAGGTCACGCAGACGATCCGGGAACTGGCTCCGCAGGAAGTCTGGATCACCCACGGCGCCGAGGACGGCCTGCTGCGCTGGTGCGAGATCGAAGGCATCCCCGCCCGCCCCCTGCGCCTTGTCGGCTACGAGGACGAGCCGGAATGAGGGGTTTTGCCACCCTGCTGGAACGCCTGGCCTTCACGCCCGCGCGCAATGCCAAGCTGCGGCTGTTGCGGCATTACCTGGAGGCCACGCCGGATCCCGACCGGGGCTTCGCCCTGGCCGCGCTGACCGGCGATCTGAAGCTGCGCACGGTGACGCCCGGCCTCTTGCGCGGGCTGATGGTCGAACGGGTGGACGAACAGCTTTTCGCGCTGTCCTATGATTTCGTGGGCGATCTGGCGGAAACCATCGCGCTCTTGTGGGACACGGACCGGGATGAGGACGTGCCGCTGCATCAGGCCGTCGCCCTGCTGTCGGACACCGGCAAGGCCGGGCTGCCCGCCGCCATTGCCGCGATGCTGGACCGGCTGGGACCGTCGCAGCGGCTGGCCTTCCTGAAGCTGGCGACCGGCAACATGCGCGTGGGCCTCTCCGCCCGCATGGCCCGCATCGCCTTGGCCGAGATGGGCACCCCCGACGTGGCCCAGATCGAGGAGATCTGGCACGGCCTGACGCCCCCCTATCAGCCGCTGTTTCACTGGATCGCGGGCGGGACGCGGCCCGAACACGCGGCCAAGGCCCCGTTCCGCCCGGTGATGCTGTCCACGCCGGTCGATCTGGACCAGTTGCGGGCTTTCGATCCCGCCGATTACGTCGCGGAATGGAAATGGGACGGCATCCGCGTGCAGGCGATCAACGATGGCGGGGTGCGGCGGCTCTATTCCCGGACCGGAGAGGATATCGGCCACAGCTTCCCCGACCTGATCGAGGCGCTGAATTTCGACGGCGCCCTGGACGGCGAATTGCTGGTGCGGCGGGGCGAGGACGTGGCGGTGTTCGGCGACCTGCAAAAGCGGCTGGGCCGCAAGCAGGTTGGGCGCGGGATGCTGGACAGCCACCCGGCCGGGCTGCGGGTCTATGACGCGATGATCTGGCAGGGCCGCGACCTGCGCGACCTGCCGCTGATGGATCGCCGCACTGTCCTGGACGGCGCGGATTTCGGCAGCGACCGGATCGACCTGTCGCCGCTGCTGGACTTTGCCACCTGGGACGACCTGGCCGCCCTGCGCGCCGATCCGCCCGCCCCGGTGATCGAGGGGGTGATGATCAAGCGCCGCGATTCCGCCTATGTCGGCGGCCGCCCGCGCGGGCCGTGGTTCAAGTGGAAGCGCGACCCGCATGTGGTCGATGCGGTGCTTCTGTATGCGCAGCGGGGCCATGGCAAGCGGTCGGGATTCTACAGCGACTTCACCTTCGGCCTGTGGGACGGCAACCAACTGGTGCCGGTCGGCAAGGCCTATTTCGGCTTCACGGACGAGGAACTGCGCGAACTGGACCGCTTCGTCAGGAACAACACCGTCGAACGCTTCGGCCCGGTCCGCTCGGTCGCGCCGAAGCTGGTGCTGGAGGTCGCGTTCGAGGGGCTGAACGCATCCGGCCGCCACAAGTCTGGCGTTGCCATGCGCTTTCCCCGCATCAGCCGGATCCGCTGGGACAAGCCCCCGTCCGAGGCCGACCACCTGTCCACCCTGAAGGCGATGATCGCGTGACCCTGCCGCCCGATCTCCAGGACTGGTTCGCCCGCCAGGGCTGGCAGCCCCATCCGCATCAGATCGCGCTGCTGGAGGCCAGGGGCGACACGCTGCTGATCGCGCCGACCGGCGGCGGCAAGACGCTGGCCGGTTTCCTGCCCTCGCTGGTCGATCTGAAGGACGGCCACAAGGGGCTGCACACGCTCTATGTCTCGCCCCTGAAGGCGCTGACGGCGGATATCGCGCGCAACCTGGCGCGCCCGGTGGCCGAGTTGAACCTGCCCGTGCGGGTCGAGGATCGGACCGGCGACACGCGATCCTCGCAGCGCGCGCGGCAACGGATCGATCCGCCGCAGATCCTGCTGACCACGCCGGAATCGCTGGCCTTGATGCTGTCCTATGAACAGGCGCCGCAGATCTTCGGCAGCCTGCGCCGGGTGGTGCTGGACGAATTGCACGCGCTTGCGGAAAACAAGCGCGGCGACCAGCTGATGCTGTGCCTGGTGCGGCTGCGCACGCTGGCCCCCGGCCTGATCGCGACCGGCCTGTCGGCCACCGTCGAGGATCCGCAGGCGCTGGCCGATTTCATGGGCGGCGCGGCGGTCATCCAGGCCGATCCCGGCCCGGAACCCGACATCGCCATGCTGGCGACCGCGCGCCCCGCGCCCTGGTCCGGCGGCGGCGGCCATTACGCGGTCCCCGAGGTTCTGGACCAGATCCGGCAGGCCCGCACCACCATCATCTTCATCAACACCCGCGCCCAGGCGGAACTGTTCTTTCAGGCGCTGTGGGCGGCGAATGACGACAACCTGCCCATCGGTCTGCATCACGGCAGCCTGGCCCGAGAGGCGCGCCAGCGGGTCGAGGCCGCGATGGCGGCGGGCGCATTGCGCGCCGTGGTCGCGACCGGCAGCCTGGATCTGGGCATCGACTGGGGCGCGGTCGATCTGGTGATCCAGGTCGGCGCGCCCAAGAACGTCAAGCGGCTGGTCCAGCGGATCGGGCGCGCGAACCACCGCTATAACGCCCCTTCCCGCGCGCGGATCGTGCCCGCCAACCGCTTCGAGGTGATCGAATGCGTGGCGGCCCTTGAGGCTGTCCACGAACACGACCTGGACGGCGACCCGCGCGGCCCCGGCCCGCTGGACGTGCTGTGCCAGCATATCCTGCTGACCGCCTGCGCCGGTCCCTTCGACGCCGATGCGCTGTTCGCCGAGGTCCGCACCGCCGGTCCCTATCGCGGCCTGACCCGCGCGCAGTTCGACGATTGCCTGGATTTCGCGGCGACCGGGGGCTACGCCCTGCGCGCCTATGACCGCTGGCAGCGGCTGATGCTGAAGGGCGGGCTGTGGCGGCTGCGCGACCCCCGCGCCGCCCGCGACCTGCGCATGAATGTCGGCACCATCGTCGAGGCCGAGATGCTGAAGGTCCGGCTGCGCGGGCGCGGCGGCGTGCCCCTGGGCGAGGTCGAGGAAAGCTTCGCCGCGACCCTGGTGCCGGGCGACACCTTCCTGATCGGCGGGCAGACCGTGCGCTATGACGCGATGCGCGAAATGGTGATCGAGGTGACGAAGCAGCCGACCCGCCAGCCCCGGATCGCGGTCTATTCGGGACTGAAGCTGGCGACCTCGACCCAGTTGTCGCATCGGGTGCAGGCGCTGATCGGCGATCCCGCGCGTCATTGGGTGCTGCCGCCCGATACCGCCGACTGGCTGGCCCTTCAGGACCAGATCAGCGTCCTGCCGCGCCCCGGCGTGCTGGTCAGCGAGAGTTTTCCGTTCCAGGGCAGATGGCATTTCGCGCTCTATGGTTTTGCCGGGCGCAATGCGCTGCAAACCCTGGGCCTGCTGATGACCCGGATGATGGAGGAGGCGGGGCTTGGTCCGCTGGGCTTTATCGCCACCGATTACGCGCTGCTGATCTGGTCGCTGGATCCGGTCACGGATCCCGCGCCGCTGCTGGACCGCGACGGCTTGCGGGCGGGCTTGGGCGACTGGCTGGCGGGCAATGCGGTGATGAAGCGGACCTTCCGCAACGTCGCCATCATCTCGGGCCTGATCCAGCGGAACATGCCGGGCGGGCGCCGGTCGGGCAAGCAGGCGACCTTTTCCAGCGACATCCTTTACGATACCTTGCGCCGCTATGACCCCGACCACCTGCTGCTGCGGATCACCGCGGACGAGGCGCGCCGGGGTCTTGTCGATTTCGACCGGATCGAGGAGATGCTGGACCGTTCCCCCCAGATCGACCACCGCATGACGGGCCGCGTCACCCCGCTGGCCGCGCCGCTGCTGCTGGAATACGGCCGGGTGCCGATCACCGGCGCGGGCCGCGAACGCCTGGCCGAGGCCGAGGCCGCCGCCCTGATGGCCGAGGCGGGGCTGGCGTGAGTTACCGCTTCGATTTCGCGGGGCAGCAGTTGCAGGCGCGTCCGTCCGGCGCGCTGTTCTGGCCCGACCGCCGCTGGCTGATCGTCGCCGACCTGCATCTGGGCAAGTCCGAGCGCATGGCGCGTCGGGGCGGGTCGCTGCTGCCGCCCTATGAGGTGCTGGCGACGCTGGACCGGCTGGAGGCCGAGATCGCCGCCACCGATCCCGCCTGCGTGGTCAGCCTGGGCGACGGCTTCGACGACGATGCGGCGGCGCTGGCGCTGCCCGACATGCTGTGCGATCGGCTGCGCGGCATGGGGCGGGGCCGCCGCTGGATCTGGGTCAGCGGCAACCACGACCCGTCCCCCGTCTGCCCGCGCCTGCCGGGCGAGACGGTGGCGGAACTGGCCGACGGGCTGGTCCTGCGCCACCAGGCCGGGCGGGGGCCGGACGTGTCGGGCCATTTCCATCCCTGCCTCCGGCTGGCCGGAGAGCGGCGGCGCTGTTTCCTGATCGGCCCGGACCACCTGATCCTGCCCGCCTTCGGCGCCTATACCGGCGGGTTGGCCATCGACAGCCCGGCCCTGTCGTCCCTGGTGCCGCAGGGGCTGGCCATCGCCTGCGGCGGAACGCGGGCGCTGCCGGTTCCGGTCGGCGCGATCCTGCGCCGCAATCATCGGGCCTGAAAAAGGCCGGGCCGCCATGCGCGCCACGCCAGGCTGCCGCAGCTTTCAGACAGAAGCGCGGCGGCGGCAAATCCGTTACCGGCCCGGTCAGGTATCCAGGTTTTCCACACTCAGCGCGTTCTGCTGGATGAATTCGCGGCGCGGTTCGACCACGTCGCCCATCAGCTTGGTGAACAGATCCTCGGCCTCGGCCACGTCCTCGACCCGGACCTGCAACATGGTCCGCGCGCCGGGATCCAGCGTGGTTTCCCACAGCTGTTCGGGATTCATCTCTCCCAACCCCTTATATCGTTGCAGCGACAGGCCCTTTTCGCCTTCCAGGAAGATCGCCTGCAACAGTCCCAGCGGGCCGAAGATCGGCTGGTCGCGGTCGCGGCGCACCAGCCGCGCGCCCCGGCCATAGACATCCTGCAAGGCCTGGGTCATCTCGCCCAGGCGGCGGCTTTCGGCGCTGCGCAGCATCTGGCCGTCAAGCGTCCGGTTCTCCTCGACCCCGCGCAGGGTGCGGGTCAGGCGGATCCCCGCGTCCTGGGTCGGGCGGCCGGTCCAGCCGCGTTCGTATTCCTCGGCGATCATGTCCAGGCGGGCGGCGACGGCATTGGCCGCGCCCTGGGCGTCCGCGTCGATCCGGCCCGGCAGCAGCGCGCCCGCGATGGCCGCCTGTTCGGTGATATGGGGCGGATAATGGGTCGGATAGGCGCGCAGAATGCGGCGCGCGGTCCGCGCCTCATCCACCACGCGGGCCAGGTCGGCTCCGGTGATTTCCTCGCCCGAGGCGAGCCGCAGCGCCGCCCCGTCGATGCCCTGCTGGATCAGGTAATCCTCAAGCGCGGCCTCGTCCTTCAGATAGACCTCGGACCGCCCGCGCGACACCTTATACAGCGGCGGCTGCGCGATATACAGGTGCCCCGCGTCGATCAGAGCCGGCATCTGCCGGAAGAAGAAGGTCAGAAGCAGCGTGCGGATATGCGCGCCGTCCACATCGGCATCCGTCATGATGACGATCTTGTGATAGCGCAGCTTGGACAGCTTGAATTCGTCGCGCCCGATGCCGGTGCCAAGCGCGGTGATCAGCGTGCCGATCATTTCCGATGACAGCATCCGGTCGAAGCGTGCCCGTTCCACGTTCAGGATCTTGCCGCGGAGCGGCAGCACCGCCTGGTTCTGGCGCGACCGGCCCTGCTTGGCGGATCCGCCCGCGCTGTCGCCCTCGACGATGAACAGTTCCGACAGGGCCGGATCCTTTTCCTGGCAATCCGCCAGCTTGCCGGGCAGGGATGCCACGTCCATCGCGGTCTTGCGCCGGGTCAGTTCGCGGGCCTTGCGCGCGGCCTCGCGCGCCAGCGCGGCCTCGACGATCTTGCCGGTGATGGCGCGGGCTTCGGTGGGGTTTTCCTCGAACCACTCGGCCAGCTTTTCGCCGACGAGGTTCTCGACCGCCGGACGCACTTCGGACGAGACCAGCTTGTCCTTGGTCTGGCTGGAGAATTTCGGATCGGGCACCTTGACCGACAGCACGCAGGTCAACCCCTCGCGGGCGTCGTCGCCGGTGAAATCGACCTTCTCGCGCTTGGCGATGCCGCTGTCCTGGGCGTATTTCGTGATGACGCGGGTCAGCGCGCCGCGAAAGCCCGCCAGATGGGTGCCGCCGTCGCGCTGCGGAATGTTGTTGGTGAAGGGCAGCACGGTTTCATGATAGCTGTCGTTCCACCACATCGCGACCTCGACCCCGATGCCGTTCTTCTCGCCGGTCATGAAGATCGGCTCGGCCATGACGGGAGTCTTCGACCGGTCCAGGTATTTCACGAATTCCCGCACGCCACCATCATAGAACAGTTCGGTGCGCTGAACCTCGGCATGGCGCTCATCCTCCAGGATGATGCGGACGCCGCTGTTCAGGAAGGCCAGTTCGCGCAGGCGGTTTTCCAGCGTTTTGTAGACGTAGTCCAGGTTGGAAAACGTCCCGTTCGGATCGTTGGTCTTGGCCGAGGCGAGGAACCGCACCTCGGTCCCCTTTTCGCCCGGCGCGGCATCGCCCACCACGCGCAGATGTTCGGCGGTGTCGCCATGTTCGAACCGCGCGTAATGTTCCTTGCCGTTGCGCCAGATGCGCAGTTCCAGCCAGTCCGACAGGGCGTTCACCACCGACACGCCGACGCCGTGCAACCCGCCCGAGACCTTGTAGCTGTTCTGGTCGAATTTCCCGCCCGCATGAAGCTGGGTCATGATGACCTCGGCGGCCGAGACGCCTTCGCCGGCATGGATGTCGGTGGGGATGCCGCGGCCGTTGTCGCGCACCGAGACGCTGTTGTCGGCATGGATCTTCACCCGCACATAGTCGGCGTGACCGGCCAAAGCCTCGTCGATGCCGTTGTCCACGACCTCGTAGACCATGTGGTGCAGGCCGGACCCGTCGTCGGTATCGCCGATATACATGCCGGGCCGCTTGCGCACGGCCTCCAACCCTTTGAGAACCTTGATGGAATCGGCGCCGTATTCGGCGCTTTGCGGGATCGTGTCGGCCATGCGTGAAATTGTCCTGTTCCTGTGCTGCCGATATAAGCCTTCCGGCAGCGAAAGTCACGGGAAAGACGGGATTTTTTTGCCTTTTCGGCAGGGTTCAGCCGGGGATTTCCACAGCCCCGGAACCCTCTTCGGCGCGGGTCACCGCCAGCCGCCGGGCGCGGGGTCCGAAGCTGTCGAAAAGCTCGGTCCCGGTGCCGGTCAGCAGGCTTTGCGCGGGCAGGGCGCAGATCCGGTCGTACAGCGCCGCGCGGCGGTCGGCGTCCAGATGGGCCGCCACCTCGTCCAGCAGCAGAACGACCGGCTGGTCGGACAGCGCGCGGGCATTGGCGAGGATCAGGGACAGCAGCAGCGCCTTTTGCTCGCCGGTGGACGACAGCGCGGCGGGCATGTCCTGCGGACCCCAGACCGCGCCCAGATCGGCGCGGTGCGGGCCGGTCAGGCTGCGGCCCGCGCCCAGGTCGCGCGGGCGCATCGCGGCAAGGCGGGCGGCGATGCTGTCGGGGTCGGGGTCGTCGGCCTGGCCTTCGCCCGGCAGCAGGGTCAGGGTCGCGGCCGGAAAGTCGCCGCCGTCCTGCGCGGCCATGATGGCCGTCAGCGCGGCCTGGCGGTTGCGGGTCAGGGCCGCGCCCGCGTCTCCCATCTGGGCTTCCAGCGCGCGATACCAGCCGGGATCGCCGATCTGGTCCTTCAGCAGGCGGTTCCGTTCCCGCATCGCCCGGTCATAGGTCAGCGCCAGGTCGGCATGGTCGGGAAACAGGCTCAGCGTCACGCGGTCCAGGAAACGCCGCCGCGCCTCGGGCGGGTCGGACCACAGCCGGTCCATGGCGGGCACTAGCCACAGGATCCGCAGCAGCCGTCCCAGGGCGGTCTGCGCCGCCGGCTTGTCGTCGATCAGGACGCCGCGCGACTGGCCCGGCGGGGCGGCGGTCTCGATCGCGTGGTCGTCGATCGCGGCCCGGATCCGCCAGCCTGCGTCGCGCCCCTGCCGGGCCTGATCGGGGGCGGGCGCTGCACGCAACCCACGGCCCGGCGCCAGCATCGATGCGGCTTCAAGGATATTGGTCTTGCCCGAACCGTTCGGGCCGAAGATCGCCAGCGGCCGCCGGTCCAGATCCAGATCCAGCCGGGACCATGACCGGAACTGCGCCAGCGACAGATGCCGAAGCGTCACACCCGCATCGGCATGACGACATAGACCGCGCTTTGATCCGACCCTTCGCGGATCAGCGCGGCATCACCCGAGCCGTTGAACAGGAACACCGCGTTGTCGCGGTCCACTTGGCTGGCGATTTCCTGCAAATACTTGGCATTGAAGCCGATTTCCAGAGGGTCGTCGGCATAGGCGACGATCAGTTCCTCCTCGGCGGCGCCCGCGTCGGGGGCGTTCACCGACAGGATCAGCCGGTCCTGATCCAGCGCCAGCTTGACCGCGCGGGACCGTTCGCTGCTGACGGTCGCCACCCGGTCCACCGCGCGGGCGAAATCGGCGGCGTCGACTTCCAGCTTGCGGGCGTTGTTCATCGGGATCACCCGCGAATAATCCGGGAAGGTGCCGTCGATCACCTTCGAGGTCAGCGTCAGCGTCGGCGTGGCGAAGCGCACCTTGGTTTCGCTGACCGACACGGCGATGTCGGTATCGTCGTCGTCCAGCAGCTTGCGCAGTTCGGCGACCGTCTTGCGCGGCACGATCACCCCCGGCATGTCATCCGCGCCGACCGGCAGCGGCGCGTCGATCCGCGCCAGCCGGTGCCCGTCGGTCGCCACGCAGCGCAGCATGGGCTGGCCGTCGACCTGCGCCACATGCATATAGACGCCGTTCAGGTAATAGCGCGTCTCCTCGGTCGAGATGGCGAATTTCGCCTTGTCGAACAGGCGGCGCAGCAGATCGGCCCTGGCCTTGAAATTGACGCTGTATTCGCTGGACGCCATGACCGGGAAATCCTCGCGCGGCAGCGTGGCCAGGCTGAAGGACGACCGCCCGGCCTGCACCGCCAGCCGCCCCGCCGCGTCGTCGCTGCTGATCTGGACCAAGGCGCCGTCGGGCAGCTTGCGCGCGATCTCGTTCAGCATCACCGCGCTGACGGTGGTGGCGCCGGGGCGTTCCACCTGGGCGGGGGCGCGGTCCACGACCTCGGTATCCAGGTCGGTGGCGCGGAAGCTGACGCCCTCGGGCGTGGCCTCGATCAGGACATTGGCCAGGATCGGAATGGTGTTGCGCCGTTCCACGACCGACTGGGCCTGAGAGACGGCCTTGACCAGAACGGCGCGCTCGATCGAGAATTTCATCGCTTTTCCCTGTGCCTGCGGCCATTCCGGCCCGTAAACGGACCTGTTTTGTAACGGCCCGCGCAGGCAGTCACAAGCGTTTCGTTCACGCTTCCAGCAGGCGCTTCAGCAGGGCCACATCCTCGGCCAGGGCGTGATCCTCGACCACGAGCTCCTCGACCTTGCGGATGCCGTGCATGATCGTGGTATGATCGCGCCCGCCGAAGCGGCGGCCGATTTCCGGCAGGGACCGGCTGGTCAGCTGCTTGGACAGATACATGGCGATCTGCCTGGGACGTGCGACGTTGCGGGCGCGCTTGGGCCCCACCATGTCGGCCAGGCGGATGTTGTAATGTTCCGCCACCTTGCGCTGGATGTCGTCGATGGAGATCTTGCGGTCGTTGGTGCGCAGGATGTCGGCCAGGCATTCCTGGGCCACCTCCAGCGTGATCTCGCGGCGCAGCAGGCTGGCATGGGCGAACAGCCGTTGCAGCGCGCCTTCCAGCACGCGGACGTTGGTGGTGATCCGGTGGGCCAGGAATTCCAGCACCCCGGCGCCGATTTCCAGATCGGGCTGCTGGGCGCGGAAGCCTTCGGTCTTGGATTGCAGGATGCCAAGCCGCAATTCGTAGGTCGTCGGATGCAGATCCACGATCAGCCCGCAGGACAGGCGCGACTTGATGCGTTCCTCAAGGCCCTTGATCTCGGCCGGGGCGCGGTCGGCGGAAATGACGATCTGCTTGCCCTGATCGACCAAGGCGTTGAAGGTGTGGAAGAATTCTTCCTGGGTGCTGTCCTTGCCGGCGATGAACTGCACGTCGTCGACCATCAGCATGTTCACGTTGCGGAACATGCCCTTGAAATCCATGATCGTGCTTTCGCGCAGGGCCTGCACGAAGCGGTACATGAACTGTTCGGCCGACAGATACAGCACCTGCGCCGCCGGGTGGCGGGCCTGATAGTCATGGGCGATGGCGTGCATCAGGTGGGTCTTGCCCAAGCCGACGCCGCCATAGAGAAACAGCGGGTTGAAGCCGACCGGCCCGCCCTCGGCCACGCGGCGGGCGGCGGCATGGGCCAGTTCGTTGGGCTTGCCGACCACGAAATTGCCGAAGGTATAGCGCGGATCCAGCGGCGCGCCCAGGTCGGCGCGCGCCACCCGCGCGGTCGCGGGCGCGGCGGCCGAGGCGATGGGGCGCGCAGGCTTCGCGGCGGTGGCGGTGGCGGTGGCCGGACGGGCGCGGCCGGGCGCGGTCTGGGGGACGACCTCGAAGCGCAGGCGTTCCACGGACGCGCCATGGCGGCTCAGCTCGCCCAGGATGTCCTTGGCGAAATGGCGGTTCACCCAGTCGGAAATGAAGCGCGTCGGGCTGGCGAAATGGGCGATCCCCGAATCCACGCCGGTCAGGCGCAGGGGCTTGATCCAGTGGTTGAAGTTGTTCGGTCCCACGCTTGTTTCAAGCGCGGCACATGCCTGGCCCCAGATGTCGTCCATGGTCTGCCCTATCTTTCCTGTCCCCAGCCTTCGCCGGACCTTCCGACGAAACAGGATCCCCGACGCGGGTCGGACGGACTGAACTGCGGCAACACCCCAC